>QCPI01000006.1 GCA_003212625.1 Prochlorococcus sp. AG-436-J02
AAACAACTAAAGAAACTTTAAATGAAAACGAGCAAAATCTAGGAGAGGGAAGTTCTTCGAAATCAAACGAAGAATCGCTTGGAATTTTAAAGAATGAGCCTTCATTGGAGAATATCCTGATTTTGGATACGGAAACTACTGGTCTTGATAGTGAAAATGATGATTGTCTTGAGGTTGGTTCTATACTTTTTAATGTCAAAAGTAGATCGGTGTTAGCGCAGCAATCTTTTCTTTTACCAGTTCAAAATAATAACGCAGAAAAAATAAACAATATTCCCGCTGAAATAACTAGATTGCCACAACCCTTATTTGAAGCAATTAAATATTTTCAATCATTGGTTCAGGTATCAGATGTGATTGTTGCTCATAATGCAGAATTTGATATGAAATGGTTTGGTCTTAGAAAATTACCTCAGATTGAAAAACAATGGATTTGTTCTATGGACGATATAACATGGCCAGCCGATAGACAATTGAAAACACGTCCCTCTGTAAGAGATCTTGCATTGGCTTATGGAATTCCAGTCTGGAATGCACATAGAGCTTTGACAGATTGCATATATTTAGCAGAGGTCTTCAAACGATGTAGTGAACTTGAAAAGCTTTTGATTAGAGCTCTTGAACCTAAAGTTCTACTTCGAGCAGAGATCTCTTATGATCAAAGGTATTTGGCTAAAAACGCCGGCTTTAGATGGAATGATGCAATTAAGGGTGCTTGGTCTAGAAAAATGAGCCGACGGGATATGGAAAAATTAGAATTTCCTGTACAAGAAGTCGATTTTAATAATTAAGCTAGATTTTTCATAAATTACTCATTTCAAATCTTGGCAATATATTTAATGTATTAAGTAATGAGTTTTCTAAAGCTTTATCAATGATTGATTTATGAGAAAAAGTTTCACCCAGAAAAATATACTCGATCAATGTCCTCTTGTTAAAAGTAAGACTGATAGTAATGAATTGAAAAGGCGTCTCAGGCATTGGCAGCATTCTAGAAGTTGGGCTCGTTTAATTTGTGAAGCTGAAAAGATGTGGAGTCTGGAATCAAAAGAACTAAAAAGACTTGGAGCTATAGAATTAATGCAACTTCAAAATGAAATGCCTTTTAATGTGAGGAAAAGAGTCAATTTTTGGTTGGTTAGATATTCAGGTGCTACTCGATTAGAATATTAAGCTTAAATATCTTTCAAAATTGAGCTTTAGTAATTTATTTTGGACTAGCTCAAAGATTAAATATTGATTTGCCGGTTTACTTAAACAATTACTATTAAACAAACAACAAATAATTTTGCTAAAGCTACTTTGATTAATCTCAAGAATTTAAGAGGCATGGTAGATCTTTTACCAGCTCAGAGTCATTCCTGGCAGAAGGTCGAATCAATTGCCCTAGAACATTTTAGTCGAGCTGGTCTTCAAGAAATTAGAACACCGATCATTGAACAAACTGAATTATTTTCTAGGAGTATTGGCGAAAATACTGATGTTGTTGGCAAGGAAATGTATAACTTTGAAGATAGAGGAGGTCGTTCATGCACTTTGAGACCTGAGGGTACAGCTTCTGTTGCAAGGTCAATTGTTCAACATGGATTATTAAATAATGGTCCTCAAAGGCTCTGGTATCAAGGACCAATGTTTCGTTACGAGCGTCCCCAAGCAGGAAGACAAAGACAGTTTCATCAAATTGGAGTCGAATTTGTTGGATTAGCTTCTGTCATGAGTGAAGCTGAGGTTATTTCTATTGCTTGGGACTTCTTAAATGATGTTGGACTGAATGATTTGACTTTAGAACTTAATAGCCTTGGAAGTAATGAAGATCGCAATGTCTTCAAAGAAGAGTTAAAAAATTGGCTAAATCAGAGATTTGATTTGTTAGATGAAGATTCCCAGAAAAGAATTAAAGTTAATCCCCTGAGAATATTAGATAGTAAAAATAATTCTACAAAAGAACTTTTAACTGAGGCTCCATCTCTAAGTGACTTTTTATCTGATGAGAGTAAAACTAGATTTGATTATTTACAGGAGTTACTTGATAATCTAGATATCCCATATAAAATAAATAATAATTTGGTAAGAGGACTTGATTATTATTCTCATACCGCTTTTGAAATAACAAGTGATCATCTTGGGTCTCAAGCAACAGTTTGTGGAGGCGGACGTTACGATAGCTTAATAGGCGAATTGGGAGGCCCTGAAACAGCTTCAATAGGATGGGCTATAGGGATGGAAAGATTAATAATTCTTGCTGGTGATAATATTTTAAATACAAAATCTCCTGACTTCTATGTTATTCATAGAGGAGAAAAAGCTGAAAAAATTGCTTTGAATATTTCACGTAAGTTAAGGAAAGCTAATTTAAGGATTGATTTGGATTATTCAGGTTCATCTTTTTCTAAACAATTCAAACGTGCAGATAAAAGTAGGGCCAAATGGGCAATAGTTATAGGTGATGATGAGGTATCAAAAGGTCAATTATTGATTAAGAAATTAAGAGATAATGCAGAAGGTGAGAGGAGTGAGGAATATATTTTCTTAAGAGATGGACTAGATAAGTTGGCTGAAAAATTGATTGATAAATGAAATGATTAATTCTTTAAATATGAGTCCTATTAAAATCCGAAAAATTTGTTGCATTGGTGCTGGTTATGTTGGAGGCCCAACCATGTCTGTTATTGCAGATAGATGTCCTGAGTTGGAAATTAGGGTTGTTGATATAAATAAAGAAAGAATTGCGGCATGGAATGATTCTGATCTCAATAAATTACCAATTTTTGAACCTGGATTAGATCAAATAATTTCAAGAACCAGAGGGCGAAACCTTTTCTTTAGTTCAGAAATGAAAAAGTCAATATTTGGTGCAGATATGATTTTTATATCAGTTAATACTCCAACAAAAACCAAAGGGCTTGGAGCCGGTCAAGCAAGTGATCTTAGTTGGCTAGAAGCCAGTGCAAGACAAGTCGCTAAATACGCAAATGGGCACACTATAGTTGTTGAAAAAAGTACTCTTCCAGTTCGTACAGCACAAGCAATCAAAGAAATACTTAATACAGCGAATAGAGAGAATCAAAAAAACAAAATTTCAAAGACTTTTTCCGTTTTATCTAATCCCGAATTCTTGGCAGAGGGTACTGCAATAAAGGACCTAGAAAATCCTGATAGGGTTTTAATTGGTGGAGAGGATCCTGATGCTGTAAAAGCATTAGTAAATATTTATTTGAATTGGGTTCCTAGGAAACAGATAATTTGTACGAATTTATGGAGTAGCGAACTTTCAAAATTAGCTGCAAATGCATTTTTAGCTCAACGTATTAGTTCTATAAATTCTATTTCAGCTTTTTGTGAAGCTACAGGCGCAGATATTCAGGAGGTTGCAACAGCGATAGGTATGGATAAAAGGATAGGAAACCAATTTCTTTGTGCAGGACCTGGCTTTGGTGGGAGTTGCTTTAAAAAGGATATTTTGAATCTAGTTTATTTGAGTGGGTATTTTGGTTTGCCTGAGGTTGCTAATTACTGGAATCAAGTTTTGCTCCTAAATACTTGGCAACAGGATAGAATTTATAAAATAGTTCTTGAAAAGCTTTTTGGAACGGTTGGTGGAAAAAATATAGCAATACTAGGTTTTTCTTTTAAGGCAAACACAAACGATACCCGTGAATCTCCTGCAATAAGGATTGCTAGTGATTTGCTAGAAGAAGGTGCTCTTCTCTCGATTTATGACCCTAAAGTTTCATTTAAAAGAATACGTGAGGATTTAGAACAATTTTCTTCTAATAATCAAGGTACATGGAAAATGGCCAGTTCAATTCCAGATGCATTGGAAAATGTTGATGCAGTTTTAATTCTTACTGCATGGGATGAATTCTTTGGCCTCGATTGGAATTCTTTAGCATCTTTAATGAGATCACCCGCTTGGATCTTTGATACTAGATCAGTCGTTAATCGGAAAGATATAGAGGATACAAGTCTGAATTTGTGGAAGTTGGGAGAGGGAAACTAAAATATAATAATAAAGATACTATATGGCGGATCTTGATGCTTTAATAATTGAGGTTGTATTGATGAAGTTTACTAATTTTACTCTTACTAAGAACTAATGTTATTTACATCTATTTTCAAAAGAAAGAAAAAAAATCATCGGAAAAAATTTAATTATGACTTTGATATAAATAATTGGATGAATTTGACCAAGGAAGAGAGGCTTGAAATAGATTCTAGGGAAAAGGATGAATTAATGAGAAAAAAAAAGGCATTGCTAAAATCGATTAGAGATGAATATATTAAAATTAAGAAGAAGAGATAATAATTCTATTTTAAATTTTAAATCAAAATGGGGTTATCAAAATTAATTAATGTGGATATTTTAAATACAAACTACCTATGACTTGGCCTCCATTTAAAGCATGGACTAGTAAGGCTTTTATTGATAAAAATAAGTATTTTGTTGCTATAAACTATGGTGGTGAACTGGAGAATAGATGGGTGGTCTTAATGTCTGTTCTAGATTCGAGTGTGGTACTAAAACTTTCTTGGTCTCAATTATCTGAAACAACTAATTGGGAATGTGGATGGGATGAAAATATTAATTCAGATTCTTCTAAACTAGTTAATAATAAAGCTGAAATAATAAGTGAATCCTATACACAGCCATCTACTGATTCTGGGTTAACTATACCTATAACTAAGAATTTTATTAGACCTTGGTTTAGGAAGATCTAGATCTTTTTATTCAAACAATTTTGAAATATTTTCATAATCTAATCTTCCACTTGTTTTTGAAGTTCATTCCAGAGAAAATTTAAATTCTGTTCTACAGCCTTTTACTTTAAGAATACTGACTTGTTCTATGCTCATATAATATTTAAGGGTTATCAGGAAAATATGTTAGCGAGATTTTAAGAGCTGTTGAAAAAAATTTTTAGCTAATTAGAGAAGGGGGGATATAAAAACAAAGCCTAATTGGAGAAGTTAATATTTTTCTAAATAATTCCTATGGAAGAAGAACGCTTTCATTTGTATAAGGCGAACAAATAGGATGTTGAATATTGGCAGAAGAATGATCATTTTTTGATCTAATGGAAGCTTAATAAAAAAATAATCAAAAGACTATAAAGAATTCAATATTTAAGAGTTGATTTTTAAGCTACTAGATTTTCATCTTTACAGTCTTGGATGGATGTCTCTAAAATTGGATAAAGAGAGACCATTTTTCCATATTCTGGAGATGTTCTATAAGATTTTGCTCTTTTTCTATAATGGTCTTCAGTCTCCATTTTGAGACTATTAATTCGCTCGAATTCCATCATTGTTATTCAAAAGTATTTAATTATTTAATAGTTGTAAATAAAGACTCCAAATTGATCTTTTATATTAATTACATATTTGAGTGTATTTATATTGATCTTGTGACCTTGTTGGTTTTGAATACCTGATATGAATTCTATGTTTATCTATCAATTAATTCTATATTTATAAATTTTAAGCGTTAAGGACTACATGGTTTTATTTTTTTCTAATCAGTTGTTTCTGTTTTGTTGCATTTAAAACAAAATTCTGAATTATTTTGTAGTTGTATTGGATTTAAATAATAAAAAAAATTTACAGATTCTTTCTCCAACATGTGTATTTGGTGAATTTGCAGTAATCTCTGTTCGGTTTTGAAAAATAGCACTTCTAATGCAGACCTATGGAAATCCAGGTGTCACCTACGGGTGGTGGGCTGGCAACTCAGGGGTCACCAACCGTTCAGGCAAATTTATTGCTGCTCATGCCGCTCATACCGGTTTGATTGCTTTCTGGGCTGGTGCCTTCACTTTATTTGAATTAGCTCGCTTTGACCCATCAGTACCTATGGGACATCAGCCACTAATTGCGCTTCCACATTTGGCAGCTCTAGGTATTGGTTTTGATGAAACAGGAGCTTTTGTTGGTGGTACTGCAGTCGTTTCAATTGCTGTAGTTCACTTGGTTTTGTCCATGGTTTATGGCGCTGGTGGGTTAATGCATTCATTGCTTTTCTCTGCCGATATGCAGGATTCTTCTGTACCTCAGGCGAGAAAATTTAAACTTGAATGGGACAATCCTGACAATCAGACCTTTATTCTTGGACATCACTTGATTTTCTTTGGTGTCGCTTGCATTTGGTTTGTTGAATGGGCCAGAATTCATGGAATCTACGATCCATCAATTGGAGCCATTCGCCAAGTTGAATACAATCTTAACTTGAGTCACATTTGGGACCATCAGTTCGACTTCCTTACTATTGATAGCTTGGAAGACGTTATGGGTGGCCATGCTTTCTTAGCTTTCTTGGAAATTACTGGTGGCGCATTTCATATCGCTACTAAGCAAGTTGGTGAATACACAAAGTTCAAAGGATCTGGACTTCTTTCCGCAGAGGCTATTCTTTCTTGGTCTCTAGCAGGTATAGGTTGGATGGCTGTTGTCGCAGCTTTCTGGTGTGCACAAAATACTACTGTTTACCCAGTTGAATGGTTTGGCGAGCCTTTAGAGCTTAAGTTCGGTATCTCTCCTTATTGGATAGATACTGTTGATATTCCTAATGGTGCCCATACATCTAGAGCTTGGTTAGTTAATGTTCATTATTATCTTGGTTTCTTTTATATCCAGGGTCATTTATGGCATGCCTTAAGAGCAATGGGATTTGACTTTAAAAGAGTCACTAATGCTTTAACTAATTTAGATACTGCCTCAGTATCATTAAAATAGTTGAATTACTTTAGTTCAATAAAAAAGCCCCACGTAAGTGGGGCTTTTTTATTATGTTGTTTTTTTTAATTAAAGCTTAAGTTTGAAAGGCTAGAGAGTTCCTCAATAGTTGCTTTGATTGACTATTTAGGTATGTTTTGTCTGTAAAGTTGGAAGTATTAACAATGATAATAAATAGATTTAATATTCAATTTAATTAGTTTAGTTAATTTTTATTTATTTATGGTGTTAATCAACACTCGTTTTTTAGTTGTTTTCAATTGTAGGTAAGTAATTTAGTTAATTGAGATATAATACGAATTAAAATTGATTTCGATATCAAATATTAAAATGGGATATCTCTTCTTAAGGTTTTCATTTATTTCCTTTAGCGAATGAATAGATGAGTCAATTGTTTTTTGGTTTCGACGGCCTATATAAAATTAATGCAATCCCCACGTTATTTCTATCTCTGGGTTTGCTAGGAATAATAGGAATTCTCCTTACTCTTGGAAGAAGGTTGGATTCTGCGATGAAGTTGGAGAGATTTGGTATCCCTATAGCTCTGTTAGTTGGGGCAATAGGTTTCTTAATTGGGCCTTATGGACCTTTATCCCTTTTGCCCGAGAGGGTTTTAAATACTTGGATGCAATTACCAACACCTTTGCTTACTTTGGTCTTTGCGACATTAATGCTTGGTAGACCTATTCCAAGGGTTAGTGGTCTATGGAGGCCAGTTGCTTCTCAGGCTTTATTAGGTCTTTTACTTGGTTTTGGTCAATATGTTGTTGGTGGAATAATTGTCTTGTCATTTTTGTTACCTTATTTTGGTGTTGATCCACTCATGGGATGCATTATTGAAGTTGGTTTTGAGGGAGGTCATGGGGCTGCGGCAATCATGGGAGATAGTTTTACGAAACTTGGCTTTTCTGAGGGGTTAGATTTAGGATTTGCGATGGCCACATTAGGCTTACTCGCTTCTACCTTTTTAGGAAGTGGATTGGTTGTTATAGCTAGGTTTTTTGGATGGCTAGTGCCTGCTAAGCAGGAGGTTAATAACGATTTGATTGATATCGATCTTGAATTCAAGCCACTTGAACAACTTAGGTTGCTTTTATTTAATTTTGCTTTTGCAGGATTAGCTGTATTAGTTGGTCTCTTTTTACTCTATTTATTAAGATTATCTTCTATTTATATGGGTGATATTAGTAAACAGGTGATATTAGCTTTCCCAGTATTTCCATTAGCTTTAATGGGGTCATTTCTTGTAAGATTTTCATTAGAAAAAGCTGGTAGAACAAAATTAGTTTCATCACTTTTTCAACGTGAGATAGGGATACTTTCAACAGATCTACTTATTATTACTGCCATGGCGGGGTTGAACTTACCATTATTAGTTCAATATTGGGTTCCTATAAGTATCTTGGCTATTGGTGGGTTGACTTGGAACTTAGTAGGCATGTTGATTTTTTCTAGATTATTTTTTAGAGAAGAATGGTTTGAAAGAGCAATTGCTGAGTTTGGAAATTCAACAGGGGTTGCAGCTAGCGGACTATTGCTTTTGAGATTGGCTGATCCTAGGAATTCCACTAATACCTTACCTGTGTTTTCTATTAAGCAATTATTCCTTCAACCATTACTTTCAGGCGGATTAATTACTGTAATAGCTCCTTTATTTATTAGTAATTTTGGGCTTAAAGGATGGACGGAATTTTGTGGATTCATTTCATTAGCTTTATTTGCTGTTGCAATATCTTTACAGTCAAAATATATAAAAGCATCTGCATGATAATTCATACACTTAGTAAAGTTATAATTGATTTTAAATATTGGATTTATAAACTATTTGCCTTCCGTACATGAATCGACAAATCTACAAAGAAATTCCTCCTCAAGAATTAAAAGAAAAATGGTTTAAAAGTCATCTTTTAGGGAAAGAGGTTGAATTAAGAGAACTCTATGAGTTGCCCCAGGATCAGTTGGATTTAGTGATGGCGGAAACTGCTGAATTTAGAAGTGATATAGGTAATAGAGAAAGGAATCTAGGTAAGTTTTGTACAGCTGGATATTTTTTACAGTTATCAAGAATTATTGATAAAAGGAGGGCTTCAGAATAACTTTAAATACCTTCTGGATTTATTTTCCAAAGATCAATGGTTGACTTTGTGGAGTCCAAGGTTCGATTTTTTTCATAACTAATGGATATTTCTTGTGAGATAAAAAATAATTTAACCAACTTCGTAAAAACTTTATTTCATGATTTTGGTCAAATTTTTTGATATCAGCTAATCTAAATTGCCTTACGAATGGCCATATAGCCCAATCAGCAATACTTTCTTTTGCATCAACAAGAAATAGAGGTTTTCCCTTCTTCGAAAAATTACTTAATCTATTGTTTAACGATAAAAGTATTTCGATACCAGCATTACGATGTTTATCTAAATCTTGATAATTATATCTAGATGCATATTTAAATCGATCTAAATGATATTTAAAACTTTTGTCATTTATTTCTATAAGATCAAATATTTCTTGAGATATATTATTATTTTCACCAAGTAATATATACATGTTTGATCTTTTAATACTCCAGATCATAATGTCTATACTCTGATCAATGACTTTATTTAAACTTGTCTTTAATACGGGTACAGTTGCTTTTTGGGAAATTTCAATTAATTCATTAGGCTTCTTCTTTAGGTCGACCTCTCTTAACTCTACTAAATGATTTGTATTTACTAAAGCCCATCTAGCTCGTATAGCGTAAGGACATCGTCTAAAACTATATAGTATATTGTACTTCATAATTTTCCTGTTAAAATCATATTAAGAGCTATTTCTAGATATGATTATTCAATCCTATAAATGTCAAAGGATGTATTCTATAAGTATATTCTTTGATACTCCCTTCGTGAATTATATTTTATAATAAAATATAATTCATTTTTTTTATATTGTTAAGCTTCATTTATTAAAAAGATTCAATCATGCCAGAATTTGTTTATCTAATGAAAAATGGTGATTTATATAAACTTGGATCTACAAGTGATTTGGAAAGCGAGGCTAGTAAAATGAAGCCAGGTAAAATAATTTCTTCATTTAAAACTAAAGACCCAAAACCTTTTAAAGCACGATTGTTGAGACTATATAAGAAAAAAAGAATTCCTGATACAAGCTATTTTCGTTTATCTGAATCAGAAGTTGAAAACTGTATAAGTCACTTAGAAGGAAAAAGTAATTTACCTAAAAGATTAAGTGATGAGTTAAGAATATGCTTGAATGCATCTTTTTTATTTGCAAGTATAACTTTTTTGATTTCATTTCTTATCAATAAAATGTTTATATTTAGTTTTTTTCTTTCAATTGTTTTTGCATCTCTCCCAATGTGGACGCTTGCTCTGCTTGGCAATTTCGGAGGTTATGATATTGAGGACCTCATGATTTTTTCAACAGTTTCTAATAGGTTGAAAGGTTTTTTGATTGCCATTTCAATGACATCGTTTGCATATGTTTTATATACTTTTTCCCGTTTCCAAATTGCCTTTTAAATATAATAATTATTTTATAGCTTGATACAAAATTACTATAATTTCTTGCTTAATCTTAAAATTATGGCTATAAAGTTATTTATAAGCTAATAACCTTTGTTCGATATGAACATTACTGACTATCTTCAATTTTTAGAGCCGATACAAGAACAGCTAAATAAAGTTTACTCAATAGCTTCTTTAGCACTTACTGTATTGATTTGTTTGTGGCTTTTTAATTTTGTAGTTGGTCTAATACAAAGAACATATTCCGTAGGTAAAGCTATTGGTGGTTTTTACAGAAATTATTTTCATAAGTATCTCCGTAAGGCGATAATAGGATTACTGAATACATTTAAGAAGCCTACCAAGGCTATTTGAATTAAAATAAATTCTCTATCTAATCTGATATTTCAAGTTGACAGTTGAGTGAAATTTCAAAAGGAACTGAACTGTTTGGTAACTCTAGTAAATTCGAACAAATATTTGCTATATCTTTTGATTGAGTCATACTTTCTTTTGGAAAATGATTAATTCCTTTTGCCATATCTGTGTTTACCCAACCTGGGCAAATTGCTGTAACTCTAATCCCTTGATTCCATCCTTCATTTCTCATCGTTTGGCATAGGCTCATTAATGCAAATTTACTCATTGAATAACTTGCAAGACTACCTTTTGATCGTTTTCCACTCATCGATACTAATACAATAATTCTTGCTGAATTATTTATTGATAAATACTCCCATGCATCTTTTGTTAATAACCAAGGTCCTAATACATTTACTTTCCATATCTCTTCTATATCCTTTATTTCATTGTTATTAAATATCAGTTTAGTTTTTTTGAATATTCCAGCGCAATGAATAACTGTATTAATATTTCCAAAGGTTTTGACTGTACTTTGGATCCATTCTTTTGATGAGTTTTTATCAGTTGCATCATAGGTATGTACAAGGAATTTTTCCGGATCGTTTAATTTTGGATCTAATGGTGTATTCATTAAATCTTCTTTCTTTCTTACTCCCAAGCTTATTGCATGTCCTTCTTTAAGTAATTTTAATGCAATGGCTTTACCTATACCCCTACTAGCTCCACTTATAAGAATTTTTCTCATTTATTATTAACTAATAATATCTTTAATAACAAATTTAATTCTCTTCCATGCATGTTCATTAATCCTTGTTTGATTGTCCATGGTGACTTCCTAAACATTTTCCACATTGCCGATATCAATTCTTTAATGCTAAGTGTATTTGTAAGGAATCCATACCATTGTTTATTAGGTAAACTGAAAAACTCAACAAAAAATCCTCTTAGTAACTGTTCTTCAAATCTCATTAATTTCTCTAATCCAAATTTGTAAATAGCTTGTTTTCTTCTAAGTTCAGTTGGCCATAAAACTTGCCAACCTTTCTTGGCTAGTGACGCTGAAGATGCTTTTTGATCTTTCATAGCTAATGAAAGAGCTTTGGCAACTTTAGGAGCTCTTCTTAAAAGGCTGCCAACCATGTATCCAGATGCTGGGTGAACCATTCCAGCAGAACCTCCAAAGCCAAGAACGGGTTGTGTTAGATCTGGTATAGGCATGTTCATTGGGAGATATGAACCATGCTCTTCATGCTCAAGACTTTTTATTTCTAAACCTCGAGTTTCCAATCTTTTTTCTAGTCTTCTTTTTAACTCATCAAGTGAGACTGGGGGGAATAGACCAAGGGATGTTTCTTCTAAGAAAAACTTTCCATTTCCCATATCCATAGCGTACAAAAATGTTGGAGCTTCTTTTCTTTCTTCTGGATCCAAGTGGTCACACCGATAGTCCATTAGAACAAATTGTCCCTGCTCAACTGGAGGTTCGTTGAATTCTCCCACTATTCCATAACAAGTTTGTACTGCTACTGGTCCTTGGTTAGGAGCTTTAATGAAGACAGGCTTATAACCCGTTGCATCAATTACTAATCGTGCATTAATTTCTTTACCCTTAGAAGTTCTAACTGTGCTAATTAATTGATTAGTTACTAAGTTAATTGCAGAATCTTTGTGCCATTCAATTTCTGCTTTATTGCATTGCTCTAACCAAAAAGCTTGCAATTTATTTTTATCAAAAAGGCCATAATCTCTATTGTGTTTAGTCACTGCATTTTTCTTGGAATTTGGATCTTTGTCGCCTTCCCCAAAATAACTAACAGTGTTCATCCATCTATGTTCAAGCAAATGACTTAGTCCAAGCTCGTCAACCTCTTCCCCCCAAATACCATATGTGAAGGGCCACGGTTCATCTGGAGACTGTTCAGATAGAACTTCAACCTTTAAGTTTTCATTCGCCAAGGCTGCCGCTATTGATAAGGCACCTGGGCCTGAACCTAGTACTAGAGCATCTTTTAATGCAATAGTATTCATAGCTCCCCTTTAGGAATATTGCCGTTTGTTTGGAGTCGTGAAATAGAAGTTAGATTTTTGGAATAAGCTTTAGTTATTTGATTGCCTCCTAGAAATACCACTTTAATCACCTCTGCCTATAGAATCAACAATAGCTCGTGATGGCATTAACAATGGATTGTATTAATGTTTTTTATCAACCTAATGATTTCATTATAATATTAAGTGTATTTGATTACTTTTTATGAAAGATCGAAATAATAAATAATTTAATTAAATCCCAAAATGATCTAATATTATAACTACGAATTTATGAAAGAAAAATCAAATAAAACAAATAAAGATAAGCCATTAACAATTTTTATAACAGGTGGTTCCTCAGGTATTGGTTATAAAGCAGTCTTAAACTTAATCTCTTTGGGACATAATATAATTCTTCCTTGCAAAAATATATTAAGAGCGAATGAAGTGTTGATTAATATAGTTAATGAAATGCCATGTAGTTTATTGAAAAGAGGAAGTATTTATACTCCTATAATGGATCTTTCTGATTTAAATAGTATTGATTATCTTTGTTCCGAAATTAAGAAAAAAAAACTGAATATTGACGTTTTAATTTTGAATGCGGGTCTTCAATATACAGGTTCAAAAATACCAAGGAGATCAACTCAAGGATTTGAATTAACTTTTGCTGTGAATCACTTATCACATTTTTATTTAACACAAAGTCTCTTACCTTTTATAAATAAGAGAAATGATTCAAAAATAATTATTACTTCATCTGAAGTTCATAATCCTATGAGTTCGGGAGGGAGAGTAGGAGCTAAGGCTAGCTTGGGCAACTTGTTGGGATTAGAATCAGTTGTTGGATTTGATATGATTGATGGAAAGGAATTTAATGCAGATAAAGCATATAAGGATAGTAAATTATGTAATATTTTATTCGCGAAGGAGTTAAGTAAGCGCCTAAAGAAAAAAAAATCTCCAATACAAGTTATTGCATGGGCTCCTGGCTTGGTTATCTCAAGAGATAACCAAGGTTTTTTTAGGTATAGCAAGAAATATAATCAATTAGGACAAATAATATTTGCTTCTTTAGCGAGAGACTTTTTAAGAATAACTACTTCAAATTATAAAGCAGGTATGCTTTTAAGTGATTTAGTTTGTTCATGTAAATATAATACGTGTGATTTTACTTACTATAGTAATAAAATTATTTCACCAGGTAAATTTGTTTTCGAAAAAAGTAATATTAGTGAGGAGGCTCAGAATGAAGATTTATCAGAGAAATTGTGGGAGTTGTCTAAATCTCTAATTGAAACTAAAATTTAAAAATATCTTTTATTGATTCATATAAATTGTTTGAGTTGGATAGGCAAAACTAATATTTTCAGATTGGAACTTTTTCATGATTTCTAGATTGATTTCTTGTTGTGCTGACATTGCTTGAACATAATCACTTGTTGGTATGTAATAAACAAGTTCAAAGTCAAGACTACTATTTGCGAATTCAATAAAATGACATCTGTCGAAGATCGCATTTTCAGTTTTATCAACAATATTTTTTATCATCTCAGGTATATTTTTTGTTTGCTCATAGCTCGTTTCATAGACCACACCCAATTTATGAACAAGTCTTCTTTGCGTCATCTCTGCATAATTTGAGATTACGCCATTTGTTAGTCTGCTATTACTCATTATTATTGCTTCTCCATTAATACTTCTTAATCGTGTAGATCTCACACCTACTCTTTCAACTTTTGCCCAAATCCCATCAATATGAATAAATTGTCCACTTTGGAATGGTTTATCAAGAAGAATCGTTATGTATTCAAAAAACTCTTGAACTGGTTCCTTCAAAGCTAGTCCTGCGCCTATACCTCCTGCACTTAATAACGCCCAAATGGCAGCCATTTGGACACCCATATTTTGAAGATAAAATATAATTCCTATACTCCAAACAGAAGCTCCAACCATTGGATTAAGTGAACGAATCATTTCGCTAATAGATTGATCATTGATTTTGCTAGCCCATCTTTGTATTATTTTAAGAAAGACTCTATTTATAAAACGAACTATATAAATAAGGCATATAAACTTACTAAAACCAATTAATGCCTTATCTACTATCCCACCGATTAATAAAACTTTCCATCCAATAATGAAACTTAAGATAAAACCCAAAGGTTTGATTGTATCAATTAAAAGAGATGCTATATAGTCGTCTGTTTTACTTTTTGTGGCAGATGTTATTTTCCTTAAAATCTTCTTAAGAATCTTTGGACTTACTAGGGAAATGATGCAACCAATACTGAAAGTAAGTAATGAAATTATGAGGTTTTTATAAAAATCATTCATAATGTGATTTCTTTTCTCTTCAGACTGCCTGAAAAAAAAAGATTTGTCTAGATATTATGTAACTTATTTATTCGAAAATGAATTTTTTAATATTTTACTAATCTGTCTAAATTCTTTTCTGCTAGAGGTCTTACATAATTCACATATTAGACTTTCAGTTGTTGATGCTATTGCTCCAGATAATACTAGTCTTAAAAAAGCAGTATCATTATCTATTTCATTTCTACTTCCAATAGCATCTCTTGGAATTAGTATATTTAAACCTTGATCTAGAAGTTCAATCGACGTTTGGAGGATACAAATATGACTCTCTATTCCACAAACTATTATATTTTTAAAATTGTATTTTTTGATATAATCTATAAAGATCTTATTTTTGCCACAACTAAATTCCATTTTTTCAAATTTAGGATATTCTTTAGTCTTTAAAATTGATTCTACAGTTCTACCAAGCTTTGATGGATTCTGTTCTGTAATAGCAACACGAACATTAAGCAAATTACATGTATCGATAAGCTTTTTTATATTAAAAATTAGTAGTTGATTACCTTGTATATTACTTATCAGTTTCTCCTGCATATCTAGTATAAGTAGTAATGTTTCATCCTCTTGTATTACTTTGTTTTTACTATATATATTTTCTTTCATGGTTTTATTTTTAAAAAAATTATCCATTTGAGGATTTATTTTTAATCTTTATTAATATAAATCATTTAGTAAAATTAGACATCTTATTGGTAAACCATTTCAGGTGATCTTAATAGGTTGCATGCGTTTCTCATTACGCTAGACTATTGAGAAAATACTGTTAATATTGATCCCTCCCGTTCCCTATAGTACTCATCCTTCTCCCTTGGAATCTGGCCTTCGTCTAGATGGTAAAAGGATGACACCACAAAGAAAAAAGGTTCTTTCTCTATTTGAAGAGATTGGTTCTGGGATACACCTGAGTGCGGAAGAAGTTCATGCAAAATTAACAAGTTCTGGGGAAAGAGTTTCTCTTGCGACTATATACAGAACTTTAAGACTCTTAGTTAAAATGACTTTTCTTAATGAACTAGATTTAAGTGAAGGTGGAAATAGATTTGAGTTGCTTAGTCATGACCATCCAGATCATCACCATTTGATTTGTATTCGTTGCGGTAGAACTGAAGAGTTTGAAAACAATGAAGTTGTTAAAGCTGGTAAGGCAGCAGCTAAAAAATTCGGATTTAAATTATTGGAATCATCATTAAATGTAAGAGCATTATGTCCGGTCTGTATAAATGAATAAAACTTTTTTTTAACTTAATTCTCCACCACAACTTGAACCCGATCCAGCTGTACAGCCAAAGCAATGATTTCCTATTGAGATGGGATTGTTTTCTAACGAGATAAGTGGAATTAGGAGATCATTTAAATGTTGTATATCACCAATTCTTCTCATCCCAAGTTGTTGGTTGAAATCACAATCATATAAATAGCCTTCCCAATCAACACTAATAGTTGACTTGCACATTACGGATTTAAGGTTTCTTGAATTATGATTATCCTTAAGCAATTGATTATATGCTTTCAGTTTCCCAATTATATTTAAATATTCCTTATACCTATTTATTGGCATATTAGCTAAAACAAACAAATTTGAGAAGAAGATACCATATCTTTCTTTTAATTCGCTCCTATATTTATCTTCTAATTCTTTTTGGGATGGTGGTAGTTGTGGACTACTGGGGTTATAAACTAGATTTAATATGAGCTCTTTATCTGTAAGACCGTAGCCATAAGAGTTAAGCCTTTTAAGTGCTAAAATGCTTTTTTCAAAAACACCTTTACCTCTTTGTTTATCTACATTATCTTCTAGATAACAAGGGAGGGAAGCTGTTATTTGTACTTTATTTGAGGCTAAAAAACTTGTTAAGTTCTCATGCCCTGGTTCTGTAAGTATAGTTAAATTACATCTATCCATGACTTCAACATTCATACTACGCACCTCTGTTACTAATTGTTTGAATTTAGGATGTAGTTCAGGAGCTCCTCCTGTAATATCTAGCAATTGAATATTATTAGCTTTGATAACTTTTGGGATAAGTTTTATAATATCATCGCTCATCATTTCTTTTCTCTTTGGACTAGCATCAACATGACAATGGCTGCATGCTTGATTACATTTATAGCCTATATTTATTTGCAAAGTTTCAAGATAATCTCTTTTGATTTGGGGAAAGTTTGTTTTAATTATTTCCATATAGATTTATATCCTATAATTAGTATACGTAAATTATTTATTTACGTGAAGATATATTCTGAAAAATTTTATAAAAATCTAGAAGTTCTTGGCTAATTGTTTAAACCAATCTATATATTCTTCGGGCCCATCATTAATAATCATGTTGAATTTTAATTCATCATTAGGATCGCTAATCCCTGTCATGTCTGAACCATGAATTTTTGGTCTGATTACTTGATCATTGGAGCTATTGACGAATATTACTTGATTTTCTTTTTTATATGATTCTCCTAATCTTTGAATCAACGTTAAGAAACCTCGATCACTTCCACCTCTCATCCAAGATTTCGATTTTTCGTCTTTTGCCGATGTTACGGTATCCCCAACACCAATTAAAAGCGGCATCTGATCACTAGTGATTTTATCTCTACACAATTTTATTAATGCATTAAGTTTTTTTGGAGCTTCCCTAACGTTGAATTTTTCTCCAAAAGGATAAACCCCAGTTTTATTTGAGATATATTTATTTAAGAGTAATAAAAGACCTGCTTCTTTTTTTGCACCATTAATAATAAATTGGATATCAGTTGTACCAAACTCATTTTGAGTTGCATATTTCATTATTTCTCTTCCTTCTAGTAATCCTAGGTTTGGCATCATATGTAGATAAAAGGAATTCTCTAAACCAACCTTCTTTGATTCATCTAGAAGATTATTCATTATTTTTTGCATAATCAATTGCAAATCTTTTACTTTCGTTAAATCCCTTTTTACGTAGCTAAATATTTCATTAAAGTTTAAGGTAGGAGTAAATCGAGTGTCACATATAGCTACCTCAATCAATTTTTTTCTTAAGCTATTCGATATAGTTGGCAGGAATATATTTAATTCAGTATTTAACATTGATTCCATTATATTTGGAACTTTTGCTAAAAAGTTTATTTCATTATCATTAAGACCTGGAAAGGACAAATTACTGAATCTATCTTGAAACTCAACTCCACAGGCAGCAAGTCCAGGTAAATAAAATCCATTTTCTTTTGTGTACGTTTTTGATCCAAGTGCCTTTTCAACTAATCTATTAACGCCTCTTCTTCCTTCATGTTCTCCACAAGTCAAGACTGAGAAACTCTCTTTTAATTTTGCAACATTCTTTACGTATTCTTTATTTATTTCCCTTTTCATCGGGTCCTGTACTAATGGAATACATACACCATCAAGATCTTGAACTATTAGAATATTTTGTTCATTTATTATAGTGCTTATAACTTCTTCTTTTGTCTTGATCATTTTCATTAAAGAAGCCTTTAATTATAATTTTAGTCTATATCTAATCGATTTACGCTTTTGTTATAGTACTTATACTTAAATAAGGATATAGATAGATATTAATTTATCATATAAATTCTTTTTAAAAGATTTTCATATTATTGTATATAATAGTTTTGAATGCAAATACACAGTGTTTGAAAAGAATTTAATTAATAGCTTTTTTAATGAGACTTATTCAAGTAAGCATATAGCCACAAGAATTGATGAGGTTCTGAAAGGAAAAGTAGGATTTTATAGTGTAGGTTTATATCCAGCATCGCTGGCTTATAACTGTGCGATGCATGATAAAGGTTTAAACATTCTTTTAGCACCTAGAAATGGTAGAGAACTTTTTGGAGCTTTTTCTGATAGGGATCTCGTCGAGATGGATACTGATATAAAAAATAAAATTCAATCTATGGCAATTTATAAGGATGATACTTTAAGTAGATATAACACACTTGAGGATTTAATAATTAACTGTGAATTAGTTGTGTTGAGTTCAAATAGTAAACATATCATAAATGACGTTAACTTAGCATTTGAATTAAGGAGAAAGCTTGATCGAGGAAATGTTTTGATTGCCTGTTTAGTAGGTTCATTTTGTTATGATGAAAAATTGAAAGAATCTTTTGTATTATGCGAAAAGTTAAATAAATTAGCTTTCTTTTCAGGATTTCATCGACATGGTGCACTTCGAAACCCATTAGATAGTTTTACTGCAAATTTTTGTCATCCTGATGCTATGAATGCAATATTAGGAGCAAAATTATTAAATACCATTTCTCCAAATATACAAGTATCTGGAGGTGTTCATAATGTTGAAGGTCAATATATAAAAGCAGCTAAAAATGTTTCTTCAATTTTCGCAGGTTTTGGACATACTTTTCATAAGAGTAATCCTGGATTATTGCCAACTTTATTAACTCTATTATTAGATCAATGCATAGATCAGGCTGCCTATGTTTCTATGAGACGAGAAGATAGAAATAAATTGTATAAAAAACAACCTTTTCCTATAACTGAGCTTGGATATGGTGTTCAACTTATAGAAGCTTCCCTTTTAAAAAATGGAGAATTTGTTCAAGTAAGAGATCATACATTTAGTCAGTTAACCGCAATGGTTGCTGATGTTAGGGGGAGCATGATGTTACCTGTAAGTGGTAGCCCAACCAGAAACTTTCAAGCTGGTGAAGTCTTAGCTGAAAGAATGCTTGAATACAAAAGATGTCCCCATGACGTTGAAGAATTTGTTCAGTGGTGTCAAAAATCTGGACTTAAACGAGGAGCTTTAGAGGGGATAAATTCTTTAAATTATTGGCCATGTATTATCAAAAAATATTCAATACCATTAAATGAATCTTCGATGATAAATCTTTTATATATGTGTATTATGGGTCCTAGAGAAATTAAAGATGATATATACAATGTTATGACAAATACTAGAGAACTTACCAATTATTGCCAGGAGTCTGTTAACTCGATTAAGAGTAAAACAATATCTAGTTCACTTAATAATTTTCATTCGAGACCAGCAATTGATTTTATAACTAAATTATTAACTGAAAAGGATGGACTGTACTTTGAATCAAATGAGACTGAGTTTGATGACTCACTAGAATCGGAAAACATACAAATTTATAATAAGGTGATTGATTACATAGAAAAATATTTAACCCATTTCACTGCTTGAATTAAATTATATGGACTTTGTTAAATTAAATTTTATAGTCCATAAATTTTTTATTAATAGTAAAGTTTTAAATATTTCTCAGAAAAACTCTGGTCTTATTAATAAAACTTATATTGTTGAACATTTATATAACGGCATAAAGTCAAAATTTGTTTTACAGAGTCTTAGTAATATCTTTCAATGTCATGAGATTGTTAATACTAATCATAAATTAATAACCGACCATATAATAAAAAAGATAAATAATAGTTCTTTGAAATTTGATTACTATAAATGGAAGGTTCCAAGCTTAATAAAATGTGAAACAAATAACCTTTTTTGGTTCCATTTTGAGTCTGGTTATTGGCGAGCAATGTTATATATAGAAGATGCGGTTAGTTTGGAAAAATTAATAGACAAAAAAATGGCATATCAAGCTGGTGTTGGTCTTTCTAAATTTCATTTTCTTTGTTCCGATTTTGATTGCAAAAAGTTAGGCAATAGTATTAAAAATTTTCATGATACAAGGTACTATTTACAAAAATACAATATGACTCTGGATCAATATAATTCTAATAAATTAGATTACCAAGTAAGTAAAAGAGTTGATAATTTAATAAAAATTTTATCTAATCATATTATACTGATTGATAGTATATTACGATCTTTTAGTACTAAAATTACAGATAAAAATATTATTCATGGTGATCCCAAGCTAAGTAACTTTCTTTTCGATATTAAAAATTATTCAGTTGTTTCTTTGATTGATCTAGATACTGTAAATTCCGGCAATCTTTTATCTGATTTAGCTGACTGTATTCGCTCAGTTTGTAATTTAGCTGGAGAGAATCCACTACATAAAGATGATGTTTACTTTGATATTGATTCCTGTATGTATTTCTTACAAGGATATTTATCTATAAATAAAAATAAAAATTATTCTTTTAGATATCTTCCGGAATTTATTTATTTAATAATCTTTGAATTAACGATTAGATTCTTAACTGATTTCTTGCAATCAAATAAGTATTTCAAAATTAAATATGAAACTCATAATTTATATAGAGCAGAAGTTCAATATCGACTTCTAACTAGTTTCCTTATCCAAATGCCTACTTTCTCAAAAGAGCTCGATGATATTGGGATTTCTTCAAGCTCAAATTTTTACTCAGATGTACAAAAATTGGTTTAGGGTTTTCAGATCACCCAACTTGTCACTAAAGTAAAATTGATAATTATTTTTTCTAGTGGCAAAGGAATTAACCCATAGAGCTGATGAGCTTAAGCAATTAGGTTGGAATCAGGAAGACTTGTACAAATATATTGAATTGTGGGATTATAGGCAGCGTTGGGGTTCTATTAATTTAGAGAGAGAAGATAGGCGTTTTCTTAGAAAAGCTGAGTCTTTATTACCCGAAATTTCTAAAAACAAAGTTTCAGTTAAAAAACCACTTAAGGAAAAATCATATTATTGCTGGATTCAGTTTTTCCTAAATGAAATGAATGAGTTTGAGTTAAATGAAAATTTAGATGATGGAATGAGAGGTGTTTGGCCTATTTTTCTTGAAGAAGAACTGAGAGTGATTGATTATTATGAGCCAGTCTTGGGTTTGCCAGATACTATAAAAGCTAAATTAATCGCTCCTATTAGAGAAGATTTAGTGAAGGATTCTTTGGAATGCTATGCGTCATCAATAACGACTAAGCAATTTGATTTTCAAGGAACTTTGGCTAAGGCCAAATCTAGTGGTCAAAATTCTAGTTGGCGATCCCTAAGAGATGGTGAATTTGAGAAAAATATGGACTATCAAGTTATTGATAAAACACCTGTTCTTGAATTTCGTAAAAAAGTAAATCAAAAACTTTTATCATTTATCAAAGAAAATTTTCCATCTCTAGCTGATACAGATAAATCTTTACCTCCTAATGATTGGATAAATTAAGTAGCCAACTCTCAACATGTTTAGCTAAAAAGAAAATAGAGATAATTAATTATTTGACTTCCCAACGTTTTGAAACTCTTCAATTGCATGCAGGGCAATTGCCAGATCCTACTACCAATTCTAGGGCTGTTCCTATTTATCAGACTAGCTCATATGTTTTTAACGATGTAGATCATGGTGCAAACTTATTTGGCTTAAAGGAATTTGGAAATATCTATACCCGCTTGATGAATCCCACAACAGATGTTTTTGAAAAAAGGATTGCAGCCCTTGAAGGGGGAGTTGCAGCCTTGGCTACTGCATCAGGACAGTCTGCACAATTCATCGCAATCACTAATTTTCTTACTGCAGGAGATAGCTTTGTATCAACCTCCTTTTTGTATGGAGGTAGCTACAACCAATTTAAAGTTCAATTCCCACGCTTAGGAATCAATGTCAAGTTTGCTGATGGTGATGATGCAGAAAGTTTTGAAAAGCAAATTGATTCATCTACAAAGGCAATTTATGTTGAATCAATGGGTAATCCTAGATTTAATATTCCAGATTTTGAAGGACTTTCGAGATTAGCTAAAACGAGAAATATCCCTCTAATTGTTGATAACACTCTTGGTGCGGCTGGTGCTTTAATTCGTCCTATTGAACATGGAGCAGATGTCGTTGTTCAAAGTGCTACAAAATGGATAGGCGGTCATGGAACCAGCCTTGGAGGCGTGATAGTTGATGCAGGAACTTTTGATTGGGGAAACGGGAAATATCCATTAATGAGTGAACCCAGCGCGGCATACCATGGTCTAGTTCATTGGGATGCTTTTGGATTTGGAAGTGATATTTGTGGAATGCTTGGAGTACCCTCTGATCGAAATATTGCATTTGCTTTAAGAGCTAGGCTTGAGGGTTTAAGAGATTGGGGTCCTGCAATTAGTCCATTTAATTCATTTCTATTACTTCAAGGATTAGAAACTTTAAGTTTAAGAATAGAAAGGCATTGTTCTAATGCTCTCTCATTGGCCAAGTGGTTAGAGGTTCATTCAAAAGTTGATAATGTTAGTTATCCAGGATTAACTACTGATCAATATCATTCAAGAGCATCTTCTTATATGACTAATAGAGGAAAAGGATCAATGTTGATGTTCACCCTCAAAGGTGGCTTTGATGATGCTGTAACTTTTATAAATTCATTGAAACTTTCTAGTCATTTAGCAAATGTAGGTGACGCAAAAACATTAGTAATTCATCCTGCCTCAACAACTCATCAACAGTTATCTCCTGAAGAACAGTTGTCAGCAGGTGTTACTCCAACAATGGTTAGAGTTTCAGTTGGAATTGAGCATATTGATGATATTTTAGAAGATTTTGAACAGGCACTAAATTCAATTTAATTTCCCATGGAGTTATAAATAGATGGCTTTAATACTTCCTCGTAGTTACCATAAAATATCCTCAGTTGAAAGAAATCATATTTCATGGATCGAGCCAGAATTAGCAGAAAGACAGGATATTAGACCTCTTAGGATTGGAATATTAAATATTATGCCTTTAGGTAAACAGTATGAATTTAATTTATTACACCCGTTAGGACTTTCTCCGCTACAAATAGAACCTATATGGATAAGATTAAAATCCCATTCTTATAAAACATGGGACGTAGAACATTTAAAAAAATTATATGTTAATTGGGAGGAGGCAATGTCTCCAACTCCTCTCGATGGTTTGATTATTACTGGAGCGCCTGTAGAGCATCTTCCGTTTGAAGAAGTTAAATATTGGAAAGAATTCCTTAGTCTAATTGAGGAATCAAGACAGAACTGTGCTAGTACTCTTGGCTTGTGTTGGGCTGGGTTTGCAATGGCATATATGGCTGGAGTAGAGAAAAAGAATTTTAAGAAAAAATTATTTGGTGTATATCCAATGAGGAGTCTTGTCCCTGGTCATTCTCTAATGGGAACACAAGATGATGAGTTCCTATGTCCTCAAAGTAGGTATGCTGGTCTGCCAGATATTGAAATGGAACTAGCAGAAAAACAAGGCAAACTAAGATTATTGGCCTATGGAAAAGAAGTTGGTTATACGATTTTCGAAACTCCAGACCAAAGGCAATTAATGCACTTAGGACATCCTGAATATAATGTTGACCGATTGAAATCTGAAATGGAAAGAGATAAAAAAAGAGGCGATGTATCTCCACCAGAAAATTTTAATTTAGAAAAATTAAACACTTCATGGCGATCACATAGGAACTTGCTATTTCAACAATGGTTATGGTTCTGTTATCAACGAGTAAGTTTAAATGTTTAGGTTTCTTGGTTATTTATGGCTTTTAGGTACCTTACTAATCTACATTTAACTAATTAAAGGTGGCATTAAATTTCTTGGATCATTAATTGCTTTGATTTCTTGTAACTTTGGAAGCCATTCTCTGAATGCTGAAGATAATTCTTTTTGATGCCATGGTAAATGAGGGTGTATTTGCGCAAGATGTACACCAGGGCAAATAAATTCTAGATTATACCAACATTCTTCCATCCATTTAAGGGTCTTCGTTTTCTTTGCTTTTTCGTTAGCCTCCCAAGCCCCATTAATCCAAGGTTTCCAGGTCGCATCACGATGAATAAATGATGTATCTATATCTTTTAAATGAGTTAAACCTCCTAGTTGTTGAGAAGCTATATAACAATTTTTGTTGGGCCTTATCTCTATTAAATCTTTAATAATTTTTAGTATCTTTAGATTTTCTTCTTGCCAAGAAGGACCAAGTAATCCTAGAACTTCACAATGATTTGATTTATTACTTGTATTCTTTCCTAAGCTTAAATTTGGCAGAGAGTTCATATCTTTAACTTTATTAATTATTCGATTACATGTATATGGCAATCTTTCTAATAAATTAATTAGTAAGCCCTCATGATCAGGATTTTTCACTTCACCAATTGCATGCGCAAAAATATTTTCCCCATAAATCCATTGGAAACTAAGAGAATTTGGCCAGCTTTCGGCTTGATTAATACATTCTGATAGCTGTGAGAATGAAAGATTTGCGGTCCAACTAATTAGTGGTCTTAATGGTTGAGTTTTTAACTTTACTTTTGTAATGATGCCAAGAAATATAGCTGCTCCGCAAAGAGCTTTCCATTCAAGATTTGATTCTTTTGAAGTATTAGGTCGAGATAGATGAAACTTCTTTCCATTACCCCAAAAACCTTTGATTTCTATTATTTGATCAATTGCTAATCCATTACTTCTGCTAAGGGGGCTTATTCCACCGGTCAAGATATATCCCATTCCGGTTTTGCCAGATAAACCAATTGGGAAACTTCTTTTATGCCTTCTTAAAAAATCGCATAAATCAGCCATCAATACCCCAGCTTCAATCTCTACTTGGTTTTTGCTTGAATCAAAAGATATATTTTGGTAGTTTTTTCTGAGGTCTAAAATCCAATGGTTATCAGCGGCTGCTCTACTTGTGGTCCCTCCACTAGAGATTAAAAATGGAATTGAAGTTTTCTCGGTTAATTTGAGTGATTGGAATAATTCTGCATTGACCTCTTCAAAAACCCCAAGAACATTACTGTCATTGGAATTTTGATTTTGTAGTGATAGTAAGTTTTTAATAACTTGCTCCTTTTACTATAATGAATTTCTTAAGTTGACATTTTATAAAACTATATTCACTTAAAGTAAATTATTGTCTATAAAGCGTTTTGATTACTTCTGCTTCAATTCCTTATAAATATCCATCTAATATTGGCATTATCTTATGCGGACATGGGAGTAGAGATCCTAAGGCTGTAAAAGAGTTTATTAATGTAGTAGAAAAAATAAAATCAAGAATACCTAATATTCCTGTTGTATTTGGATTCTTAGAATTTAATCGACCAATAATCAGTGCTGCCTTAGATCAACTTAGAGATATGGGAGTGGATAGAGTTATTGCTTTGCCAGCAATGTTATTTGCGGCTGGACATACTAAAAATGATATCCCTGCAGTTTTGAATAAATACTCTTCTGAGAAGGGACTCCCTATTCAATACGGAAGGGAGCTTGGATTGAATTCTTTAATGATTGGAGCTGCTGGAGCAAGAATTAAGGAAATAATTGAAAGTAATCCGATATTCCCAATGGCAGAAACATTACTTGTTGTAGCTGGAAGGGGATCATCAGATCCAGATGCTAATTCAAATGTTTGTAAAATCACAAGGATGCTTGTTGAAGGCTTTGGCTTTGGATGGGGCGAAACTGTTTTTTCAGGAGTAACATTTCCTCTAGTTGAACCTGGCCTTAGACATGTTCTTAAACTAGATTTCAAAAGAGTAATCCTTTTACCTTATTTTCTCTTCTCAGGAGTTTTAGTCAGTCGGGTTAGAGATCATTCTCTGAGGGTCTCCCGTGATAATCCTGATGTTCAGTTTTTATATTCAAGCTACCTATCAGATCATGATTTTGTTATTGATACTTTTATGGAGAGAATTCATGAAGTGTTAAATGGAGAGAATTTTATGAATTGTGCTTTATGTAAATATCGTACTAATTTATTAGGTTTTGAAAGTGAGGTTGGATATGAGCAGATCAGTCATCATGATCATGTAGAAGGCTGTCTAGAAGTTTGTCCAAGTACTGGCACAAACGGATACGAATCTAAAAGCAAAAAGCAATTATTCTCAGAAAATAAATTTAAAGAACATTCACATCAACATATTCGTTATCCCCACTCAGATCATCCTTTGGGACCTGTCACGCTTCGCTCCTCAAGCAACAGTCAAATCTAAAAAAATTAGTGTTAAATAAAAGACTCATTTGTCTCTTTCTCAACCGCGACACAATGGACTCGTTATTTATACATTATTTTAATGTTTACTTTAGCCTCTTTTCCCCAAGAGGTTTCCACAGATAGTGAGGAGTTTTCCACGAGAAAAATCAGAAAAGCTAGTTTAGATGAAGTAGTTGTGGGATTTCATGGATTTTTTAATAGTAATTTACACTTAGGAAGCTTCGTATTATGAACCCGATTCTTTTGAGTGATTTATGTGAAAACCATTGAAGTGAAATGAGTCTCTTTTTGTCTTATTTTTTTGATATAGCTTTTCTTTATTATTGACGTTTGATTGGAAATTTAAGATCCTTATAACATTGATTTTGAATTAAAAAAGAAATGGAGTTTAATCAAATTGAAACTCGCATTGAAGAGATAAAAAATAATGAAATTAGATGCCATAAAAATGGATTAGATTGTATGTCCATTAGTCTTGAAGCTGAGGTGCCTGAAGCTCTTTTCGTTGGCATGAAGGATTTTATTAGAATTAACGAGCAATGGGATCAATCCAAACTTATTAGCTCAGCTATTGCAAATTTTCTTTTTCAAAATGGTTCTGAAGATAGGGCCGTTACTGAAAAATACTTAAACGATGTTTTCAACCTTTCAGGTCAGTAATTGCTTTTTCGCATGCTCTTTTTGCTATTGCCATCATTGTTAGTGTTGGGCTTTGCCAAGAAGAAGTAGGCCAGCAAGCTCCATCGACTACCAGTACGTTCGAGCATTCCCACAGACGATTCCATTTATCTACAACACTTTTTTCTTTATTATTTCCCATAGGTGCGCCTCCTACTTCATGAATGTAATACCCAGGAGGTGGAGCTTCATTTTTAATCGCCACAGATTTATTTAAAATTTGTTTTGCTAATGGAATGTTTAGCATTTCATGAACCGGGTAAATAGTTCCATTCCCATAATTGATAATTAGTTCAATAACTCTGTTCATTTCTTTTACCATTTTTTTTTCATTCTCACGCCAAATAATTGATATGTGTGGGATAGAAATATCATATTTATCTGAGCTTTTGGAAAGAGTCACTTTGTTTTCGTTATTTGCTAGGACCTCTCCATGTCCAATTAGGAATCCCATTTTTGTATCTTTATGTTTTTTAAGTAAATCTGGAGGCTCAAATCGATCGATTCCTCCCCAGATTCCATATCCTCCTAGAAAGTTATTTGTATTTGATCGATTTCTACCCATAGGGATAAAGAAACTACCAGCTCCTGACAATGATTGTTTATTGTTTATTTTTGATAAATCATTCAAATCACGATCAGTAGGTATAGTAAAAAATCTACTTGTTGAGATATGATCCATTAGGTTCATTCCTAATATTTGTGAGGGCTCTATTAAACCATTAGAGTTATGTTTTTCCTCTGAACTTAGAAGAAAACGAATTGTTTGGATTGTAGACGAACATAATATAATTAATTTACTTTCTAGTTCAATTCTATCTCCATTATTTCTATTAACTATTATAATACCTCTCGCTGTTTTTCTATCCTTATTTAAGACTAGCTTTTCTGCAATATGGTCTGAAAGTATTTCTACTTTACCTAACCTAACTGCTTCTTTTAATGTACTTCCTAAACTACTATATTTGGGCCATTTTGTTTTATCTGCGTTGGGGCCAAAACCTCTTGAATGTATAAAAGGAATATTTAAATTATCTTTTAAATTTGATGCAAATCTTCTCTCACTTTCTGTAAATGGAATATTACCAATATATTCACCATCAGGAAGTTGACTTAGTTCATCTTTATTGCCATAGATTTTCAGGAATTTCTCTATCTCTGAATAATGTGTCTCAAGATCTTTATAATTAATAGGCCATTCTAGGTTATATTCTTTATCTTTTGATGCTTCAAAATCCTCCTTACTTAACCTTAAGGTTATCCCTCCCCAAGTAAGGCTTCTTCCTCCAACTTGATTTCCCTGTGTCCACATGAATGGAGCCTTAGGAGGAAAACTATAAGGATTTGCTTCCTTGTCTGCGTACAATAATGGATTTGATTTCCAAAAACCTGGATGCTGTGGTTGATTTTGATATTTGCCAGTTGCAACCCCTATTAGTCTTCTTATCGTATTACAAGGTTCTGTTCCGATTGCTTCTTTAATTTCAAGTTTAGGACCTCTTTCAATAACCAATGTTCTGATTCCAGCTTTTGCCATTGTTAATGCTGCCATCCCCCCGGTTGCTCCAGAACCAATAATTATGACTTCATAAGGCTTATTAATCATTTCAGAAATTTGGTTATTTCAAACTTAGTATATTAAGTGGATTATTTTATACATATTAAATTATAACATTACTTTCTATGTAGTTATAAAAAGTTTCATTTATATATTAAATATTCATAGTTTAATTTTTATCTTATTAATTTATAATGAGCTGATTCTTCATTTGAATGAATTGGTTTATAGTATTATTTAGATTAGTTTAGGCTAACAATAATCATTGTTTGATCAGATATACATCAATTTATCTTTTTATAGAAGTTTAAATCTGTAAATGTTTTGATCTAATTAATATAAAATCTAAAATTGAACGCCTAAGCCAGTTTTGAATTAAAATATAAGGATTGATTGCTATTAGAATGTTATGTTTCAAAGACTTATTATTTTTTTAGGAGCGATTTTAATTTTCTTGTATTCTTTGCCAGCCTTAGCCGCTTTGGATTATGGAAAGCAAACCTTAATAGGCTCCGATTTTTCAAATTCTGACTTAAAAGGAGCAACTTTTTATTTAAGTGATCTTCAAGGTTCTAATTTCTCCGGGAGCGATCTACAAGGAGCTAGTTTTTTCGATGCAAAGCTTAAAGATGTTGATTTAAGTGATACAAATATGAAAGATGTCACTATGGACTCAGCTATTCTTGATGGAGTGAATTTATCTAATAGTATTTTAGAAGGAGCTTTTGCTTATAATACTCAATTTGAAAATGTCATTATTAATGGCGCTGATTTTACAGATGTATTGATATCAAATGATGCAAGGATTAAACTTTGCGATAATGCAAACGGTACAAATACATCTACAAATAGAAAAACCATTGAAACATTGGAATGTTTATAAGATCTTTTAATATGTTTATTTTATAATCTTTGGTATAGTTCTATATTAAAATTTTCCTTAAAAATTAATAGATTATGTTTAATCATTTCTAAAGCTTATCTCTTTCAAAAGTTTTAGTTATTTCTTTAAGAAAATCTACAATTTGAACATTGGTATAACCTAGTTCAGTCCTTAATCCTTTACATGAAGAAGTGATTTCTTTCCAGATATCTGCTCTGATGATTGCTTCTCGGTCTTTTAAATAACGTTCTCCTTTCATTTTGATTGGTTTGGTTCTTAATAGATTTTCGGTCTTTTAAACCATTATGGTTGGGAAAAGCATATTTGGCTAGTGAATTATTTAATGATAAACACTCTTGATTAATTTAGCCAATTGGACATAAATACCTTATATAAGCTTTATTAAAGAAATAAACATATATCATAGCAGAATTTAAAAAATTTGATTATATTCTTAGTTTATTTTTTTTTCCATTATATTTCAAACCTTTTATATAATTCTTTCTTAAATTAATTTAGTATTAGCTTGTGAATCTTCTCTATTTATATTCCTGCTTTAAATAACCTCACAGTAATTTTTATTGACGGACGTTAATGAAAAGAAAAGTATATAAACAATTCTAGTTAATTAAGTCAAATTTTAAAATACAACTAAATAATATTTAATTGTGTTTTATATTTTTGTGGTAGTATTAACAGCTATAAAAATATTAAATTAATATTAGAAATAATTTCCTCTTTTTCTATATTTAATGCTTATCAAGGAGGCTCTAAATTTTTTTTACTTAGATATTCAATTATTTTAGAGTAAGCTATATTGTTGTCTACTTTGTGAAATATTATTTAGATAATTATAGTTACTTATATTTTCTATAGTAATCGATATTCATTTTTATTCCTGGATATTTGTGATCATTGTTGCTAGCCTATTTATATCTTAGAAATCTCTAATGAATTTTGGAAGAAATAGATTTCAGATTAATCTTTTACGGAACTATGACTTAAAAGTCCTTTTATATATATCTCTTTCGGGCCTAATACTTTTTTTTTGGGGCTTAGGTGAATCTGGCTTGATTGACGAAACACCAGCCAAATTTGCAGCAGCAGCTCGTTCAATGACTCTTACTGGTAATTGGCTCACCCCTATAGCTAATGGAATCCCTCGCTTTGATAAACCGCCATTAATTTATTGGCTTATGGGTCTAATGTATTCAATCCCTAATCAATCTTCATGGGATGAATTGGGCTCTTTGTCTGCCAGATTTCCCTCGGCAATTTCTTCTCTTTTGTTGATGATTGTATTGGGAGATACCTTAATGCGTTGGCCCCAAAATAAAACAAATTTTCCAAACAGAACTGCGCTTGTAACTGCTTTATCTTTTGCTCTTTCTCCTTTTGTAATGATATGGAGTCGTATAGCAGTCTCTGATGCGTTGCTTTGCGGCACTTTAGGAATTTCTATGATTTTTCAATGGCGTTGTTATGTAAAACCTTCTCATAATTCTTGGGTTTATGCTTGGATAATTCTTGGTTTAGGTGTTCTTGCTAAAGGACCTGTGGCAATTGTATTGATGTCGTTTTCATTACTTTTATTTGGAATTTTTCAAAGAGATTTAGGACGATTGATATGTGTTTTGAAGCCTGGCTATGGAATATGTATTACCTTGCTAATAAGTGCACCATGGTTTTTAGCTGAATATTTAATTGAAGGTAATATATTTCTACAAAGTTTTTTTGGTTATCATAACTTTCAACGTTTCACTAGTGTTGTTAATTCACATCAAGAACATATATTCTTCTATTTATTAATGCTTGTCATAGCATCTCTTCCTTTCTCTCCTTTATTAATTTTAGGGATTTTTAATGGTGCAATTGAAATAAAAGATAATTTAATTAAAGGTAATATTAAACCTTCAGAGTCATTATTGATTTTTTCAATAGCCTGGCTTCTCGCTGTCTTTTTGTTTTTCACAATCTCCGGGACAAAACTTCCAAGTTATTGGCTTCCAGCAACACCAGCGGCAGCAATTATTATTGGTCAGACTGAAAGTTTTAAGATTAATAAACTAAAATTTTCAGTTTCAATTTTTAATATTTTATGGAACCTTACAATATTAATTATATTTTTAATTTCCATAGTGATTCTATTCCCATTATTTAATTCAGATAATAGCCTTTTGGCAATAATAAATGATAATGAAATGAAAAGCCTTTCAACTGATTTGGTTGAGAGTGGGATCCTTTTACGAGGTGGAATATGTTTATTATTTTCATGCCTAATTGGGGTCTTTTCACAAATTCACTCTAGAATTAGTTTATTAAATTTACAAATACCAATACTTATATTTAATTTTTCAACTTTTATTCCATTATTTGGATTGGCAGACTTTCATAGACAGTATTCTTTAAGAGAGGCTTCTGAGGTAATTGTTAATCTAAAGAAAACGAATGAATCTATAGCTATGGTTGGAATAAAGAAGCCTTCTGTTCATTTTTATACGAATTCTATTATTCTATATGAGTCTAACAGTATTAATAATGTAGTTAATTTATCTGAGAGATTAGCTCAAGAAAAAAGAATTGGTTGGGAGGGAAGTGTATTAGGGAAAATTCCTGGATCAGAAACTGTCCTGGTTTTGATTGATAATGATACTTCTGAACTTTATCATTGGAAGATCTTGAACCCAATTGAATTAGGTAGATTTGGAATTTATAATTTATGGAGGGTCGATAGATTAAAATTGGATAAGGTTGCTAATACATTTAAAAATGATTTTAACGCTATATCGGATTGGCGAAACTATAACCCTGAGAGATATTAATTCTTAAATTATATATCTCGATAAGATTAATAAAATTCTTTATTGTTATCTTACTTATAAATATTTAAGATTGATTTTCTAAGATAATGTAGGTAATGATTTTATATAAATTTTAGTAAAAATCAGACAAAATCTAATGTGCTTGGAATATCATTCTAAAATATTCTTTTATGAAACTTTTTAATAGATATTTTATGAAATAAAAATATCACAATAACAAATACTAGAAAAACCTAATCATTGGAAATAATTAACTACTATTATATAATTTAAATCCTTTATCTTTTCTGATATTTGTTAAGGTTGATTTATTATAAGGTTCTAAGACATAGTTTTGATTTCAACTAGTGATATATTCACTTAGTTTTTTGTTATTCGAGGAAGTTTATTTTGATTTTGTACAAAACTCTTCTAATATAAGGGCTTATTTATCATATTGTAGGGGCATAAGTATGATTTAATTCCTCCATGCTCCGCTATTAAAAACGGAGAGTGGGGGATTCGAACCCCCGATGGAGTTGCCCCCATGCTAGTTTTCAAGACTAGAGCCATAAACCACTCGACCAACTCTCCACTTCAAATTTTACATCATTAGCCTGAAGAAAAATCAAGATATCACTTTAATTTTTTGTTGATTTGAAAATTATGTTGATAAATCGACTGCTGGACCTTCAAAGAGTATTTTCTAATCTTCCAGTTTAAGAGATTTTTCTCAACGGAATGCCTGCTGTAACTCAAGCCCCGAAGCGATTTATGCATAGGTAAATTAATCCTTATCTCCAAAAAGATCAATCTCGTTTTAAAGATGTGAAACTATAATAGTAGTTATGTATTCTCCAATAAAGAACATTCTTGCAGGGTTTCGAAATTCTATTGTTTCATAAAAAATACGCAATTATCAAATGGAAATAGGTAGCCACTCTTTTTCTTAAAAAAAACATAAAGTCAAGAGATAAAATTTACTAAATTAAATATGAATCACTCTAGTCCCCCAATATTGGATGGTGCTAAAGGTATATTTCTCTCGTATCAAGAAAATGAAAGGATATATCCTAACAAGATGAACTTGTGATTGCTTAATAAAGCATATGCAAAAAATAAAGTTAATTATTTTTTGCATATGCTGCAACTATTTTTGTACCTAGTCTTGTTGCATTTAGAAAAAAATTGGTTTGATTTTTTAAGTATCTCAAAATAGGCCTTTCTGAAGCTAATTCCTGAATAATTTGTGATTTCCTTTCTAGATTATTATCATTATTATTATAACCTTTTCTCTGTAAATAAATTATTATCGCTGCCATACTAATTCCCTCTGTGTAACTAAATAGCTTCCTGAACCCGCATCTTTCCATGGTTTTATTTAATGTCTTTGTTGAAAAATAACATAAGTGTTCTGGATAGCATAAATATTCCCAATCTTTTTTAAAAAGTCTTCTTTCTAATGCAGAGAAGTTAGGTGTAGTGATAAATATTATTCCATTTTTAGAAAGTAGCTTTTTGAAATGATTTAAACATTTAACTTGTTCATTTATATGTTCAATGATCTCTGTGAATATTATTGTGTCAACTAATAAGTCTTTTTTTAGTTCTGGATATAGTCCGAGCCCTACTATTTCATGTCCTTTTTCTTCCGCAATCTTGGTTAGCCTTTCATTGAATTCAGTTGCATATGTTTTACATCCGAAAGATTTGAATTGATCTAAGTAAAGCCCATCACCACATCCAATATCTAATACATTGACTGGTTTATTTAGGGAGAAAACTCTCTTTGATATGTTACTAACCTTTTTAATAGTTGCTTCTGGATGTTTATTATCTAAATAATTATACTTTGAGTAAGTATCTTCAAGTTCCTGAGAAGTTGGTTTTTTATTTGAATATATTAATGAACAATTTAAGCATTTGCATAGGAAATCTTTTTCATAACCTTTTAAAATCTTAGGCTTTTCACTTTGGCATACTGGACATCTCATGCAAAATCTTCTTAAAAAAATTTAGTTAGCTGAGTATAGTGTATATGATAAAGGAAATGATGAGATAATAAGAAAATATAAATACTCAATTGTTTCTTTAATTGTAGGCAGTGAAAGAATTATTTTTATTTAGAAGAGAAAATTCGTCTATAAAAAAGATTTATTATGATCATTCTTTAGCTATTTTTGAGTATGTGTATTGGTATTGATAAAATTACTCGAAAAGGTAACTATCAACTTTAACTAAATAAACCCAACAACTGAGATCTAATTTCGTGAAAACAATTAGAGTAGTTGTTATGTTTTAGAATGAGTTTTTTCATACAAAGTACAACCGTCCTTTACTGTTGTTTCTAGCTTGTTAGAAATTTTAGTTAAGTCATTTTTGTTTATGGTGAATATAATCTTTTAGGACAGTAGAATTTTGTTTCCCCAATGGCTAAAGCCTTGGTTCATTATTTTATCTTGATAGATATATGATTTTTATAAATTTAAGTTAGACATATCAAATAAAGATGAGATGCCTTAGCCAAGGATTAATTCTATTGGTTTGAAAGACATCAAGCTAAAAAATTCAAGTAGATTGCATTTTGATGAGACTATGGAAATCCTTCAAAAGCTTATTAATGACTATAGTTTGTTGCTAGATTGAAAGTTTCATTCTAGAAAAATCAATCCAGTTTTCGATGGAATGTATTGGATAATTAAGACCATGGTGATTGCTTGTGATGAAGCCTTTTAAGTAAACTAAGGAGGTATAGATTAGGGGAACTAAGTTTTATTTTGTTCTTTTCTAAGGCATGATGATTTGAATACTTGATAAAGTAATTGCATGATTTTCTTCAAAAAGAAAGAATTTGCTAATGCTAAGTATTGGTTAATAATATCTTTCTTCTGGCTTTCTGCGACGTTATTTGACCGTGTTTGGTGGAATTTTTATACCAAAGGAATTCCCTCTTGGGATCAAGCTGATTATTTAAATAGTGCGTTAGATCATGGGCGATCATTAGGCGTTTTACAAGGAGGCGAGTGGCAAGGTTTTGAGTCCATGCTTGATCTATCTCCTAAAATCCCTCCATTTGCTTCGATTGTTAATGGCTTCTTGATGACTTTTACAGGTGAATTACCTATTAATGCTGCTTGGAGCCTGAGCTTTTGGCATGCGCTTCTTGTCTTTAGTGTTGCTGGTTGGTGTCTGCTTATTAATGGACAAAAACTTGGTTATATAAGTGTTTTTATTTTGATTTTTTCTCCGGCATTATTAAATCTTCGGACTAATTATGTTTTGGAGATGCCATTAATTTCATTAACAACTTTTTCTTTATGGCAGTTAGGAGAATGGATTGATCTGAATAAGGGAGGGAAGTATAAAACATTGTTTTTTGCTTTTTTTGCTTCTTCTTTAGCTCTATTAGTTAAGCAAAGTGCTTTAATTGCTCTTTTCCCAGGTTTGATTCTGGCTGCAGTAATTGGATTTAAAAGATCTGAAATAAAACCCATTCAGATTTTTATAGGATTTCTGATCATATTTTTTATGATCTTCCCATGGTTAAGTCATAATTGGATTCTAACAATTGGTGGTACCAAGAGAGCAGTAATTGAATCAGCAGTTAATGAGGGAGATCCTTCTATCTTAACTTTTGAAAATTGGTTTTGGTATTTTAAATTATTACCAAAACAGATTGGATTAAATTCTTTTATTATTGGTATTTCTGCTTGGATACTAAGATGTTTTACTTATAAGAAAAATAAAATATTAGATAATTATATTAATAATTTTCAGGTTAAATGGCTTATTTTTAATTTATTTTCCTGTTGGTTTCTTACTACTTTGGTACCTAATAAAGATCCAAGATATATAGCTGCAGCTATTCCTCTGCTCGTTATTCTTCTCTCTATAGGTTGGTTGTATTGGGTTGATTTACTGTTAATGATGCTCAAAAAAAATAAATACTATAGTACTCGAAATTTATTTTTATTATTTATACCTTTTACTGTTGTCTTTCAGGTGAAAGATAAATTTAGTTTGAATAGACTGACGTCAACTAATTATAATCCTTTACAGAATATTATTAATGAAGTTAATCATTTGAATAAGAATAATGAGAAGAAAACACTAATAGTAATACCTAGTACCCCCGACTTGAATCAACATAATACTTCTTTCTTCGGGAGAATAAATGGTGGCAATATTGTTGGTAGGCAGCTTGGTAAGAATAAAAGAGAACTGTTACCTATGATGTCTTATTCTTCATTAATTCTTTTAGCAGAAGGAGATCAAGGCTCAGTTAGAAGCGTTTCAAGGGTTTTTGATGAATCTATACGCAATAGTGATTATTTTGAGAATATAAAATATTTCCCTAGAGACAATGGAGATACTTATTCTCTTTGGCAGCGCACTAAATTTGCACCTCCTCCCGCTGATTTTTCAGAAAAGTTCCAAGTTATAGCAAGTGGACTGTCGTTAGGTCCTAAGGGTGTTAAGGATGTTTTTGATGAAATTGCAGTCCATCATATGATTGATGGACATCTTGAGTATCAAGATAGTGTTAAGGAAAAAGCTAACAAAATTTTACTTGATAAACCTAATGATATCAATGCAAGATGGTCTTTGACATTGCTAGCAATTTTGCAGAATAGACCAGAGGAAGCTGATAAGCATTTAGCTGTCTTAGAAGATTTAGAGACAGGTAATCCTTGGCCAAGTGTTTATAGATCAATGGTTAACTTGATAAACTTAAAACCTTGGAAATCTTTTGAAATATCTAAGAAGGTTAAAAAACAATATAATAACAAAACCTTGATAGCATTAACTGACATAAGTGGTTTTCTATCAGGTAGGCTCTGGCTTTACTCTCAAGCTAAATCTTCTTTAAATCTTGCAATTAAAGATATCGAAGATCAATTGAAGTAACGTATAGAAATTTACTTTTAGATTTTTTTGATTATTTTCAGCTTCTTTTGAGCCATTTATGTCTCTATACCCAATGAAAATAAGTCTTTGTCGCCTTGAAAAATTTCAGAACCTTTAAAAAAAACCATCTTATAAATATCAATGAGATTATTTGTGCCATAATTTATCTCATTGGTAAAATTCATTCATGGCAAGCAAAAAGAGCTCACAATCTCGTTTCCTTGGAGATCTCCCAATGGAAGGGGGTATAACACAAAAAGAGAAATATCGTTATGTAGCTCACTTGATGTTTTTCATAGGATGCGCTCTATTCTCTTTCGGTATTTGGGCTTTATCAGGTTTCAATGCCTCAAGTGGGGCAACAGGACCGTTCCCTTTTTAGAATGATTACAACTTAGGATTATTAGATTTAAAGAAAAGCTTATTAGACAGACAGCTTACTAATAGTCATATCTCTATCTTCAATAAGAGTTAACAGCCATCTAGAGGCTAAAGCTCTTGATATGCTTCTGTTTTTTAGTAGTTCGCAAATACTTTGATAAAGTTTGCCTGATTCAATATGTGAATTGAACCATTTTTCGAATTTCAAGATTTCTTCAGTATTTTGACAAGCCCTTAGCTGATCAATTAGTGCATCATTAGTGCTTGAGCTACTTATTTTTATGGGTTTGTTCGTTGTAGTCATTTTAATTTGAGAAACACAAGACCTATTAAACATCTAGCTACTTTTTTTTATTTGGACAATTATTTTTTAAACTTCTTTTAAAAGTAAAGCTGTTTTATTATTTCAATAACTTTTTTGGATGATAGTTAATATATTATGAATTATTTGCGATTGGCTTTTCTTAAGATGGTTTAGCAAGTGGTAGTAAGCACTTATCAGAATCACAACCTGCTGGACCAGCTTCACTAAGTTCTCCTAGGTCATACTGACTAAGAGCATCGAAGAAATCGCAATCTTCTCTTCTTTTTATTACTTCTGCTTGAAGCTTTGTGTAGGTCTCTTCGTCAATAGGTTCAAAAGGAAGTCTAGGGAAGGTTGCATTTGCATCAAACCTTGCCAGCAAAGCAGCTGAAATATAACCTTTGTTTTCCTTTATTGAGTTATGAAGAGCTTTCGCTAAGTCTTCTATCTCATTTTCTCTGAATTCAATTGTGGCCGATGTGTTGTGGTCTGTGTAGTTTGTTTGAACCTGCATATAAAAATCGAATTGTGCAAGAGCAGAGAAGTTATTAATATCAATTTGGTCTGATCCAGGTATGTTTGCCCAACTTACTTCGGTTGGTATTTCAACTAACCACTCAGTACAGTTTGGATCAAAAGGGTTGTCTAGTAATTTTCCATTCTCATCTTTATCTGATTGAGAAGGTACTATTGTGTATCCATAATCCATGCAAGCTAAAGCGACCGGATCGTTCTTACGAAATGTAATTCTTCTGATAAAACGCTGTGCTTTTGGAGGGTGCCAACCTGGTGAAGCACCAGTTAGAAGACTTTTTGTTCCTGCAGGTTGCACTGTTGTGCAACGACTTGGCCGGCGTATAGCATGTCGATCACAATATTCAAATACTGTATCGTTGACGACTTTTCTCCATCGACTCAAGAAGGTGGCTTCTTGAAGCTTAAAGTCTTGCCCTTCTTTTGTATCAGGCCTTCCTGCTTCCCACCACTTCAGCCAAGGAGTTCCAAAGGCATGAACAAAAAAGTCAAATAGTCCTGTGAAACTTACTCCAACAATCGGATCCCATTCACGACTCTTTCTGTATCTCTCTACTTCAAATCTATGATTGAGTAGACAAGCTACTGATAAGGCTGCCGCCTTGAATGCCTCTTCTTGTAGATTTATGTCTAGTGGATCAATTTGATTAAGATGGATTTCTGCAAGATTACAGTGGAAGTCTGAGCCCAATATTTCACCACAAGGGTTAAGACCGTACCTACTTAGTCTGTGACAAATTTCTTTGTCGTCAAATGGACCGTAATTTGATTGAATCCACTTTGAAGCTTCTTCTTTCCCTTGGTCGCAATAAATCTCTATAAATTCATTTCTTAATTCTAATGTTGAAAGTATGTCAGCATTTGAGCGGGCGATTGCTTCTGGTGCAAATTGAATAGCTCCTTCGCCTGAATGAAATTGCTTAGTAACCGCGTCTACAAGAACGTCTAGATCAGGTTTAGTGTGGTAAACACGCGTATGGTTAGCCATTCTTAGAGCATCTTTTTCTGGGTCAATGCTCCAATTCCCGGAAGAGTCTTGTTTCCATAGATTTTCTTTGGCACCTGCCGCTCCTAAATCTTCTGAAGAGAATTGACGCATACCTGCACTTCTTCTAATATTGCCTGCAACAATTGTGACTGCTGCTTCATCGATAAGTAGGCAACATTCTATTGAAGTTAGTTTTCTTCCTATCGCTTTATTTAAAAGATTTGTCACGCGAGGATATAAATCTTTGAGCTTTACGGGGTTAGCCATGCCTCCGAACCCTTTAAGTGATTCACCCGCTGGCCTTACATCTGTTAAATCTATAGTTACATTAATGATTCTAGAATTGAAACTGTTATCACTACTTAATTCAAGGATTTTTTGATAGCTATCAACCCATCCACGTCTACTATCACCAACTTTTATAAGTACATTATTCTCTTGAATAGAGAATGTAGTCTTTTCATTTCTTTCTTCATAAGGCGTTAGGCCAATATCTGAGACACTTTGAATATTGATTGTATTGATAACCTCTGGTAGTTGCTCAATTAAGTGTGGCTCAATTATTGCTCCTGTTCCGCAACCCATCATGGCTAAATCCATCATAAGTCCAAAGGCTTGCCAATCAACAAGATTGGTTGAGGTGCAATTGTAGGCTCCAGAAAAATTCTTTTCTTTCTCAATCCATTCAGTTCCACCTATCCAAAGCCATCGGCCGGAAGGAAGAGCTTTTTTCTCTTGCTGCATTTTTTGCATTAAATTTATTTCTGATTCGTTTAATCGACCGAGTTTTTTTAAGCCATTAAGGTTTCTCTTGTTCACTTGCTCCCAGCTCTCACGACCTGTGGGAAGTTTTCTGCTATAGGTTCTGTAAAATACAGGATTAGCTGCAGGTGCAGTTATTGGAAAATCAGTTTTTATATTTTTGCTGCCCGAGGCTGAATTATTGGTGTCGGCCTGGCTTGTTGCAATTGTCAAGATCTTTACTCCCCTTGGGTAATTATCAGGTTAACGCCATGTATAGCGTTAGCAAGTTTTTTTAACACCATCTACAGGGCCGTAAAGAAAGTAAAATGTTTTTTTTTAAGAAATGAATAGAACACCTGAACCTGAACTTATGGAAAGCCCTTCGCAGGTAAAGGCTTATGCAGGTGCGGATTTCTCAAAGAGCGATTCTATGGTTGTTGAAGGACTTGAAAAATATTTAAAAAAAGTAGGAAAAACTCTTCATAAAGATCATGTGATTTTGGATGTGGCTTGTGGGCCTGGAAACATTTCCGAAAGAATTGCTACAAATTGGCCCTTTGTAAAAGTTGTCGGGATTGATGGCTCTAAGGAAATGTTGAAGCAAGCAGAAAAAAAACTTTGCAAAAGCTTTATTAAGAATCTCACCTATGAATTGATTGAAATTAATTCAATAGCCACTGGTGAAAAACATTTTCCACTTAAAGCAGATGTATTGGTTAGCAATAGTGCTTTGCATCATTTTCATGATCCTTATAGATTCTGGGATGCATTAAAAAAAATTGGCAATAAAAAGTGTATTCATTTTCATCGTGATTTGATAAGGCCTACATCAATAGAGAAAGCATTTGAATTAAAAGAAAAACTTCTAGCAACTTCACCAGAAATTTTAAAAAATGATTTTTATGCATCTCTCAAGGCATCATTTACAGTTGATGAAGTAAATCATCAGTTAGTTAATTCAGGGTTATTTCAATTAGAGGTTTTTCAAGTTGATGAGCTTTATTTTGAGATTATTGGGTATATCTAATCCTTCCCTTGAACAATTGAATATCCTCAAACAATAATGAAATCAACTCCTCCAGACAAGTCAAATTTAAATTCAAATTTAGAAGAAGAATTAGCCAATTCTCTTAGTGAAGAGGTTGGGAAAAGAAGGAATTTTGCAATTATTTCTCATCCTGATGCAGGTAAAACTACTCTGACTGAAAAACTTTTGCTCTATGGTGGAGCCATTCAACAAGCTGGAGCAGTAAAAGCAAGGGGAGAACAGAGAAAAGTTACTTCTGATTGGATGGAGCTTGAGAAACAAAGAGGCATATCAATTACTTCAACTGTTTTGCAATTTGTTTATAAAGAAAAGACACTTAACTTATTAGATACTCCAGGTCACCAAGACTTTTCGGAAGATACATACAGGACACTCTCTGCTGCTGATAATGCTGTTATGCTAGAGGATGCGGCCAAAGGTCTTGAGCCTCAAACAAGGAAGCTTTTTGAGGTTTGCAGAATGCGTCATATACCAATTTTTACATTCATCAATAAGATGGATAGACCGGGTCAAGAACCTCTTGAATTGTTAGATGAGATTGAGTCTGAATTAGGATTATCAACCTTTGCAGTTAATTGGCCAATTGGAAGCGGGGAATTTTTTAGAGGAGTTATTGAGCGTGCTACCAAGGAAGTTGTTTTATTTTCCAGAGCTGAGCGAGGTAAGCAATCTAGTGAAATACGTTTAAAAATTACTGATCCGGAACTTAAAAACTTAGTAGAAGAAGAACTATTGGAAAAAGCACTTGAGGAGATTGAGATTCTGGATGAGGCTGGTTGCGACTTAAATCAAGAATTCATTTTATCTGGTGAATTAACTCCTGTTTTTTTTGGATCAGCAATGACTAACTTCGGAGTTAGGCCATTTTTAGATAACTTTCTTGAGCTATCTCAGGCACCTGTTGCTCGAAATAGCTTTGATGGACCAATAGTTCCTACAAGAGAATCTTTTAGTGGATTTGTTTTTAAATTGCAAGCAAATATGGATCCAAAACATAGAGATAGAGTTGCCTTCGTAAGGGTATGTAGTGGCAGGTTCAAAAAAGATATGACAGTCCAACATGCTAGAACTGGTAGGCAAATCAGACTTTCAAGACCTCAAAAGATTTTTGGTCAAGATAGGGCAGTTGTTGATGATGCTTACCCTGGCGATGTGATTGGATTGAATAACCCCGGGATGTTTTCGATTGGAGATACATTATTTATTGGATCAAGAGTAGAATTTGAGGGGATTCCATGTTTTAGTCCCGAGATATTTAGTTGGTTGAGAAATCCAAATCCCTCAGCTTTTAAGAACTTTAGGAAGGGGATTAATGAATTAAGAGAAGAAGGAGCAGTTCAAATTCTTTACGATACAGATCAAAGCAAAAGAGATCCAATTTTGGCCGCAGTTGGCCAACTTCAACTTGAGGTCGTACAACATCGTCTTTCAAGTGAATATGGTGTGGAAACCAGGCTTGAACCAATGGGCTATAAAGTGGCTAGATGGGTAAAAGGTGGATGGCCCGTTTTAGAAGAAGTGGGACGGATCTTTAATTGCAAAACAGTTCAGGATGCTTGGCTTCGACCAGTTTTACTTTTTAAAAATGAATGGAATCTAAATCAATTAAAGGAAGATCATCCAGGTATGGAATTAAATTCAGTTGCTCCAGTGGTTAGTGGCGTTGATCCTGTTCCCCTTTAAAATAGATTAAAATCAAATCATTAAAGACAGTTCATAATTCTTTTATGAAAATTCTATGGACCTTGATACTAATTCACAATCTAATTCAAACTCACAAGATCCATATTTGATACTTGGATTAAATGATGGTGCAACTTTTGAGGATATTCAAGAAGCACGGGATAAAAAGATTGCCAAAGCAGGAGATGATCCAATTATCAAAGCAAAAATAGAAGCTGCTTATGATTCATTGCTAATGGTGAGTCTTAAGTCAAGACAACTAGGTAATGCAAGTAATGAGGCTATAAATGCTTCAAAGAAAGAAAATGAAGCCAAAAATGTAGTTAAATCTGGACCTGCTTCTACTATTGATAGATTCAAGAATTTAAATCTTTTCAAATCGGATGCATCAACATCGAATTTCTTTCCAAGCTTAGAGTTGCCCACGGGGCAAGAGTTGAACATTAGACTTTCATTAGGAATACTTGCTTTTTTACTAGTTTTAATTGTCCCTTCAGAAAGTGTTGAATTAATACTCTCACTTTCAACTATAGGATTATTTATTAGTCAGGCTCGTAGAGGTAGGCCTTTCTTTCCCTCAATATTATGGTGCATCCTCCTTCTAGTAGTTGGGCTTTTCTCTGGTGAATTATTTTTAGGAGGTGCGCAATCATTTATTGATAACGCAGAATCATTGTCCTCAGATAAAATTGAGGCGATACCTGCAGTAATATTAATTTGGTTGGGAGTACTTTTTCTTGATTAATTTTTTAATCGATTAAGGATATCAATTCTTCCTCGTTAACAACATAAATATTTTTGCAGAATTGACATGTTAATTCTGCTTTCCCATCATCTTTTAGCATTTCCTTAAGTTCATTTTTTCCTAATATTTTTAATGCTGAAAGGCTTCTTTCTCTTGAGCACCTACATTTAAAATTAACTTCCTGAGATGTACCGATAATATCAGCATGTGATTGATCAAGATCAGGAAAAATCTCTTCAATTAGAGTAATAAGGTTATTTCCTTTTTTGTTTAACAACTCACTAAAAGAGTTAATTTCTTTACATCGATCTTCCAGTAGTGATATTAGTGAATAGTCTCTTTCTGCTTTAGGTAATATTTGTGCTAATAGTCCACCGCAACAAACTATTCCATCCTGATTAATTATTTCTCCAACAAATACAGCTGATGGTGTTTGTTCTGAATGTAATAAATACGAAGCTATATCTTCTCCTATACCTCCATTTACTAACTCAACTGTACTGTTGTGAGGTTCACCTTTCCCTTCATCTCTGATAACGTGAAGATAGCCAATACCTGTTGCTTTTTTAAAATCAAATGAATAGTGATTATTTTTATTTTTAATAAGATCTAATTCAAGACTTGAATTACCTACATATCCCCTTACACTTCCATCTCGACCAGCATCTATAGTTAATCCTTTTAGTGGACCATTTGAGCTTATCCTCAGAGTAACTCGTCCATGATTTACCTTCATTGAACTTGCAAGTAGAAGGCTTGCACTCATCGCCCTACCTACAATTGCAGAAGTTAAATATGAAAGAGCGTGTCTTTTCTTGGCTTCTTTTGTTGATTCAGTTGAAGAAACGGCTACTAGCCTGATACCTCCCTTTGCAGCAGTGGCTCTAATTAGTGAATCTGGCATTGTTTGGTTGAGTTGTTTGTATTAGGGGTAAGGTGCCCTTCGCTCAGCTCATAACAGTCTGTAATCAAATTTTTAAAAAGTTCGGGTTCATGGGTGACGATTAAAATAGTTTGCTTTTCTTTAAGCTTTGAGAGTAACTCTATGACTCCGTTTTTTACTGACCAATCTAACCCTGCTGTTGGCTCGTCTAATAAAAGTATTTTAGGATTCCTTAGTAATTGAACAGCAATAGCGAGTCGTCGTTGCTGACCTCCACTAAGAGATTCTGGCCGTTTTTTCAAATCTAAGTTGTTTAACCCAACTTTGTTTAGAGTTGAAATTTGTTCTTCAGTCGTTAACTTTTTATGTCCAAGGCGTAATTCTTGGGCTACCGATAATCCAAGAAAATATCTTTCGGGAAATTGGAAGACCAATCCACATAATAATCTGAGTTGTCGTGCATTAAGAGTTTTATCAAACCATTTAATCTCTCCTTTCTGATATCCTGAAAGACCGCTAATAACTTCTACTAATGTTGTTTTCCCGCTTCCACTGGGTCCTCTAATTATTGTGATCGTTCCGACCTTAGAATTCAGGCACAGATTATTTAGAATCGGCTTTTCTGCTGTAGATGGATGATAATAAATATTTTTTAAACTAAGCATTCTTTTTTTATTGAGGATTTGATCAACTAAATTAAGATTTTTCTATTTTATTTAATCAACTTACATTAGATTATCTTTGGTATCTTTTAGTTTTTCTTTTTCAAGATCTATTATTTATGGAAGTTAGATTTCGTGAGGTTGATCCTTTTAATTGTTGGATATGGCTTAAATATTCCGACGTTCCAAGTAAAGGCGAAAAAGATTACGTTGATGGCGTCTTTGATTCTTGGTATGTACTAGGTCGACTGGGGGGATTTAATTCTGAAAATATGCAAACGCATGAATTGGGGTCTGATATAAGTTGGATGAGCTATGAAAATGACGATAAAGCCTCCGTTCTTCCCTCATTGATGCATAACCTTGGACAATTTGAATTCAATGGATGTTGGGGGAGATGTTGGATTGATTTAGGAACTTCTGATCTTTTTGCAATTGATGTTTTGATTAATGCACTTAAACAAATAGATGTCGATGTTGTAAAAATAGAGGAATTGATAATCGGAGGAGTAAATGAAGATTGGCCAGTAGAAGAGCATCCTGACGCAATCTTCTCTTCAACAGAATAATTTCCGATGGCTGAAAAAATAAGACTTTTTATTGATCCAAATCGATTAATTGATCAACTTGATACGAATGGAGAGCTCGAATTGACCTCTCATGAATCACATTATTTATCAAGGGTCATGAGGCTGAGATTTGAAGATCTGTTAGAAGTTATTGATGGTAAAGGTCATCTTTGGATTGCAAAGATTGTTGGAAAAAAAAACATAAAATTGATAAACAGTTTTGATACTCCTAATCAGAAACTATCGAGAGATAAACCATTAATTTGTATTGCTGTAGCCATACCTAAGAAAGGGTTTGATAATTTTTTGCAGATGAGTTGTGAGATAGGAATTGACGTTATTCAACCAATAATTTCGATAAGATCAGTAGTTAAAGAATGCAATAATGAAAAAATGATTAGATATCAAAAAATCATTAGTGAATCAGTCGAGCAATCTGAAAGACTCTGGTGTCCAGAAGTCAGGCAGACCTTAAAATTTGCTGATTGGGTTAATGATTTGCCTTCTGACTCTCAAATTGGATTTGCTACAACACGCAATAATGATTTGAAGGATTGCGTGGATTGGTTAAAAGAGACATCCAATAAAGTAAATCAAATTTGGGTCGTAATTGGCCCAGAGGGAGGCTGGAATAAAAATGAAGAGACCTTGGCCTTTGACTCTGGTTTCGTTGGAATATCTATTGGAGATAATATTCTGAGGACCTCAACAGCGGCTGTAAGTGCTTGTCAGTTAATGACTTCATGGAGAAGACTTAAAGCGTCCTTTTAAGATTGAATATCTCTGAACATAAAAAGGTTATTGTTTATAAAGTAGGGATTTCTATAAGAACTGATGAGTGATTTTTTTGTGTTTAACGGCATTTGGCTTAATGCTTTTTTAATTAATTTCGTATTGATATTTTTTGGCCAAAGGCTTCCTTTCTTGACTAAGAAAGGTTGGATCCATGCCGGAGTACTTGGAACACTTTTATGGGGTTCTATTGGTTGGAATGCTTGGCTCTCAGTATGTTTTTATCTTTTGTTAGGGACTTTGGTTACGAAAATTGGATACAAAAACAAAGCATTCCGAGGTATTGCAGAAGCCAGAGGTGGTCAACGTGGTCCTGAAAATGTTTGGGGATCTGCCGCTACAGGTTGTTCACTCGCTTTATTTAGTTGTATTTGGCCTAATTATTTAACTTTATTCATGGTTGGTTTTGCATCTAGTTTTACAGCCAAACTTTCTGATACTTTTTCAAGTGAAATTGGCAAGAGATATGGTAAAAAAACTTTCTTGATTACGACTTTACAGTCAGTAGAGCCAGGTACTGAGGGAGCAATAAGCATTGAAGGTTTATTAGCCGGCTTATTAGGTTGTGTAATCATGACAGTTGTTATGCTTAAGCTTTCAATTATTTCTGGACTATCTGTTGCTTTTATAGTGTTCTTATCTGCTTATTTAGCAACTATTTTGGAAAGTTACATAGGAGCAGTTGTACAAAATAAGATTGATTGGATGACAAATGAATTAGTTAACTCTATTCAGACGTCTTTGGCTGCAATTATTGCTATCTTTTTATATTCAAAGTTTATTTAAATTATTTATTTTAAATCTGCCCAGGCTTTTAGAACTTGCCATTCACTAATCTGATTATAAATCCATTTGTGCCCCTTAGTATTGAGATGTATTCCATCTTTTGAGAGTAATTCTTTAAATGAGAATAAGTTGATCATTCTTTCATGTATAGATAAAAATGGAACATTTAAATCTATACAAGTTTCTTCAATTTTTTTCTCATATATTGAGCATGATTTATTTGAATACCAAAGACATTCTGCGAAAGGCATTGAAGCTTCATTAACAGGTGTTAGGCCTAGAACCATTACATCTACTTCTTTTTTTATTTCATCTATTAATCGTTTTAATCCAAATTTAAAAGCATCTTCTGAAAGCTGAGGTCTACCATCTTTTCTTCCAATTCTTGCGGTATCATTTAATCCAACTGATAGCAAAAGGCCTTCTGGAACTTTCCTTCTTAATTCTCCCCTTGTTTCCCATTCATTCTTATACCTTTTTGCAACTTTCTCTAACCCATCTCCTCTCACTCCAAGAGAGTAAATTATAGGGGCATTATCTAACTTCAACCACTGTTGTCTTAATCTTTCACACCATCCGCCTCCCTCTAGGTCTCCCCATCCGTAAACTCCACTATCTCCAATTATGATTAATTTTTTCTGATTTTTATTCATAAGTCGATATATTGAATAAATAAATAAATAAAAAACTAACTAACTAGTGAAATTATTGGTTGAATTCTCTAACCAATAATTTTGAGAAGTGCTAAATAAAAATTCTCCTGACATTGTTAATAAAGAGAAAGTAGCAGTTATTATTATGACTTGTGCCCAATCGAATGAGCTTAGTGATTCCTGTAATTGCCACCCTAATCCTACTCCTCCAACTGCACCTATAAGTGCTGTTTCCTTTAGGATTACGTCACTTCTATATGCTCCATAAGCTAAGTAACTATTACTTTGGGGAGCTAATATTCCATAAAGTATTGCTGATTTCTTGCTTGAACCATTGCTTTTAAGTGCTCGATAAATACTTTTTTCTTGATTTAAGATGTTATCTGTAAGTAATCTTCCCATGACACCCATATGTGTAATTCCTAGTGATAATGCGGCTACAGATATATTAGGATTAGTAAAAAGAAGAATAAGTATAGTGGTCAGTGGAGGAGGTATCAATCTAAAGAAGATCCAAACAAGATTTTGAACTTTTAGAGGTAATTTACCTGGGAATAATACTAGTAAAAGTGGAGGTGTCCCTATTGCTATCCCAGACGCGAAAAAAGTTATTAAAATTGTTGTAATGATTAGTTTAAAAAGAGGTAAGGTATTAAATCCATTTCTTATCTCCACGAATGAAGGTAAATTTAAATACGAAAAGCTTAACGGAGTAAACATTTCAAAATTTAGATTATAAAGCCAACTAATACCTAACGATAGAGATAGTGAAAATATTGAGATTGAAATTAAGAAAGAATTTTTCAAACTAATATTTGTAGATAAATAACTTCTTAAAAATCTTATAAATTTCTCTAATAAAATTATTACTAACCAAAGCATCCACAAACAAGTCCACATTTCATTGAACTCAAAGGATTTTAAAGTTAAATATAATTCTGTTCCTATACCTCCTAATCCAAATATTCCAAGTAATGTTACACCTCTAATTGCACATTCAAATCTGTAAATTCCATATGTAGATAGGATGGGTATTAACTTTGGTAGTAGAATAGTTATAAATGAGCTCATAAAATTAGATCCAGTTTGCTTAATTGCTATTAGAGGTTGTATGTCAAAACTATCTAGTTGCTCTGCAATTACTCTTGCTGTTAATGCTGAATAGGGAATGACTATAGATATTATTGCCACCCAATTATTCAAACCTAAAATTTGTATAAATAGCAAGCCCCAAACTACTTCATGTATTGATCTTGGAATTGCTAATGAGTATTTTATGAATTTACCTAAACAGGAAAATTTAGGAATACCTTTCCAAAATAAATCTGTAGATAGTACACCTAAAAGAATTCCAATAAGCATGCTTATAACCCAGCTAGTTAAAGCAGTGGCAATTGTTATTTGAAGTCCTTCCAATGCACTTTTAACTACTTCTTGATTGAACGATGGTTTTATTGCTGAGCTTATGAATAGAAATATGATATTTAGACCCCCAATATGAAATCCTTTGATGATTTCTATTAGAATGGGAATGTAGGCTATTGATGGGATTAATGTTAATAAAGTTGATACTGGTTTTATTGATTTCATTATGAATTAAAATAGCCAATCAATCTCTGATTGATTAATATTATGAATTTCTCTATCTATTACAATCTCTCCATCTTTTAACCCAATAACTCTATTGAAATTATCTATTAAATTTATTTGGTGAAGACTTATAAGTATGGTCTCAGGGATTTTAATTCTAAGATAATTTTTTTGATTAATAAATAAATTTAAGATATTTTTTGATAATAGAGGGTCTAAATTTGAGAAAGGTTCGTCTCCAAGAAGAATCTCTGGCTCTTGTCTTAAAAGACGTGCAATTGCTATTCTTTTTTTTTGCCCACCAGAAAGTTTATTTATATAGGAATAAATAGTTTTTTTAGGCAGAGAGACTGCTTCTAGACATTCTTGGCATAAACCTTTATCTAAGACTCCTAGGAGATTTTTTAAGGCCCATATGAAATTGTGTTTACCTAATACACCGCAATTTATATTCTGAGCGACATTTAGCTCTTTTATCAAATATAAATCCTGCCATATAGTTCCTATTTTTGACGACTCAATATTTGAGATATTGTTAATGTGAGAACCTTTCCATATTACATCCCCTTCGTTTGGGATTAGTGATCCATTCGCGATCGAGATTAATGTACTTTTGCCAGAGCCACTTTTGCCAATAAGCGCTATCTTCTCACCTTGATTTATTGTTAAATTAATATCTTTTACTCTAATACTTCCTTTACTGCTATGGCTTATATTCTTTAATTCTAGTAACTTAGTCACTTAATCTTTCCAATTTCTCTACCTACCTTTTCTATTTTATTATAATTCTCATTTTTTGATATTTTAAATTTCTTTGCGCTAAATAGTTCTAGAATTTGTTTTTGTTTTTTTGACCTTTCATTGAAGCTTAAAAATACATTTGTAAGCTCTTTCGTAAAACCTTTTTTGAACTTTTTATCTAGGTTGCCTTGAGCAAGCCAATGATAATTATGATAAGAAGGAGTCTTCCAAATTACAAAGACTTTTGAGGGGTCCACGCGTCCTCTCTCGAGATTTCTCTTCCATACTTCTTCGCTAAGAGCGCCTACCTCATATGAACCACTTTGCACAAGTATTAATGTTGCATCGTGGCTACCACTAAAGCCTGGGCTTGCACCTTTGAAATCTTTAAGTTGAACACCTGCTTTGTTTAAAAAATATTGTGGCATCAATCTTCCCGATGTTGAACTTTCAGAGCCAAAAGTAAAACGCTTGCCTTTTAGTGTTTTTAAGTCATTTATGTTATTTATTTTTTGGATTGAACTTTTCTTGTTTGCAATAAAAACACTATGGAATTTTTCATCAATATCTCTTTGTGCTATTACCTTGGATCCTTTGCTTTGAAGTCTTGCTTGTACACCCGTTAAAGCACCGAACCATACTAAATCTAAATTCCCGGTTCTAAAAGCTGTTACAGCTGCAGAATAATTAGTAACTGGTTTATAACGGACTTGAACATTGAGCTGCTCGCTTAATTCAGAGGATAATACTTTATATAGACGATTCAGATGCTCTGGGTTTTGATCTGGTATCGCCCCAATGCGAAGTATTTCCTCTGCTTTTAATGAACCAATATTAGATAAATTAAATATTGAAACAAGAGCAATAGTTATTTTCGTGAATTCGACTTTTCTTGACGATTGATGCATTTTTTTTTTTTTTAATTTAATAATCATTTAATAAACTTTCTAACCTATCAATTCCATCATTGATCATTTTATTTGAAGATGCATATGAGATTCTTATGCATTTGTCATCTCCGAAAGCAATCCCTGGAACTATTGCTAGGCCAACCTTTTCTAGTGCCAATTTACAGAAACTTATTGAATTGATATCCTTTAGATTAATTTCTGGAAAAACATAGAAAGCTCCAGTAGGAGGGACAAAAGAAATATGTTTTATTTTTTTTAGTCTTTCTGTTATCAATAACCTCCTTTTGTTATAAATTTCTGCCATTTCATGAACGCAATCTTTTGAGCCGTGAAGTGCGGCAATAGCTCCTTTTTGAGCAAAACTACATACATTGCTTGTACTTTGACTTTGTAAAGCAATGGCTTTCTTTATTACCTCTGCGTTTCCCGTTAAGTATCCAATCCTCCAACCAGTCATTGCCCACGCCTTAGCAAAACCGTTGACAGTGAAAATTCTATTTTTTAAGTCTGGTGAGACTTTCGCGAAACTGTGATGAATTTGGTCTGAAGAAATAAGAAATTCATAAATTTCATCACTCATTAATAAAATTTTTGGATGTCTTCTTAGAAAATCTGAAATAGCATTTATTTCTTCCTCTGTTAAGACGCAACCAGTTGGATTGCTAGGAGAGTTAATAATTAATAACCTTGTTCTTTTCGTTACATTTTCTTCTAGAGCATTAATATCTATTTTGAAATCATCTTTGGTTGAAGATTTTATTTTAATTGGCTTAGCACCAGCCAAAAGTGTTATTTCTGGATAACTCAGCCAATAAGGTGATGGTATTAGTACTTCATCTCCCGGATTTAGAACTACTTGAAATAAATTGTAGATTGCTTGTTTCCCGCCATTAGTTACTAAAACATTTTCTGCTTTTGTCGGAACATTATTAATGATTGATTGTTTTTGCGCAATGGCTTCTCTTAATACAGGATCTCCGGCTGCAGGCCCATAACGAGTTTTTCCATCTTTTAACGCTTTTAGAGTTGCATCGATAATAAATTCAGGGGTATCGAAATCAGGTTCTCCTGCGCTTAAACTACAAATGTTTTTCCCTAAATCTTTTAGAGCTTTTGCTTTTGCACTGATCTCAAGAGTTAGAGAAGGTTTTATGGAGAGGGCTCTTATTGATATCTGTGATTTGTCAGTCATCTTCGAAGCATAACTTCAAAATGTTTTTCTTAGATTCACTTTTAAAGTGAATTGATTTTATTACAAATTTACTACTTAATCAGATACTTGCATGCCTTTGATGAACATAAACTTTGTAATTGCTTCAGAAAACCCTAGGGAATTATCTGATTTTTATGCCAAGATCAACTCTGACAAGGCAAATCAAGGTTTTAATTCAACTCATTATTTTATTTCATTAAGTGATCGATCCAAAATACATTTTTATCGACCTAATGAACAATATGAATGGCAAAGGAATGGAAGTTCAACTTCATTGTGTTTTCAAGGGGAATCTTCTGAAGATCCACAAAAAGTTATTGAAAGGTGGACATCAGAGATCCAGAAAATAGGAGGTAGTGTCATAGGGAGATCAAAATTGGCAAAGTTTGGGTGTGAGCAATGGATGATTGATCCAGAAGGTAATCAATTCTTGATTTTGGTACCTTATCTTTCGAACCGTGCTGATATGAAAGGTCTGATATGAAAAAAGAAATTTGTTCTCAAAACGAATTGGGAGAAGTTTCTAATTCAAGTAATTCTATAAATAAAATTGTTGTAGCTAGGGGAAATCCTCAAGCCCAGTTGATGATTATTGGAGAGGCTCCAGGAGCAAAGGAAGAAGAAATAGGAAAGCCTTTTGTTGGAAGATCTGGAAAATTGCTTGATAAATTGCTTCACAATGCCGGAATTGACATAGACCTAGATGTTTATTTTTGCAACGTGGTCAAATGTAGACCTCCTAAGAACAGACGTCCAACTAAGACTGAAATACAAGAAAATATTCCTTGGTTGTATCAACAAATAAAACTCGTAAATCCACGATTAATAGTTCTTGTTGGAGCTACAGCTTTAGAAGCGATTTTAAAAATCAATTCTCCAATAAGCATTCTCAGAGGAAAATGGATTAAATGGGAGGGAAGACTTGTTATGCCTGTTTTTCATCCATCTTATTTACTTAGGAATCCATCAAAAGAGGAAGGAACTCCAATGAGTTTTACTAAATCAGATTTTTTGAAAATTAAGGAAAAAATTGATTTTTTATAATTGCCCTTAAATATGTCATTCTTATTTATTAAAGAGGCTCAATTGTTAACTCATGATTGCGACCCTGGGAAAGAATATGGAAGAAAATAATCTTTCTCAGCGATATAGCACCAGAATTATCCGAAGAGATACTAGGCCTGTAATGGTTGGAGATATTGGAATCGGCGGGGATAATCCAGTGCGAGTTCAGTCAATGATTAATGAAGACACAATGGATATTGAGGGCTCCACAGCTGCGATAAGGCGATTACATGAAGTTGGATGCGAGATTGTTAGATTAACTGTTCCCACTCTTGCAAGTGCAAAAGCAGTGGGGGAAATCAAGAAACTTCTTGCTAGCACCTATCAGCCAGTTCCTCTAGTTGCTGATGTTCACCATAATGGAATGAAAATTGCTTTAGAAGTAGCAAAGCATGTAGACAAAGTTCGTATAAATCCTGGATTATTTGTTTTTGAAAGACCTGATCCTAATAGGACTGAATTTAGTAAAGATGAAATTAATGCTATTAAAGATAAGATTATTCAAAAGTTTGAACCAATTGTTAATACTTTAAAAGCGCAAAATAAGGCACTTCGAATAGGAGTCAATCATGGCTCATTAGCAGAGAGAATGTTATTTGCATATGGAGATACCCCTTTTGGAATGGTTGAATCTGCTATGGAATTTATTAGAATTTGTGATTCATTAGATTTTCATAATATTGTAGTTTCGATGAAGGCTTCTCGACCTCCTGTGATGCTTGCTGCTTATAGAATGATGGCAGATACAATGGATAAGGAGGGATTTAATTATCCCTTACATCTTGGTGTTACTGAAGCTGGCGATGGAGATTATGGAAGAATAAAAAGTACTGCTGGTATCGGTACATTATTATCAGAAGGAATTGGAGATACTATAAGAGTTTCCCTGACTGAGGCACCTGAGAAGGAAATACCGGTAGCTTATTCAATTTTGCAAGCTGTTGGATTAAGAAAAACAATGGTTGAATATATTAGTTGTCCTAGCTGTGGAAGAACATTATTTAATCTAGAAGAAGTTGTAGCAAAAGTTAGAGCAGCTACCATTCATTTGACTGGACTTGATATAGCAGTTATGGGTTGTATCGTTAACGGCCCTGGGGAGATGGCAGATGCAGATTATGGCTATGTAGGGAAAGGGGTTGGTACAATTGCTCTTTATAGAAATAGAGATGAAATCAAGAGAGTACCTGAGGAGGAAGGAGTTCAGGCGTTAGTTGATTTAATTAAAGAGGATGGTAAATGGGTAGACCCATAAGAAGGGAGATGTATTATATTTCTTTTGTCATCAAAAAAAATCATATTTAATAATCATGTTGAAAAGATTTTTAAAAATATGTTTAACAATAGCTGTTTTTTCTTCACCATCTTTTTCTTTCCAAGCTAATTCTTCTACTTTGGTTACTGATAATCCAAAGGAGATTATCGACCAGGTATGGCAAATAATATATAGGGATTTTTTGGATTATTCAGGAAAATATAAGGTAGAGGATTGGATTAAATTAAGAAAGGAAATCCTGTCAAATAAATATCTCGATAACGAAGATGCATATATTGTTATTGAAGATATGTTAACCAAATTAGATGATCCTTATACAAGATTTTTAGATCCTAAAGAATTCAATGAAAT
>QCPI01000007.1 GCA_003212625.1 Prochlorococcus sp. AG-436-J02
ATTTCAAAACAAAGATTAAGACTAAAAAATTAAATCTATGCAAAGTAAAAGTTGGAGGATTCAAAGAAAGAACTCGTTGTTTAGAAAATGTTCCATCTGTGATCAAAGTTAATGAGAACCAAACTTCTATTGAAATATTTCCGGAAAAACCAATTCCACAAACCAAAGATAATTATGCAGTTGTAATGAAAGTTTTCAATCCTCGGAAAGGAGGTATGTTTCAATTTCAGGCTCTATCTAAGTCCCAACAACCTGGAGAAATTCCTATCTCAACATATTTAGGTACCTGGAACATAAGCGTACAATGAGCTGATAAATTAATTTATAAATAGTTCAATACAAGCATAGATAGACATGACAAAAAGAACCTTTGGAGGAACCAGTAGAAAAAGAAAAAGAGTATCTGGTTTCCGAGTAAGAATGAGATCTCATACTGGAAGAAGAGTTGTGAGAACTCGTAGAAAACGAGGAAGAGCTCGTTTAACAGTATAAATACACCCTCTAAAAGATACTTATAACTAAAGTTTCTTCCCATGGTTTTGCCAAAACATATGAGACTAAAAGGTCATAGATGTTTTGACTTCATCTATAAAGAGGGAGCACGGTTTTATAGCTCTTCAATGGTCCTTCGAGTGACAAAAGCAAACAGAAAACTTCTAACCAAAGGAATTAACTCAAAGATTGGACCTTCTATTAAATGTGCGATATCAATAAGCAATAAAGTAAGTAAGAAATCAGTTACAAGAAATAAGCTTCGACGGTTATTTCACCATCACTTGGCATGCAGACTTTCTAATATTGGTTTTGATTCAGAAGTTTGGGCTTTTATTTCCTTGAAACCCACTTGCATGCAAAATTCAAATAGCAATCTGTTGAAAGAATGCGACAGACTACTTGTAAGGGCTGGAATAACAAAATGACTAATATTCCCAACGAAGATATTTTTTACGAAGGTGGTCCTGCAAGCGGAGATCTAATAATCAATTTGATAGCAGGGATAACATTAATAGGACTCCCTTTTACTTTCGGAGCTTTAGTTAGAGCTTTATGGGTTCGATACAAAATAACTACTCGCAGAATATCAGTTACTGGGGGCTGGCTCGGTCGTGATAAAACTCAAGTAGTTTATAATCAAATATCTGAGATCAGAGCTATTCCAAGAGGCTTAGGATCTTATGGTGATATGGTTTTAGTCTTGAAAGATGGAGCTCGCCTTGAGATGAGATCAATCCCCAATTTTCGTGAGACAGAAGCTTTCATCTTAAAGAAAATAGAAAAATCTATTTCAAATAAGCAAGATAAAGATGTTCAGGGTTTTTCAAACTAATGAGCCCTCACAAATATTTGAGACAAGAACACATCTTCTAAGGCAAACTGGCCTTACAACCTCAATCTTTCTACACTAAGAACCGTGATCGGGTACATCTCAGACAATCTACTTATCCCGATCCTAGATTTTTTCTACGGATTAGTTCCAAGTTATGGACTAGCGATTGTCGCATTAACCATAGTTATCCGCTTAGCACTTTTCCCCCTCAGCGCAGGATCTATAAGAAGCGCGAGAAGGATGAAGATAGCTCAACCTGTTATGCAAAAAAGACAGGCTGAAATCAAAAGTCGCTACGCGAGTAATCCTCAAAAGCAACAAGAAGAATTAGGAAAATTAATGGGTGAATTCGGTAGTCCTTTAGCAGGATGCCTCCCCTTACTAGTTCAGATGCCTATATTGTTTGCTTTATTCGCAACTTTGAGGGGATCACCTTTTGCAGATGTACCTTACTTAGTAAATCTCAAAGTTCTTCCATCTGATCAAATAGCTGCTGTAGAACCAAAACCCTTCAAGACAGCTAAGCATTCAATATTTATAACTGAAAAAAATCATTTCCCAGTAATTGCAGCACTTCCTGGCGGCACGAAAATTGGCTCAGGAGATACAGTAAAAATTAATTTGCAAACGATTAGTGGAAATCCCTATATCAATGAATTAAAGAAATATGAAGATGGATCAAAATTCTCTCCCACCTGGAAAGTCACTAAAGGAGAAGACATTGTAAAAGTATCCTCTGATGGGACTGTAAATGCACTTACTCCTGGTGATGCAACTGTAGAAGCAAAAATTCCTGGTTTAGCAGCTAAAAGCGGTTTCTTGTTTATAAAAGCTTTAGGAAATGTTGGCTTCTATGTTGACGGTGCCATACATTGGGATATTGCGATTCTAGTAGCAGGTTTTGGTTTAACACTTGTCATTTCTCAGGTACTCTCAGGGAGAGGAATGCCTGTCAACAAACAGCAATCAACTGCAAATAAAATCACACCAGTAATGATTACTGGAATGTTTTTATTCTTCCCTTTGCCTGCTGGTGTTTTGCTTTATATGGTCATTGCAAATATCTTTCAAGGTTTACAAACATTCCTACTCAGCAGAGAAGCTCTGCCAGAGAACTTACAGAAAATTCTTGATGATCAATTAAAACAGAAGAATAATCCTTCTGTTTCAGTAACCGCAGAAGTAATGTCTGATTCAGATAGATTACCTTTTGAGCCAAAGAGCAATAAATAATTATTAGCTTACGCTTATTATGTAAATCTAGCTTATATAGAATTAATTTAATAACTGATGTCTAAGTGGGATGAACAGCTTGATCTTTTAATCAGAGCGAGAACTCCTATTATTTGGATAAGGAGTAATGAAGAAGAAAGAGTAGAAACTCTTTTAAAAAATTCGACAAAAAGACTCTCACCCAGAAGACTTGCTTGTTGGGATTATATAGATGGAATTAGTAATATTCTTAATTCCAATAATCTTGGTGCAAGGCAGCCAATGGCAGCACTTGAATGGCTAAAAAAACTAGATGAAAATTCTCCTACAATACTTCTCTTAAAAGATTTTCACCATTTTTGTGAAGACCCAGGCATTCTAAGAATGCTAAAAAATTTAACTACTAATCTTCGTTCAAAGCCTCATTCAATAATTATCAGTTCTGGCTTATGGAGCCCTTCAAATGATTTAGAAGAAGACCTAACAATTCTTGATCTTCCCTTGCCTAAAGAAGCTGAAATTAAGACACTTTTATCAAATATTTCTGAGGCTAGTAATTCTCAATTAGAAGAAAACGTTCTAAAGGAACTTACACATGCATGCAGCGGACTAAGTGAATCACGAATTCGTAAAGTAGCAGCTAGAGCCCTTGCACAAAGAGGGCAAATTGGTAGAGAAGATTTAATAGAAGTGCTTGAGGAGAAACGCCAATCTATTGCTCGCAGTGAGGTGCTGGAATATTACAAAACAAATAAATCACCCAATGATGTTGGTGGTTTACAAATCTTGAAAGATTGGTTGAAGCAAAGAAAACAAGCTTTCTCAGAGGAAGCAAAAGATTTTGGATTACCTTTGCCTAAAGGGGTTTTGCTAGTTGGCCCTCAAGGTACAGGAAAATCTCTTGTAGCAAAAGCAATAGCAAATAGTTGGTCCATGCCCTTATTAAGACTTGATGTAGGAAGGTTATTTGCTGGTTTGGTTGGAGCCAGTGAAGCACGTACAAGAGAAACTATTCAAAGAGCTGAAGCCATGGCACCTTGCATTTTATGGATTGACGAAATTGACAAGGCATTTGGAGGCGATGGAAGAAGTGACGGAGGAACAAGTCAAAGAGTTCTTGCAAATATTCTCACTTGGATGTCAGAAAAAACTTCTTCTGTTTTTCTTGTGGCTACTGCTAATGGAATAGATAAGCTTCCTGCTGAGCTTCTCAGAAAAGGAAGATTTGATGAGATTTTTATGCTCGAATTACCATCTAAAAACGAAAGACATAGCATTCTTGAACTTCATCTTCAAAAAAGAAGACCTAATTTAAAAATTGACTTAACAGTGGCTGTTGATAGAACTGAGGGATTCTCTGGAGCAGAATTAGAACAAACAATTATAGAGGCAATGTATTTTGCATTTGCAGAGAAAAGAGAGCTACTTGAAAGTGATCTAATACTTGCCACTAGTCAACTAGTTCCTCTTTCAAGAACAGCAAAAGAACAACTTGAATCACTGAAAGAATGGGCTTCAAGCGGCAGAGCAAGAGCTGCTTCCCCTAAACTTTTTTAATATTTTTCTCTTGGTTTAGACCACAAACTGTTCCTAATCAGAAGAACTTTGCAATAGTGATTATTTTGAGGAACAATTAAAGCTTAGGCTTAACCTACTTTCCAAAATCAATAGTGATAGATCAGAGGCTATTAAGAAACAATCCTGCTTTGATTCTAGAAGGGCTAAAATCAAGAGGAATGAGCATCGATTTAAGTCCCCTTCAAAAATACTGCAAAGATCTCAAAGACCTTGAAGAGAAAAGGAATATCCTTCAAGCGCAAAGTAACTCCATAGGAAGAGAGGTTGGACAAAAAATAAAACAAGGCTTAGATCAAAGTTCTAAAGAAATTTCAAATCTTCGAAGCAAAGGTAACCAATTAAAAAAGCAAGTTGGAGTAATCGAAGAAGAAGAAAAATTAATAACAAAAAAACTAAATGATCAAATCCTATGCTTACCCAACCTTCCTGAAAAAGATTCTCTTATAGGAAAGAACGAAAAAGATAACAAAGAAATAAGAAGATGGGGAGAGCCTTGTTCAAAAAATAATCATAAAGAACATTGGGAAATTGCTAATAAACTAAACCTCTGGGATAGTGAAAAGTCATCATTAATAGCTAAAAGTAGATTTGTAACCCTTTTCAACCAGGCGGCAAAACTAGAAAGATCCCTTATAAATTTCATGCTTGATTTACATGTTAAAAAAGGATATTTAGAAGTTCTTCCTCCAGCTCTTGTAAATACAGCGAGCCTTACTGGATCAGGTCAGCTTCCAAAATTTGCAGAAGAAAGTTTTCGATGCGCAGATGATGATTTATGGCTTACTCCTACTGCTGAAGTCCCATTAACATCTCTTCATCGAGGTGAGATTATCCCTCATAATTTGCTCCCATTAAAATACGTTGCATATAGTCCTTGCTTCAGAAGAGAAGCAGGAAGTTATGGAAGAGATACTAGAGGCCTAATAAGACTTCATCAGTTCAATAAAGTTGAACTATATTGGTTTTCGAATCCAGAAAATTCTGAAGAAGCTTTAGAACAAATTACTTCTGATGCAGAATCTGTACTGCAAGAACTCGAACTCCCATATCGTGTAATTCAGCTTTGTACGGGAGATTTAGGTTTCTCTGCACAAAAAACTTATGATCTTGAGGTTTGGCTCCCAGGTGCTAATGCATTTAGGGAAATATCTAGTTGCAGCAATTGCGGAGACTTTCAAGCAAGACGATCTTCAATACGAACAAAAGATAAAAATAAAAAGAATATCCTTTTGCACACCTTAAATGGAAGTGGACTTGCAATAGGTCGTACTATGGCTGCTATTTTGGAGAACGGTCAACAATCTGATGGAAGTATCAATTTACCAAAAGCCTTAATACCTTACTTCGGTTCGAACAAATTAAAGACAGAATAACTCAATCAAAATTTAATTAATGAACGTTCTCTTATCCATAGCTGTTCTTGGCCTTCTAATTTTTTTTCATGAGTCTGGTCATTTTTTAGCAGCCGTACTCCAAAAAATTAAAGTCAGCGGATTTTCAATTGGTTTTGGACCAGCTCTATTGAAAAAGGAAATAAATGGAATTACTTATTCACTTAGGGCTCTTCCTTTAGGGGGATTCGTCTCTTTCCCCGATGAAGAAACAGATTCACTTGTTAAAGCCAATGACCCTGATCTTTTAAAAAATAGACCAATTCACCAAAGAGCAATAGTTATTTCAGCAGGTGTGATAGCAAACCTATTATTGGCTTGGGTAGTACTTATTGGTCAAGCAAGCTTGGTAGGGATCCCCAATCAGCCCGAGCCTGGGGTGATAATTATGGGGATTCAGCCAGATGAGCCTGCTTTTAAATCAGGCTTAGTTGCTGGTGATCGAATAATGAGCGTAAACGGAGAAAGCTTAGGTAGCGGGAAAGAGGGGATAATGAACCTAGTCAATATTATTCAGAGCTCATCCGGGAAAGAACTACTTTTCGAGAGAGTTAATGAAGATGAAAGTAATACAGTTTCTATAACACCTGCTGATAAGGAAGGTAATGGAAGGATAGGAGCTCAATTACAACCAAATCTTCCAAATGAAGTATCTAAAGCAAAAAATATTAGTGAAATACTCAATAGTTCAAATACACAATTTTATGAATTACTAAGTAGGACAGTTATTGGCTACAAAAGCTTGATTACTAATTTCTCTTCAACTGCTCAACAATTAAGTGGCCCAGTGAAGATTGTTGAAATTGGTGCGCAACTTTCAGAACAAGGTGGATCAGGACTTGTACTTTTTTCTGCATTAGTTTCAATTAATCTTGCAGTTCTCAACTCATTACCTTTACCACTTCTAGATGGTGGTCAACTGGTTCTGCTTATTTTAGAAAGTATCCGTGGAAAGCCAGTTCCTGAAAAAATTCAATTAGCTTTTATGCAATCAGGGTTTGTTTTGCTTGTAGGTCTAAGTGTGGTTTTGATAATTCGTGATACGACACAACTCTCTTTGGTTCAGCAATTGGTTAACAAATAATAATCCTTAGAATCAAGGGCATTCTTTAAATGTCGAACGATATTTTGAAAATAAATTCCAATTAATGTCTTAAACAATCATGCCAGGAGTTAAAATGTAATCCAAATAAGTCAAATAAGCCCATTAATGGCCAAAAAGTCAATGATAGCGCGTGATGTAAAGCGCAAAAAACTCGTAGAAAGATACGCAGAGAAGCGTAAAACTCTTATTGATGCTTTTAAAGCAGCCAAAGATCCTATGGAAAGATTAGAAATCCATAGAAAAATTCAAGCTTTACCTAGAAATTGCGCACCAAATAGAGTTAGGAATCGTTGTTGGGCGACTGGGAAACCAAGAGGAGTTTATAGAGATTTTGGTCTTTGCAGAAATCAACTAAGAGCTAGAGCTCATAATGGAGAATTACCTGGAGTTGTAAAATCAAGCTGGTAAAAACTAACAGTCAATTCAATTACTCTAAGAAGTGGGAAATATTAAATATCCCGCTTTTTTTGTATTTTTCTCATTTTAGTAATTCTGGTAAATGTTTCCTCTAGGAAACAAATCTATCGAGATTTTTACTCAATTAGTCCCATTAAGTGTAAGAATGTCTAAAGACAAAAAGCTATAAAGTAACGTGCAAGGTCAGACAAAATCCGTTTCCTTCGATGGTAGAGAGATAAAGCTCACTACAGGAAGATTTGCTCCACAGGCTGGTGGTTCAGTATTAATTGAATGTGGGGACACCTCCGTTCTAGTAACAGCAACAAAATCGACTGGTCGAGAGGGGGTTGATTTCCTACCTTTGATGTGTGACTACGAAGAAAGACTTTATGCAGCAGGAAGGATCCCAGGCAGTTTCATGCGTCGTGAAGGTCGTCCACCAGAGAGAGCAACTTTAATTTCAAGACTAATTGATCGTCCAATGAGACCCCTCTTCCCTGGTTGGATGAGAGACGACATTCAAATAGTTGCGACATGTCTCTCATTAGATGAAAGAGTTCCTGCAGATGTTCTGGCTGTAACAGGAGCTTCAATGGCAACATTAATAGCCGGTATCCCTTTCCAAGGTCCTATGGCAGCTGTTCGCGTGGGGCTTTTGGGAGATGATTTTGTTCTTAATCCAAGCTATAGAGAAATCGAAAGAGGTGATCTTGACCTAGTTGTTGCTGGGACTCCTGATGGTGTTGTGATGGTTGAAGCTGGAGCCAATCAACTTTCAGAACAAGACGTAATTGAAGCTATTGATTTTGGCTATGAAGCTATTACTGAATTAATCAACGCACAGAAAGAAGTTTTAAAAGAATCAGGAATAAAACAAGAGATACCTGATGCTCCTCAAGTTGATGACACAATCTCAAACTATCTAGATAAAAATTGTACAAAATCAATTAGTGAAGTTCTCAAAAACTTCGAGCAAACTAAAGAAGAAAGAGATAATAAGATTGAAGAAATCAAGATAAATATTTCCTCTAAAATAGATGGGCTAAAAGATGATAATGCTGTTAAAAAATCTCTTTCTTCAAATAGCAAACTTTTAGAAAATAGCTATAAAGCTTTAACCAAAAAGTTAATGAGAGATCAAATCATAAAGGAAGGGAAAAGAGTTGATGGAAGGGAATTAAATGAAGTCAGAGAAATTGATGCAGCCGCAGCTGTTTTACCCAACAGAGTTCATGGATCAGCTTTATTTCAAAGAGGTTTAACTCAAGTTCTTTCCACAGCAACATTGGGTACTCCAAGCGATGCCCAAGAGATGGACGATTTAAACCCTAATACTGACAAAACATATATCCATCACTACAATTTTCCGCCCTACTCAGTAGGAGAAACACGACCAATGAGAACTCCTGGTAGAAGAGAAGTTGGTCATGGAGCTTTAGCCGAAAGAGCATTAATGCCAGTACTACCAGCAAAAGATACATTTCCTTATGTTCTAAGAGTTGTAAGTGAAGTCTTAAGTTCAAATGGTTCAACTTCAATGGCTTCAGTATGTGGAAGCACTCTCGCACTAATGGATGCGGGAGTCCCATTAAAAGCGCCTGTAGGTGGAGCTGCTATGGGATTAATCAAAGAAGGAAAAGAAGTCAAAATATTGACTGACATTCAGGGTATTGAAGACTTTCTGGGAGATATGGATTTCAAAGTTGCAGGGACCGAAAAAGGAATTACAGCCTTACAAATGGACATGAAAATTACTGGTCTTCCAATTGAGACAATTGGAGAGGCTATAAATCAAGCACTGCCAGCAAGAACACATATTCTAGGAAAAATGCTTGAGGCCATTGACACTCCCAAAGAAAATCTCTCCCCACATGCTCCTAGATTATTAAGCTTTAGAATTGACCCTGAACTTATTGGAACTGTTATAGGTCCAGGAGGAAGAACAATAAAAGGTATTACAGAAAGAACTAACACAAAAATAGATATTGAAGATGGAGGAATAGTTACTATTGCCTCTCATGACGGAGCTGCTGCAGAAGAAGCACAAAGAATTATTGAGGGTTTAACTAGAAAAGTTCATGAAGGTGAAATTTTCTCAGGCTCGATTACAAGAATCATACCAATTGGTGCATTTGTAGAAATTCTTCCAGGGAAAGAAGGAATGATACATATTTCTCAATTATCTGAAGCAAGAGTAGAAAAAGTTGAAGATGTTGTAAAAGTGGGTGATCAAGTAACTGTAAGGGTAAGAGAGATAGATAATCGTGGCCGTATTAATTTGACTTTACGAGGAGTGCCTCAAAATGGCGGCATGAACAATTTTCCAGAACCAACCCCAACTCCAGTAGCTCCTTTAGTTTAAGTAAATTAATTAGACTATATATTCTGGATCTTTTGCATAGAAAAATCTCATAACATTTTGGCAAATCTCTTTATGAGACTTGCCGTGACTTGCTATCAAGCATCCCTTTTGAGAAAAATCAAGTTCTTCATAATTTAATCTTTTCTCATTTGCATGTGTAAATAAGCCACCTGCTGCCTCAATAACTACCTGGGGTGCAGCCATATCCCAGTCCTTAGGTGCAGTTTTCCCCGAGAGAGAGATATATACATCTGATTCTCCCCTCAAAATCGAAGCGACCTTACATCCAATACTCCCAATATTTTTTGTTTGACCAAACTTAACTTCTTTAAGAAGATTTTGAAGTCTTACATCTATATGATTTTTACTTGAAACGAGAATTAATTTCGGAATTCCCTTTCTATTACTAAAAGATACTGACCTTTTAACACCTTTTCGATTCTCACACCATGCCCCGTTCCCAATAATGCCAAACCAAAGCTCATCTCTTTCTGGGATTAAAACCACTCCTAATAATGGATTTTTTTTATATGACAGAGCCAGATGAACAGAATAGTTTTCTAGTCCTTGAAGAAAATCTTTTGTGCCATCCAATGGATCTATTATCCATTGCCAATCTATTTTGTTTTGTGAAGTCTTAAAATTGATATCTTTAACAGATTCTTCGCTTAAAATATCCCATTGAACTTTTGGAAACTTTTGTTTTATTCCTGAAATCAATAAATCATTAACAGCCATATCTGCAGCTGATACTGGCCCATCCCCTCCATCTTTTACACTTAATGCTTTTGGATAACCAAATGGAGGGTTTTCGCCTCTTGAATAAGCTAACAAAACATCAGCCGAGGCCCAACAAAGGTTCTTAATTTCATCTAACAAGTTCTCAATTTCAACATCTTTAGGTAAAACAAGATCAATTGACATAATGAATTTGATGGACGATAGCAAGCTTCCAGGAACTCGATTGGAACCTAAACCTGGAACTCTTTATATAGTAGGTACACCAATAGGCAACCTTGGAGATTTATCAAACAGAGCAAAATCCCTACTTAAGGATATCTCTGTTATTGCCTGTGAAGATACTCGTAGAAGTAGTCAACTTTTAAAATTTATCAATTCAACAACTCCTCTTATTAGTTATCACAAACACAATTTAAAAAGCAGATTACCTCAAATCATAGAACTACTTAAAAAGAAAGAAAGCGTCGCATTAATTAGCGATGCTGGAATGCCAGGAATTAGTGATCCAGGAGAAGAACTTGTTCATTCTGCAAAATCAAATAATCTTGAAGTAATCTGCATCCCAGGTCCATGCGCGGCAACGACAGCATTAGTAATTAGCGGATTACATTCTCGAAGATTTTGCTTTGAAGGATTTCTACCTAAAAAACAAAACGATAGAGATAAAATATTGAAAGTAATTGCTCAAGAAGAAAGAACAACGATAATTTATGAATCACCACACCAGCTAACAAAACTATTAGAGGAATTATCAGACAATTGTGGGGAAGAAAGACTAATTCAAGTTTCCAGAGAGCTTACAAAGAGATTCGAAGAATCAATAAGATCATCATTAAAAGAAGCCATAGAATTTTTCAAAATTAATAAACCAAAAGGAGAATTTACAATTGTCCTTGAAGGAAAAAAAAAGAAAAAAGAATATTTGATAAGCAAGTCTGAAGCAATTAAAAAGCTTGAATGCTTAATTAAAGAAGGTCAAAGACCTAAAGATGCTGCTCAACAAATTGCTTCAGAAACCGGTTATACAAAAAATTGGCTTTATTCAGAATTACATAAAAAACTTGACAAATAATTATTCCTAATTAAATCTAGGATAAATTATATTTATTTTTAAAAAATAAAATTAAAACATGTTTTTAAAAATAAAACTCCTATCCATTAGCATTTTTACTGGTGCATTATTAATTTTATTTCTCTGTCTTGGTTCACAAAATATAAAAACTCGTTATAGCTTGAATCTATTATTAGTTGATACAGTCAAATTACCTGCTGGCTTTTTAGTTGGCTCATCTTTTATTATTGGTTTTCTTGGGGGTAGTACAACAGCAATATTATTAACAAATTCAGAAATCAATAAATGAGGATAATTCAATTTACTTACTATCCAAAGCAATTATCGAATCATCAATAATTAATCTTGTAATTCCTTTACCAAGTAAATAAGATTTTGATAAATTGAAAATATTAGTATCAGGTATTTTTATTACCCTTTGAGTTTTTAAACAGCTACGTTTTGCTGAACGCTGGGTTGAGAACAATAAAATTGCTCTATTTTTTAACTCATCATCAGGGAGAAAGCTCCACTCAGGGAACTCAGAAATAAGCTTAGATTCTAGTTCGACTTTCTTATCAACTATCATGAAAACACTTTCTGGCAAACTAACATTATCAAGAACAGTAATTTCACATTTATTTTTATCTGTTTCAAAATCAAAAGAAGACTCTAATGGTTCTATTTCTTGAAAACAATCAAATGTATCAATTTTATTTAAGTCCTCAGATTTAGATTGTGTTAATGAATCATCCATTACCTTAGGAATATCAGCTTCTAATTCAACTGATACAGAATCATCTGCTTTATTTAAAATATCCTTGGGTTGAGAATCATCTAAATTAGAATCAACTTCTTTTTTGCTTCTAGCTTTTAGTAATTTAAATTCTTCATCAGTAATTAAAGATTTAATAATTCTACTTATAGTACTTGATCTGCAATTAAAACGCTCTGCTAGATTTTGGAAAGTATCACCAGAACGGAAACCTTCTAATATTTCGATTTTATTAGTTTTGGTCAACCTTCTTGAAATCATTTTTATATTTAAATTCTATTAGAAGAATAATATGGAATATCCTCTATTAGTAAGAAATATACTTAAATTTCCAAAATGAAATTAATTTTCATGCACTATTTAAAATATATAGTTTTTTTGATAAATTTATTAAAGCTAAGCATAATCTAATATTCACATTCCTCTAGACAAATATCTAAATCTGAGGTCTCAGCAGGAAAAATGCTTTTTAAAAAGTGGTTAGAACAATATTAAAAGTAAAAAAAATACTTATCGTTTAATTTTAAAAAGTAATCTAGTTGTACAATCGTAATATATAAAGGATAACAACAGTTGGATACAGATAACTGACAAAATCGTAAAAAGACTAGCTGATCCAGCCGAAGTTAAAACTCCGGTTATATTGCTTTTATATACTGAACTTAAACCTATTATTAAAGCCAATAAACCAGTAAAGAAGAAAAGAATTAGATCTATTGAACCTTGATTAAAATCAAGAATATAATATTGATAAAAAATTCTCTTAAAAAGAACTTTTATATGTTTTATTAAAAAGATAGGAAATTGATATAATGGATTTAAAGATGAGAAGTTATTACTATAGTTAACGTCAATAGAGACATTCTTGATGAAAATATTTTTCAAAGAGCATCTAAATAGTAAATCCGTCTCAAAAAAGAATCTATTATCAGTTTTATATAAATCAATATTTTTAAGCACCTCAGATTTAAAAGCTATAAATCCATTTGTAGGATCAAATAAATCCCAGTATCCAGTAGTCAATTTAGTAATGTAACTAAGAAGTGCATTACCTATTAACCTGATTTTTGGCATCTGAAGTAACTGTTCTAAATCAGTAAAACGATTTCCTTTAGTAGCTTCACACTCATTATTGATCAATGGCCTTACAAATTTTGGGATATCTTTTGGATCCATTTGCCCATCAGCATCAATTTTTAATATTATTTTGCATCCTTGACCAAGTAGCCAATAAAAACCTTTCTTAGTAGAACCTCCAACTCCCATATTAGATTTATTATAAATAATATGTAATTTAGAACTATTGATTTGAGATCTCAAAGCCTTACCAGTTTTAAGCGGGCATGCATCGTCTACAAAAACGATAGAATCAGCAAACTCGATACAATCTTTAACCACTTGAATAGCTTTTTCCCCACCCATGAAGCAGGGGATAGCAACACCAATCTTAATATCATTATCCATTAATAAAAAGTCATTCAAATTTTTAAGTGTCTACAGAATATTAACTCATCTATTGTTTTAGCAGCAAATATTAAAAATGGACTATAAAACATAATTAAATACCTAGCCATTGCTACACCAAGCAGGCTAGGGGAGACAGCAATAAATGAGGCAATAAGTATGATATATAGATTATTATTAATCAAAGATCTTATATTCATTAAAATTCCAATAAAGCTTAATAAGTTAATTGGATAGAGTATAAAAAGACCTGTCACTACTCGTATTAAAAAAGGGCCTACCTGATATATATTAAATGCATTATGTGTATCTCTTAAATCTGAAATACCTGAGACAAAATCGGATAATTTCCAAAGTATATAATATAAAAACATTTTAGATCTATAGATAATGCTTCCAGAGGAAAAGTCTAATTTATCTCTTAGTAAATCTCTTGAATAACCGAAAAATTCACCTCCTTCATTGGAGAAATATGAGATATGTGCTATAGAATAATTTATTGAATCATTTAAATTATATATACAAATTAATATGGCTATTAAATTAATAAACAAAGAAATAGTATTTATTTTATTATTTGTTCCTGAAATAATAAGATGCCTAAACAATAGATAGGAACAGAGAACTAAAATTGTCAAACTAAATAATATAGCTGTAGGTCTAAGGCAGGATAAATATATACAAGCTAGAGCTAAAAATAAAGAGTTTAATGCATTTTTCTGATTAAGTAATCCATTATTAATGGTAATCATTTTTGAGAATATAAATAGAACAAGTGCTACTCCAATAATTACGTAATTAGTTACCCCCCCTGAAAGAGAGTAAAAATATGTATAAGGGTTAATTATATATAATAGTGAAGTTATTTTCGCAACCCTTTCATTGAAGAGTGTATAAGAAGATATCCTTAATAAGAATAATGTAATAATGGAAAAGATAGAAGTAGAAGAAATAGCAATGAAATTCCATATTTGTGAATATTGATCCTCTCCAAAAACTTGACTTATATATGTGAAAATTTTAAGTATATATGGATAAAGAAAATTTCCGTTAAATGTCTCATAACCAAAACCAAGATTACTATCATTAATATAAAAACCTCTATCTCCTATTGATAACAAATCGGATGAAATACCAATAGGGGTTTTATCAGTAGGAATATTATGGAAAAAACTATAAATAAACAACGCAAAAATAATCAAACAATAAAATATTTCTAGACTAAATTTTTTCGCAAACCTCATCCTTTGAGAAGTAAAGTACATATATATACTACCATTAATAGATAAAGTAAAACTAAACTTTTAAATCGAAATCAAACAAGAGATACTTAAGTCCAAATATGGAGAGATCGCTAATTAAAAAAAATAATGATTCATGTTAAATAAAGCTAAAAGAAAAGAAAATTTATTTAGATATTAGAAAACTCATAAAATAATCAAAGAAAAAGAACAAATTTAAAAGAAACTTTACTCAGAGTTTACAATGAGTTCTTGATAAAAAAACAAAGTAAAAATAAGAAGAGAAATTTTCAATAATTGAGCTATCTATTGGATATAAGCAAAAAACTAAATTTTCAGCTCTTTCTCTTAAGCAGAATTCCTTATTATTTTCTCGGTTCCTTTTTTCTGATTTAGAAAGCTTGTAGACGGATAATGTTGAAAAGTTCACTTAATTGTGATTGGAAGTCTCAAAGAGTTATCATAATAAAAAACTTATGCTCCCTTAGCTCAGCTGGATAGAGCAACTGCCTTCTAAGCAGTGGGCCGCAAGTTCGAATCTTGCAGGGAGCGTTATGCTATTTCCAATAATGAATGAAAAATACAATTCTAGTAATAAGCCGATAAGAACGTAAAAGGAATATACTTCAAAGATATGTACATTCATTAATGTAAATTTATACCAAAGAAGGTTTTGAAGGTGCCTACTATAGCTTTAATTTTTTTAAGATAAAAATATTAAAGCCCATCCTTACTTAACTCATTTACTTAGATACTAAATTATAAGATTTTGAATATAGTCAAATTAAATCAAATTATGATCTTAAGATGAAAATAATAACTGTAAAATCAATGTTAATAAAGAAACTTTTAAATAAGCAATTTTCTAGATTTCTATTAGCAGGATTTATAAATGCAATTATTTCATATATTATATATTATTTATGCTTAATGTTTATGAATTATATATATTCATATTATTTAAGTCTATTTATATCTGTATTATTATGTGCCTATCTAAATGTGAAGTTTGTATTTAAAATAAATGTTAGACGTATAACATTTATACCATTTTTTGTGATATTCTCCTTTCAAGCATTAATAGGCGGTAGGTTATTAAAATTTTGGGTCGAAAGCTTATCTATATCAGAAATCATAGCTCCATTGCTTAATATAATTTTCATAACTCCAATTGTATTTTCTTTAAATAGTTCAATAAGCAAATACTTTAAGAAGTTTTGATTTAAGCATCATAATTCTAGAAAATTAATTGTTATACAAAAATATTTTTCTCTAAATTTTAAGAAATAAAAAAGAATCATAATGATTATTTCACTTTTCAGAGCAGCATACATGAGAAATTAATGTAGTAATGATATTATTAATGCATCTAAATCTCAAAATCTTATAGCCAACCAAAAATAGAGCAATTTCTATTTAAGCAATCCAAAAATTTTCATTAATTGCAGTTCTACCTCTTCATGGTAATTCAAAGAATACCAATAATAATATTTCAAAAATTAAAAGTCTTTACTTAAGAAGAGATACTCATTATAATGAAAAATGATATAAGATAAAACCTAAATCATTACTCTTAATTTTAGGTAAAACAATTGAAAAGAATACTTTATATTACATATGATGGACTTTTAGACCCTTTAGGAAGCAGTCAAACACTTCCTTATATTCTAAGCCTAAGTAAAGATGGATATAAGTTTATTATAATAAGTTTTGAGAAAGAAGATAGAGGTCAACCTGAGATCAATAGATTAAAGTACCTTCTACTTTCTAATAATATTATATGGGTAAATTTAGTTTTTAGAAAAGGTTTATTAATGCCCATTTTAAGGTTAATGAATGGTGCGATCTCAATAATCAAATTATCATTTAAATATAATATAACTGGAATTCATTTAAGGGGTTTTTATCCCGGTCTAATATATCTAATGTCTTGTACATCATACAAGTTTATATATGATATAAGATCCTTCTTTGCTCAAATGATTGATTGCAAAAGGTTTCCTAAGTTTTATTTATTCTATATATTCTTTAGTTTCTTGGAAAGAATGCTGATAAATAGAGCAGCCGGAATTGTTGTGCTAGATATCTCAGCAAAAGAATTTTTAATACGCAGCACAAACTATAAAAAGATATGCGAAGTGATACCAACCTCAACGGATTTATCTCAATATATTCCATTAACTAAAAGGAAAGATATTAAAAGTCAAATAAAATTTGTATTTCTTGGGGGTGCTAGGTATCCATATTTACCAAATCAAGCTCTTAATTTCACAAAAAAATTTATGGAAGATGGCATTGATTGTACTATTGATTTCATTAATGAAAGGGAACATGCTGAATTAGAAAAGCTAAGGTATATTTCGAGATTTCCACAAGAGAATTGTAATATTTTTCATCTTGATCCAAATGAAGTCCCTAAAAAGCTAATGGAATATGATTGTGGACTAGTATTCATTGATAGTGGTAAATGGCTAAGTATGTGTTCACCTACAAAAATAGGTGAATATTTAGCAGCAGGTCTACATATTGTTGGTTTAGAAGGCATAAATGTTTTAGATAGATTATCTAAAGACCATTCATGTATTGATTTAGTTCATCCTATATTGGATAACAAAGCAATATCACCTCTTGAATTTAATAGCAAAAAAATCGCAGAGAAAATATACTCGAATACAAGATCGGAAAATTCTAGACTTGTAGCTAAGAAATTTTATGATTTAGAAAAAGCTAATCTAAAATATCTAAATTTATATAAGAAATTAAATATATAATTGAAACTCAAATAATCTATGATTGTTTTTCTTTTATAAAATTGTCAATAGTATCATGTAACCTATCAAACATTTCATCTGTCATGCCATGATGCAATGGTAAAAGTACACCTCTTTCCATGATTCTATCTGCATTTGGATATCCATTATCTCTAACCACTTTATTAATACCCTTACACATAGGTTGACGTAAAATATTTCCAGTGAAAACAACTCTTGTTTGTATATTTTTTTGCTCTAAAAAAATCTGGAAGTCCCTTCTTTTAAATTGAACATCTTCCTTAATTAATATAGGGAAAGCCAGCCAAGCTGTAGATACTCCATCTGCTTCGATGGGATTTTCAAAATATTCTTCATACCTAGAGAAAAACTCACATTGCCTTTTAAAGTTAGATTGTCTTATTTTAATATTATTTGATAATTTATTTAATTGAGCCAATCCAAATGCAGCTCCCATTTCATTACCCTCAATATTATAACCAATGCTCTCAAATACAAACTTTGCATCATAATCAATACCTTCTAAGCTTACATTAAATCGATTTTCTATTGCCTCACTTTTTTCATCATATAAAGAAGAACTTCTGCCCCAAGATCTTAATAGTTTGGCTTGCCTCAAAACACTATCATCATTAATTGCTAAGGCACCACCATTGCCAGCACAATTAATAATATGAGAACCATAAAAGCTTGTGATTGACATATCCGTGAATTGACCACTCGGTATACCATTTTTAAGTGTTGCGCCCAACGTATCAGCAGAGTCTTCAATCAAAATCAGATTATATTTATCTGCAATATTTCTCATTTTATCCCATTCACAAATATTCCCTAGCAAATTTGGAGCTAAAATAGCAACGGTTTTATTAGTTATAAGTGATTCAATCTGATCTGTATCAATGCAATAACTAAGTGGCCTAACATCAGTAAAGACTGGAACTAGTCCATTTTTAACTATACATCCAACAGAAGTAGAAAAGGTTAAGGCAGGCGTAATAATCTCAGATCCTCGCGGAAATCCAAATGATTCAATCCCTAAATATAAAGCTGAAGATCCTGAATTAACATAAAGACAATGTTTTTTGCAAAATATTTTTGCTATTTCCCTTTCAAATTCTCTTGAATATTTACCCATTTGAGTAGATTCTCCAAGACATTTTATAACTGCATCAATCTCTTCTTGACCATAAACAGTCTTTGCGTATGAAATCTGTGAATCCATAGTTTTATTCATCCCACTGAATCTTAACAATTCATATGAAAATTGGTTTATTATTGCTTATTTTCTAACAATTATTTGCTTTGTTAATAGCAAAGTGTTACGAGTTTATTAATAGTTTTCTCACTAGAAATACTTATTTTTATGTTTAAATAAGTATTTATTTTCACCTAAAAATATTTTTAATAAATATCCTTAGGTAACTTCAATTATTGAATGCTTGCACCATTCTAACATATTACTTATTCCTTCTTCTTTATTTACTTTAGGGTACCAATCAAGGAAACTTTTAGCTTTCTCTATAGATGCAATAAAGCAATTTTGATCACTATCTCTTCTTTTAATCTTTTCATAAATTAATTGATCTAATTCTAAATTCTTTTCTAATAAATCAAATAGCTCAAGAATACTTAATGAATTCTCATGACCACCTCCTATATTAAATATTTCCCCATTCAATTTATCTTTATTAAGATAAGCTAAGTGATAAAGAGAGACTAAATCATCAGAATGTAAAACATCTCTTACTTGTTTACCTGTTCCTGAAATAGTAAAAGGTTCATTAATTAAATTTTTAAGACTATTATTCTTTTGCTCTATCGCCTTCTGACAAAACCATCCAATCCAACCTTGATCATACGATGCAAATTGTCTACCACCATATATTGAAGAATGCCTGAAAACAACTGTTTTAAGACCATATACTCGTGCCCAATCTCTTACATATTGATCCGCGGAACCTTTAGAACAACCATATGGGGTAGAGAAATCAAGTGGAACTTCTTCATTAAGACCTTTTTCGAATCCTTCCAAAACATATCTTTTACTTTCTTCTCTTATTTTAATCCAATCTAAATCGCCATAGACTTTATTAGTACTACTAAAGGCCAATAATGCTTGAGGACTGAACTTTCTTAGAGCTTCAAGTATATTAAAAGTACCTAGAACATTAGTCATTAAATCACTTCTTGGATCTTTTAAAGATTTTGTCATCGCGACTTGGCCAGCGACATGACAAACATAATCAAATGGTCCATTATTATTGAAAATTGAATCTACGAAATTATTATTTGAAATATCAGCCTTAAAAAAATATAAATTCTTATTTGATTTATGTTTTTTTAGCCAATTAAGATTATCTAGAGATCCTTTTCTATAAAGAGCATCAATAACAAATACTTGATCATTATTTTTCAGAAAAAAAGAAGATAAATTACTACCTAAGAAACCACATCCTCCCGTAATTAAAACTCTCATATTAAATTATTTTTTTTCATTAAGTCCTTTAATATTAGCTACAATTTTTTTTGGTGCAGATTTTACTGTCTGTTGATTAACTAGTCTCAAATTTCCTTTAGGATTTAATCTATTCCATTCTTTTCTCACGAAATCCTTAACGCTCATTCCATTACCTGAACCAATATTAACCACTAAAGGATTACCAGCAATTACATCATTTCTTGTCATTGCTTTTTTAAGATGTGAGACAACTTTTTCAACTGGGATAAAATCCCTTACTTCTTCTCCATTTTTAATCTCAAAATCTTTACCAGATATTGCAGCATTCTTAAGTGAAGGCCATAAATTATCTTTAAATTGTCCATCCCCAAAAGCAGAAAAAATTCTCCCATAAAAAAACTCCATTTTTTCTTCTATTGCAAAATTTTTTAGAAGTAAAAAAGCTGCAGCCTTACTTACTGCATATCTGCCACTTGGTTTTAGAGAAGCATCAGGAGGAATTTTTTCCCAATTCGCAGATTCATCTCCATATTCAAGACATGTACCTGCACATATCATTCTTTTAATTCCAGCTTCCTTTGCAAGCCTAATCAATCTAAAACTATCTCTTAAATTAATTTTCTCAATTTCTTCCCAAGTAGCTTTTTTAGGGCTAACTCCAGCAGAAGCTAAATGAAAAATTATATCTATATTACTTAGATCTTTTACATTAATCTCACATAAGCTTTTTGTTATCCAAGTTAGATGTTTATTAACTATATTTTCAGACTGAAAGTCAGCACGTCTGACGGCATAAACATCATGTCCATCATTAACAAGGCTTTTAACTAAATGAGAACCTATAAAACCAGTTCCCCCCGTTAATAATACTTTCATTTCAATAAATACAATTTTTTATTAATAAATGAATTTTGATTTAAAGATCACTCTCAAATATTTATCATATAAAATGATGTTATTTTTAATAGGCAATAGTTAATATTTATTAATCTAAATATTTTTCATATTCTTCTATATCATTAAGGCATGCAGATAAAGCATCAGTAGATTTATAATAAACATTTTTATACCAATTTATTGTTCTAGAAACACTTATTGAGAATGACCATCTTGGTTCCCAATAAAGGTTATAGAAAACCTTATCAATATTTAAATGAAGACGATTTGCCTCATGAATTGACATTGGATCAGAAATATCAGCCCATTCACCAGGCCATTCCTTAAAAATTGTTTTTATTAAAGAGAGTACTGACTTATTTGACTCAATCTCAGGTCCAAAATTAAAAGAATCTGTAAATCGATTAATTGAATTATTCTTTTTATCAATTTGTGCATAGGTTAACTTTTCAGCAAGTAGTAAATATCCCGATAAAGGCTCTAAAACATGTTGCCAAGGTCTAGTTGAATATGGATTCCTTATTTTTATTATTTTTTTTTCTTGAATAGATCTAATTACATCTGGGACAATCCTATTTTGTGCCCAATCGCCGCCTCCTATCACATTGCCAGACCTAGCTGTGGCAATAGCAAGAAAAGGGTTTTGATTTGGCTTAGATCCACAAAAACTTGAACGCCAACTAGATATAGCGATTTCACAAGCTGCTTTGCTTGCACTATATGGATCTTTACCTCCAAGTTTGTCATTTTCCCGGTAACCAAAATCCCATTCTCTATTCTCATAAACCTTATCCGTTGTAACCATTACTATTGAACAAACATTTCTCAAATCTCGAAGCGATTCAAGAAGATTCAAAGAACCTATTACATTTGTTCTCCAGGTTTCAATTGGGTCATGATAGCTTTTTATTACTAATGGTTGTGCTGCTAAATGAAATACAATTTCAGGCTTAATTCTAAAAATAACATCCCTTAATTCTTCAAGATTGCATATATCTATTAAATGACTTTCACTTATTAAAGATCCTACAGAAGCCTGCGAAAACAAACATGGTTTTGAATCTGGCTCCAAAGATATACCGAATACTTCCGCCCCAAGTTTATTCAACCATAAAGATAACCAACTTCCTTTAAAACCTGTATGACCAGTTATTAAAACACGTTTATTTTTCCAAAAAGTTTTTTTTATCATCACCAAATCATCCATGGTGCATTTCCACTTGCCCATTTTTCCTCAAGAAAATGGCGATCTTTCAAAGTATCCATAGGATGCCAAAAACCATTATGTTTAAAAGCATTTAACTCACCTTCAGCAGCCAAAGATCTAAGTGGAACATCTTCCCACATACATTGATCACCATCAATATAGTCAATCACTTTTGGATTTAGAACAAAAAAACCACCATTAATCCATGACTGATTATCTCGAACCTTCTCTTGAAAACTCACCACATTATCACCATTAATTTCAATTGCCCCATAACGACCAGGAGGCTGTACTGCAGTAAGCGTTGCTAATTTATTTTTTTTCAAATGATGTTTTATTAGAGATTTTATATCAATATCTCCTACACCATCACCGTATGTTAGACAAAATGGTTCATCATTTAGATATCTTCTAATTCTAGCCAATCTGCCTCCTGTTAAAGTCTTCTCACCTGTATCTATTAAAGTTACTTTCCAAGGCTCAACTTTGGTTTTATGAACTTCAATAGAATTAGTTTTAAGATTAAAAGTAATATCACTTGTTTGCAATGAATAATTTGCAAAGTAATCTTTGATTTGGGAACCCTTATATCCAAGACAAATTATAAAATCATTTATTCCATAAGAACTATAAATTTTAAGGATATGCCATAAGATAGGCTTACCGCCTATTTCAACCATTGGCTTTGGCTTTAAGCCAGTTTCTTCGGATAAACGTGTTCCCAAGCCACCTGCAAGTATTACAGCCTGCATTTAGAAAACAATAACTAATTTTATAATATATTAAAGTTCTTCTTATTAAATACAAGTTTATATAAAAAATGAAAATACATGCGATTTGAAATTAATACTGAAATAAATCGATTTTGAATTCAAATCATTTTAATCTTTTATTTAGTCCAAAGTCGCCAATGCTAACTTTGGACTAAATACTAAAGTCTGATCCCTTCTAAAAAGAATAATAAAGAGTTTATAAGCAAAAACAAAAAATCTTCTTGGTATCAAGCATATAAGAAAACTAAAAACTTTAAATGGTAATAAAATTTGTGAGGATGAGAAAATTATTTGAAGCCAAATATTTATATTAAGTGAACCATATGCTCTTTTACTTAACATTGATGAAAAAGAATTGCATGGTTTTCTTTTAACAACTGATTCTTTAGATTGGTTACTGAATCCATTAAGTCCCCAAATCAGATCAGGATAATAAAAGTTCCATATTACAAATGATTTTTTTGTCCAAGTTTGGCTTCCGATTCTCATTTGAATAGAAGGGTTCGAGAAATAATAAGCAATGCTTTTAGTTTTTATTGAAGCAATACAATCTATATGGGCAAAAAAGCTGCCGATGTGTTTGGGATTAAAATTCTCTATCCAAAGATCCTTCTTGACCAATATGCATGCAACATAAGTCAGGTATCCTCCAAGATTTTTCAAGAAAATATCGTTATCATTAAGTCCATAGAATAACTTAGTATTTTTTTTAACTCTTGAATCTTCAATAATCCTTCCTTTCTTGAATGACTTACTATTTAATATCATCAACTCAGGAGATTCTTGCCTAATGAATTCCAAGATTTTAGTCAATATACCTGGAACTATTAGATCATCATCACCAAATATCCAGACATAATCACCATCAGACAACTCAACTGCTCTATTAACATTCTCATCTAGACTATTATAATCTTTAGAATCAAAATAGTTAATGCTTTTATTAAAGCTATATTTTGATTCGTATAATTTTTTTGTATGATCTGAAAGGCTATTGTCTGAAATAATTATATTAACATCATTTCCAAAACACTCCTCTGATACTATTGATGAAATCGCACTGTCTACTAATGATACATCTGAGTTATGTGAAGGAATGGCAATAGTTAAGAGCATTTTATAAATATAATCTGTTATATTCCTATTTTAATTACCAGGAAAATAAATAGCAATATTTATTAAGAGCTTAAATTATAATATTTAATTAATAAAATTCACATTAAACATTTTTGATATATTTATTTAAGCAAAGATAAACAATAGAACATCTATTTTTTATTCAAACCCTTTCCAGTTATTTAATGGCTCTATGATTATTTTAAATAAAATAATTTATACTTCTAGTCTTTCTACTGATTTGTAAAAAGTTTCAAAGTATATGAATATAATTCATGATAAATCATTTTCAATAGATATTTGATTTCTATTAAAGGGAACTGCAATATTCATATCTAACCAAGTACCAATGAATATCATTAGAAAAATATTAAACATCAGAAAAGCAAGGGAATGCATTACATAAGAAAAACTAAATAAAATTGAAATTGCTATATACAGAGATGAAATTTTACTGTGATTCCATCCTACCCTGTTTAATCTCTGAAATAAATGTAGCCGATGGGGGCTAAAGATATTTAAACCAGCAAAATATCTCCGTAAGATACAAATACTACTATCAAATAACAAAGGGAATGATAGTGAAATAATCCATAATGATTCAACCAAGCTACCAGATCTAAGAACCAAACCTGCATAAAAAGCACCTAAAAATGTGCTTCCAACATCTCCCATAAAAATCTTTGAAGGATACCAATTTAATATTATAAATCCTAAAATGGAACCTAATAAAATAAAAACATTAATATTCGATGCAAAACCTAAAGTAGCAAAAACAACAATCATACAACCAGCCAACAAGCCATCTATACCATCCATAAAGTTAACTAAGTTAATCATAGCTGTTATAAAAATAATTATTATTAAATAAATAAAAATCAAAGGAAAGTTAATATCAAATAACTCAATAAAATCAGTTATTTCTATAATTGATATTGCAGTTAGAATTTGTACAAAATATCTAAACCATGAATTTAATTTAAGATAATCATCAATTAAACCAATAATAGATAAGGGTAAACATATTAATGGAAGCATATCACCATTAAAAAGATACCCTAAAGACCCTATAAGAGCAAAAACAACACCACCGCCTGTTGGTTTAGGATCTGAGTGAGAGCTTCTTTCATTGGGTATATCAAGAAAATACTTTTCAAAAAAAGGTAAGATTATATATAAGATCAGATAACTTACTAATGTAGAAAAGAATAAAGAAGTGATTTTCATAATATGATATTAACGTTTTTAAATGAATTTTTCCAGCTATCTCTAGAATTTATGTATTTAATCGATATTACATTTGAGCTATAAGAGCTCTTTATCCTTATAGTTTCATAGCCTTTTTCTTCTAATAATTTACTTATAGGTTCACCAAAAAAGCCATTGCATCCAGTTTCTTCTATTAACATAATTATTTAAAGAACTTTTCATAAGCTTCTATATGCTTTTCAATAACATGTTTGATATTAAATTTCTTTTCTGCATATTCTCTAGCCTCCCTTCCCATTTTGATACATAATTCCTTTGAATTTAATAATTTGTTGATCGCAACCACAAGTGACTCAGTATCTTTTGTTGGAATCAATATGCCAGAACGATTTGGTATTATTGCGTCTCTACAACCTGGATGATCTGTAGTAATTACTGGCCTACCACAAGCGGCTGCCTCGATTAGTATTTTAGGTAGACCTTCACCATAAAAAGACGGTAAAACAACCATTGTTGACTTGGAAATCAGCTTTTGAATGTTAATTTCAAATCCACAATATTCTCCAAAGCCTGATACTTCCCAATCTCTAATAGTTTGCATATCAATAGAATCTGGATTTTCCTGGTCAATCTTACCTGCAACTAAAAAGCGTGAACTATCAACTAACATAGACGCCTTTATAAATTCTAAAATACCTTTTGAGACTAATAATCTAGAAGCAAAAAGTACAATAGGTTTTCCTGCTGGTATATTTGAAAATGAATATTCCTGAAGATCAATACCAGAACCTGGAATCAATATCACTTTAGAATCTTTTAATTTACAAAAGCTTTTAATCATATTAATATCTTCTTGGTTTTGAAATATTACTTTTAAATTAGTTTTAGTAAAAGAAAAAGTATAAAGTAGTTTAACCAATATTAAGCGTAATTTAGCAATATTACCTTTAGAAATAAAAACATAGCCTAGGCCTGAAATCGAAGCTACAAAATTAATCTTAGGGTAAAAACGTGAAATAAAACCAGCTAACAAAACAGGCTTTATAGTAATGGCATGAATTATATCTGGCTTAATAGAATTTATTAAAACAAACATAAAAAAAAATGCATTAGCCAATCTAAAAGGATTAGGACTCGATCTGGCTATTGGTAAATCATGCAAATATAAACCTTGAGAAGTTAGAAATTTTGCCTTAGTTGTTATTTTTGTAGCAAGGTGAACTTCATAACCATTATCAATTGCTGCTAATGCAATAGGCAAGCGATGAGAAACAAAGAACCAATCAGTATTAACTATAAACAATATTTTTTTTCTATTTTCATACATAATTTAAGTAATTTTCCTTATTTTAGCATAGTGAAAATAAACCTATCTAATGATCTATAGAAAAAATTTAATACTATTCTATTCGCATAAATCAGAAACTCTATTTAGAGATAATATCTCCTTGTTAGAAGCAATAGGTAAACCTTGAACTTTACAGCCTTCTTTAATTAAATGCTTTATAATATATAAAAATCCATGTTCCCCACTTCTTTTACCATACTTATTTGATAGATTCTTTTTTAATAATGTAAAAACTCTACTTTTATTAAAAATGAATAGACCGATATCTCTTTCCCCTCTTATAGGCTTTTCACCTTCTTCTCTCGTCTCTTTTACATCTACAATTTCACCGAAAGAATCTCTTATAACTAGGGTATAGGCGGAATCAACCATTTTAGTCACAAAAGTAAAAATATTCTTATTCTTATTATGCTCATATATCATTTTTAATAGTGTTTTACTTTCAATAAACGGAATATCTCCCCAAAGCAATAATAAATTTTCTGTCTCCTTATATGCAGGAGAATTCTGATATTGAAGGACTGCATTTCCCATCCCTTTAGCATCTTCTTGTACTACTATATAGGCCTTTAATTGATATTGTTTAAGAAAATCATAAATATGATCTTCACCTTCAGGACTGACAATTATTGTTGGGCATGAGTCAATGGGCTTAATCAGTTCAAAAATTCTCAAAAGAATTGGCTTACCCTTAACCTTATACAAAGTCTTAGGATAAGAAAGTTTTGCTCTCGTCCCTTTACCAGCTGCAGGTATTAATACTCTAGTATTTTTCAAAATGATCAATACCAATTTTACCTTTAAATCCTCTTATAATAGCTAGATAAAATATACCATTATTAAAACCTAATATTAGTCTAAGACCATAGATAATCCCATTTCTTTTAATGCTCCTATATAAAACTACTAGCAACGCTAAAAAAGATCTTAATAAAGGATAGTCATAATATTTCTTATTTAATATCAATGTATTTTTGATATAATAATAAATCTTAAAAGAATTATAAGGTCTTTTACTAACATCTGGATGAAAATGTATTGCCTTAATGACCGAAATAACATCTCCTACTTTTCTTAGCCTAAAAAGATAATCAAGTTCATCTCCAAACATAAAATAATTTTTATTCACATTACCTATTTCCTTGATTGATTTGATAGAAATCAAGGCTCCATTAAAAAAATGTGCAAAAGGATAAGTATTATTTATAGAAATATCAATTAAATCATTAATATTAAAGACTTTCCTAGGTATAGAGAAGATAATAGGAAATAAGTTTTTATTTAATATTGGATAAGGAAAAACAAAGCTCTCTGCATTGTTTTCCTTTACAACAATAGATGATGCACATGAAACATTACCATGCATAACTTTTATCAACTCGGAGTAAGCATTAATATCTGGATATCCATCATCATCCATTAGCCATACTGCATCAAAATTATTATCTATAGCATATTCAATTCCCCTAGCCCATCCCCCAGCAGAACCTACGTTATCTTGACATATATTATTAATATTCATTTTATTTAGCGTCTCTGCTGTATTATCTGTACTATTATTATTTATAACTAATATATCATCGGGCTTAACAGTTTGTTCTTTGATATTGTTTAAGCATCTTACCAACAGATCACATCGATTAAAAGTAACAACAATTACTAATGTTTTCAAACTATTATTCATTGAGATACAATTTATTCAATAATTTACTAAAAGAAAGTATTCTAACATCAATAAAGTCTATTTTGGATAGCTTAGCAGCTTTTATACCGGAATCAGAATCCTCAAAGATAAGTGCATTTTTTGCTTCAAAGCCAGTTATATTTAATACTTTAAAAAATATTTCGGGATTAGGCTTTGCCAAAGAGACATCATCAGAACATATAATATGTTCAAACAGTTCAAAATAACCTAATTTCTCTAAACCTAAAATAATATTAGATCTTGAACCAGAACTTGCTATACATAATTTAAACTTATTTTTCGACCAATTCAAGAATTCATCTACTCCATTTATTGGTTTTAAATTTTTTACTATTAATTTTTTCATAATAGTTTGCTTATTATTTGATAAAACATTTAATTTATTGTCTGACGGATAAATATCATTTTTATTTAGAATATATTTGATGGCATCGTATGTTTTCATTCCAGCTATATCATAATAATTAAATTTAATATTAAAGGGATTTAAGATCTCTAAGAAAGCATTCTCATGCAAAGGAGATGAATCAGCCAAAGTCCCATCATAATCAAAAATCAGAAGATCCTTATCTAAGATATTCATAAATAAAAAGTATAGCTTATTAATTACATATTGTTAGGGCACGTTGATTGTATAATTCAAGTATTTTAGATATAACCTTTAAACCATCATGCTTACCAGGAAATTTAGTAGATTCAAAATTTTCTAATAATAATCTTACAGGAAGATCGTTAAGGACTTCTTCATCAAATTTGACATAGGTCTCGTCATTTTTTAAATTGCTTTTATTAATTAAGTTAAAATCAAAAAATTCATCCATTTGATATTTTCTATTGTCTGACAAACTTAAATAACGATAGGCACCTAGAATATAATCAGAGGCTTTGTAAGTAGGAGTCTCATAATCGGCTCCAATGTTAGTAATAAAGACCTTTAATGCATTCTTGTTATCAGCAATACTTTCAGCTAAACCAGATGATAAATACGAAGGATACAAAGAAGAATGCTGAGTTCCAGGAGCATAAATAATAATATTTGAGTGTTTTATTGCATCTATGACGGAACTTGAGACAGGCACATTGCAATGATGGCTATTTAGATAGTAACGTTTTTGATCAATACTTAATTTCTCGAATCGTGACTTGTTAACTGTTTTATCTATTAAAAAAATCCTTTCAATTTTTACATTAGAACGTAATTCTACTATTTCAGATTCAGAATATAACATCTCCCCATTAGCCCTAAGAGCAACTAAGTTTTTATTTTCATTACTTGTTGCAAGCACATGCCCCCTCAAGCCAAATAATTGTCCCAAGAAAAGAGTAGCTTGCTCGAGGTCGCGTTTAAAATATATATATGCCCCTGCGTATATACAATTCATTATTGAGCAATCAGAGAAATTAAATTTAATCTGATTTAAATCTTCAATAGACTTAATAAAATCAAGAAAACACCTTAGAAAAACTTTTATATTTATTCTTATTCGTTCGGAAGCTAATTTTAAATCTATTAATTCGTTATCAAAACCACAAACAAAATTTTGTATTTTCTTAACAGCTTCTTTATTAGAACAGTTAAGAGGAAATCTATATCTAAAAAGCTTTAGTATTTCTGAATAAAGTGTTGATTCTTGGGGTAACATTAATTCTTGAACTTTTCGAATATCCGAGGGGCCAAGCATATGAAAAAACCGCCGAATTTCCCCAGTAGATTTTCCATCATCATATGCATTTACAATTGAAGTAACATGTAAATCAGTTTGCCGAATCAAATCAGGTATTATTGAAGATGCACCTCTTCCACCATTAATAACAGCTATATTAAGCATAGTTTATCAATAATTATATGTAAATATAATTGAAAGTCAACTCATGATAAAATAGACAAATCATTACATGAAAAGATAGTTTTTATAAGGTAGCCAAAATTCCTGAGCATAATCTGAATTAGTAAGCCAATAAAATGTAAAAACACATGTCATTGAAATTATAATCAACTTCCATACATTTCTAGATAAATTAAAAATTCTATATTGAACACATCTTATATATACAAATATTGATAAGGGATAAAGATAAAAAGACATTCTATCTATTGCCGTACTTTGATTAGGAAATAACGCAGTGAGTAAAAAACACAATATAACTAGAAGAGAAAAAATATTATAAAGTGAGAATTCATAGAATTTATTATTACTATAAAATTTATCTTTGTTTAATTGAAAAATAACTGCAGCTATAAAAACGTAACCTACTCTCATAATGGCACCTCTGGAAGAGTATGTACCCGATAATATATAAGCATTAAGCAAATCTGATATGAAGACCCCATAAAATTGGCTTACAATATAGATAATGGGTAAAGTTATTAATATAATTTTTAGTAAGTTTTTTATTTTAGTTAAATCTTTCATCCTTGCTAATATTGGTATTGGCACTATAAAAAGCATACTTTGATGAAATGTGGCACCAAATATAAAATAGAAGATAGATCGATAAAAATACTTTAGATTTGATAAAGCGAGTAATTCAAATCCTAAACTTATAGACTGTCGCGTATTAGTAAAGGAACAGATAAGAATGAGAGTTGGATATGCTATCAAAAGAGAAAGCCATGGATAAGCTTGCCTTCTACAATAATGAAGTAATCCGACAACAAATAATATTGCAGAAACTGAATTTAAGAGTATAAAATTTTCCCCTAGCCTATTTGCAATAAATTCTAATACTTGATAACTTAATTCAAAACTTATAGAAAAAATTTCAGAAAATGATCTATCTTCCATAGACAACATTCGTGATAAATATATAATCCAATCTGTACCCATCTCATATCTAAATCCTATAAATATCACCAAAATCAATGACAAAAATAGAATATCAATTAAATATAATTTTTGTCTATCAGATATTGCTAGTATTGATATCAAAGAAAAAATTAATATATATATAAGCATGTTATTTAGTAATATGAAAGTGGATTCTGTTAAATGAGAAAGGTGGTTAAAAAATAAATTAATTTATTTTTTGATGAAATTGCCATGATTGCCACATTAAAACACTCCATAGTTTTCCACTATGGTCATATTTCATCGAAATATGCTCGTTCCATAATTTTGTAATTAATTCTGGCTTCAAATACCCTTGTCTTTCAATTAAAGAAGGAGATAAGTAATCTTCAGCCCATTCTTTTAATGGACCCCTCAACCATTGGCCAATAGGCATTCCAAACCCTGTTTTTGGACGATCTATAAGTTTTTGGGGTACATACTTGTATAGTATTTTCCTTAAGACATGTTTACCTAAATATTGATTATTGTTCTTTTTAATTTTCATAGATAAAGGAATTCTCCAAGCCAATTCAAAAATACTATGGTCCAAAAATGGGGCTCTTGTTTCAAGACTTACTGCCATAGAAGCCCTATCAACTTTAGTTAAAATATCATTAGGCAAATAATTTAAAGTATCATAAGCCATCATTCGAGATATTAAATCATTAGAAATATGCTGAGAAAACTCATATTTTAATGATAATGGCAAGTAGTTACTATTATTTAAATCGACATTTAAAAGATTTGAGGAATCTTCCCACTCACTTATTAATGAAAGATATAAATCTTTTTCAGAGCTTACATATTTAAATCTTGTTGCTAATTTATGAGCTTTATGTCCTAATTGATTAATATTAACATTATTCTCAAATTTATCAATAAATTCTATCGGAAATTTTAAAATTAACTTTCCAATCAATTTCCTAAGAGGGAATGGTAAAAGAGCGAACTTATCCCAAATACGATTGGACCAGAAATATCTATTATATCCTCCAAATATTTCATCACCTCCATCTCCACTTAAAGCGACCTTTAAACCACTTTCTCGAGTCTCTTTACATAATAAATAAGTAGGTAATTGTGAAGAATCTGCAAATGGCTCAGAATAAATTGAACTTAAGTTAGGTATCAACTTCTGAGCATCAGATGCTGTTAAAATTGTTTCTGAGTGATCTGTACCTAGATGCCTCGCAACCTTCCCTGCGAATGGAGCTTCATTGAAATTTGATTCCTCAAACCCTATAGTAAAAGTTTTAATTGGCTTAGTACTTTGACTTTGTAAAAGTGCGCATATTAAAGAAGAATCAATTCCACCAGAAAGAAATGCGCCTAAAGGTACATCTGAAATTGTTTGCTGGTTTATACTTTTTTTAAGTAATAATTCTAATTCTAGAATAACCTCATCTTCATTATCAAATTGATTCCTTAAGCCAGATTCCATCGTTTCATTAATAGACCACCATTCATGAGATTCAAATTCCTCACTTAAAATAGGTAATGCAATTGATAAATAGTGACCGGGAAGGAGCTGAAATATATTATTAAAAATACTATCTGGTGCAGAAATTACTCCGAATGCAAATAATTGAGAAAGAGCTTTATTATTAATCGAGTTATTAAAACCATCCCAGGCTTTAAGACAAGCAATATCTGAACCAAACAAAAAACTTCTATTTGATGCTTCTCCACTAAATCCAAAATAAAGAGGTTTTTCGCCAAAGCGATCTCTTGTTAAATATAATTTTTTATTTTTCCTATCCCATAAAGCAAATGCAAACATCCCAGTAATCAAATCTAATGCCTTTTCAAACCCATAGACCTGAATTGCATTTAATAAAGTTTCTGTATCAGAATTACCTTTCCATGAGATATTAAAACCTAATTTATTTATATTTTTTCTTATCAATTTATGATTGTAGATCTCTCCATTAAATGCAATGACATATCTTCCTGAATTACTTATCATTGGTTGATTGCCTGCAACACTAAGATCTAATATCGCCAGTCTCTGATGAGCAAAAGCAAAACCAACACTTGGATCGGACCAGCAGCCAAGGCCATCTGGTCCTCGATGAAAACAAGAAGAAGCCATCTTTTTGGCCAACTTTTCTAACTCATTTCCGTTAGTATTTATAGAAAATACTCCTGCAAAACCACACATAAATATCTATACCTTCTTATTAATAGTTTAATTATAACTCATGCTTATAAACTTATATAATTGTTTTTAGTTTTAATAGCCATATCAATAAAATATATATATTTTATTATTCAAGAATTTATGAATACAATGTTAACAATATTACTTTATTATAAGTTACTAGTTTTCTCTATTAACTTCCCTGATTCAATTTCTATAACTCTATCACAAAATTTCAGACTATTTAATCTATGAGCTACAACTATCATAGTAAGTGAATTATCAATTAAGTTTAATCCCTTCATTATTGAATCCTCTGTTTTAGAATCTAAAGCGCTTGTAGCTTCATCTAAAACAATAAATGACGCATCATTATATAAAGCTCTTGCTATAGCTATTCTCTGTTTTTGTCCCCCACTAAGCCTTGAGCCCCGTTCTCCCACTATAGTATTGATTCCTTCAGGTAAATTTTCAATAAAATCTAATATTCTTGACTGTTCAGCTGCATAATAAACTTTATCTAAATTTATTTCATCATCCAAGTAACCAAAAGCAATGTTATTAACAATTGAAGTATCAGAAAGATATATGTTTTGAGGTACATGAGTTATAGAAGCTTGCCAACATTTTATTTTTTCTTCTGAAGATGGATTATATAGATTAGTATTATCTATAAGAATTTCCCCTGAATCTGGTTTTATTAGTCCCATTATTAAATCTATCAATGTACTTTTACCACTTCCAGTTTTACCAATAACCCCTATTTTCTCACCTACTAATATATTAAAATTTAAATTATTAATAGTTTTCGGCAAATGATCTTTATATCTAAAATTTACATTTCTGAATTCAATTTTTTCCTTTAAACAATATGGGACTATGGAACCTAAAAAATGATTATCTAATGGTAAATCTATTAGTCTAATCACACTTGCAAGTCTCCCTTTTGAAAGAGATGGTTGTGAATAACCTTCATATATCCTTTGCGCAACTGTTATAAATCGAGTTGCTCCTATAACCAAAGCACCTAAGACAGGTAAAGCCTTATCAATCCCTGAAGTTTGTAACTGAACATAGCCAACTATAGCTATTAATGAAATCCCTATTGGTTCAACTAAAAGTCTAGGGAAAGCGCCAAGAAAGGTTCCAAATGATTCTAATCTTCTTAATTTCCTATCAATTCTTGCATAGTTTTCTACGTAATATGATTGCTTTGCCCCCAAAATAACATCTCTAATAGAGGCTAGACTTTCTTGCATTAATTTAACTAGAGTTCGATTCAAAAGAACAACTTTATTGCTAATAGATCTGATACTCTTTTTAACTATAAATGTCGTAACGCTATAAACAAATACCACAATAAATAAAGTTGAAATAGCTGATCTAAAATTAATGAAAAATAAAGTTATTACTATGCTGAAACTTACTAATAATGAACCAACTAAAAATAATAAAGGATTTATTACTAAATAGATGATTTCATTGATATCTCTACTTAAAGAAGAAATAAGACTACTACTACTAAATTCAAAATGAAAAGAATAGGGTTGATATAAAGTTCTTTTATAAGCTTCTATACTAAGATAAGATCCTATATCAGCAGAAACCCTTACATTCAAGAAATAACTCATTAAACGAATAAATCCAGCTATAAAAGTAGTAATTACAAATAATATTGTCAAAGGGAGTACTAATTCATCTGCCGATTGATAGCCAAATATCAGGAATATTTTTTTAATTAATATATTTTCCCAAATACTACTTGGGTTAGCCAATACAGTTAAAAATGGCAATACACTTGCTAATGTTAAAACCTCAGCGAAGCTTGAAATTACCATTAATACCAATAAAAATTGGACTTTTCTACGGTTTAAATCATTTAAATTAACCCATAAAGATTTCAAAAGATCAATAAGACTATTTTTATTAGTGCTGTTATCAGGCATATCTTGCAAAGAGAATTAAAGTCGAATAGGATTCAAATTTCTAGGGACAATTCCCTTTATATCAAATATAATACCATCGTCAAAAATATATTCTTTCCATCTCTCAGGTTTGATATTTACAAATTGTTTGTGAGAAACAGCGACTAAAACTACATTAAATTTTTCAGAATTTTTTAGTTCATTCTTAACTGAAAATCCATAAACTTGCTTCACATTTTTAATATTTACTATAGGATCATAAATTGTTATATTTACATTCATTTGTATTAATTTATTAATAATATCGATAACTTTAGTATTTCTTATGTCTTTACAATTTTCCTTAAAGGAAAAACCCATGATCAATACTTTAACTTCTTTTAATTTCATTCTTTTAATTTCAATCTCCTCAATAAGTCTTTCCACAATCCAACCTGCCATTCCATCATTAATTTTTCTGCCTGCTAAAACCATTTGCGGATTCACTCCAAGTTGCTGAGCCTTAAAAGTTAAATAATAAGGATCTACTCCTATGCAATGTCCTCCTACTAAACCTGGAATATATCCAGCAAAATTCCATTTAGTACTTGCAGCCTCTATTACATCTAAAGTGTCTATATTCATTTTATGAAATATTATTGCAAGCTCATTAGCAAGTGCAATATTTACATCTCTTTGAGTATTCTCTATTATTTTTGCCGCCTCAGCTACTTTTATACTTGTTGCTTTATGCGTCCCTGCGAAAATTATTGATGCATATAGATCATCAATCCACTCAGAAGCTTCGTTGCAAGATCCACTAGTAATTTTTTTTATATTTGTCAAATTATGTTTACCGTCTCCAGGGTTAATTCTTTCGGGGCTATAACCACAATAAAAGCCACTATTTAATTTAAGTTCACTTGTATTTTCAAGAATAGGTATACATATCTCATCAGTTGTCCCAGGATAAACAGTGCTTTCAAAAATAACAACTGGTATATTTTTTTTTGTTCTTTTCTTTATTGATTCTCCAACTATTGAGCATGCTTTCTCTAAATAACTAAGATCAGGATTATTCTCTCTATCAATAGGGGTAGGAACGGTAACAATAAAAACATCACCACATGAAAGAAAAGACTTATCGGTTGTAAAATCTAATTGTTTTGCTTTAGCTAATCTTAGAGAACTTACTTCTCCAGTTTGATCTATCATATTACCCAGATCTTTAATTCTTTGTTTATCCAGATCAAATCCAATTACTGTTCTCTTATTTATTATTTGAGAAGAAATCAATTTTTCTGATATTGCAAATTCAACAGCTAAAGGTAAACCAACATAACCTAAACCAATAATAATAATTGTACACTCATTATTATTTGGAAGTTTCATTGGATTATTAAATTTATTACTTATTGGCATAGAACAACATGGTAAAAATAGAAGTTACCATTTTTTCTTTTTTTGAAACATATATATTTAACATCTTATCATTAAAACAAGCTTTCAAAGTTCATTCATTTTATGATCATAATCCATCCAACAACAGAATTATCTTGCGAAGAAATTCTTTTGGAGACTCTAGTAATATCTTCAGGAGTGATTGCACCTTTAGAAGTTAAAAGAATTTGATAATCAGTTTTAAGTGCTTCTCTAATATCTCTAGTAACGATTAATTCTCTTTTATTCATTACTGTCTTAAATTTACTAATAAACTTATCTAATAATTCTTGATCAAGCTCACCTAACTTTAGTAAGGATATTCTGCCATTAGGTTTACTCGCTAAAACTCCAGTATCAATCAAATTTAATGATTCATCCCAACCATCAATTAAATTCCCCTCGAAAATGTCTAATAAAGGCCAATTAATTAGATTGTCAATTTTATCCAGATTGTATAATAAATTTTTCTTCTTTTCAAAAATAAAAGCACCCATAAATGAAGCCATAAAACCAATACATAAGCCAACAAACATTGATGTAGTCTTAACAGGAGCTATTGGAGTATTTAACAAAGTTGGTTTAGTAATTAATTCCCAAGGATCCTCTTTTTTTGATTTCTCAAGAGATAAGAGTGTTCTTTCTATCTCAAGATTATCAAGTGCGGATTGGTTTCGCATCGCTTCTCGAAGAAGCCTACGATATTCAAAAATAACTTCTTTTGGCCTGGAGTAAGATGAAACAGCTGCTTGAGCTTCTATACGTTTTTGTTTTAGTGAATTAAGTGTTCTTTCTTGCGCAGTTCTAGTTAAACTTTTTCTTATCTGAATCTTATTTTTAAGCTCAGGATCATTAGCCTTATAGTTTGCCCTAAGTCTAGATATTTTCACATCCAAATCTTCAATTTCTCTAATAACCTCATCTTTTTCTAATTCTACGGGAAGAAACGATTCATTAAGATTAGTAGATTGATTGATTTGTTTAATTAGTTGATCTATTTCCCTCAATTTATTTGTAGCTCGAACTCTTTCTGCTTCAATACCTATAGTAATATCTATAGTTCTTTCGTCGCCAGTTGTATTTATCATTTTATATGCTATTAAATCATTTTCGATAGCATAACTTTGAGCTTCTTTTATAGATTTCAAATCTTTTTTCTTATAAATTTCAATTTGTTTGTCTAAATAATTCAGCCCATTTTCTATACCTTTATTTCGATCTCTACCTGAATACTGCTGATATGCTTTTGAAATTTTATTTAATACATTTACAATAAGCTCTTTATCATTATCTCGATATTCTAGATTTAAGATTTGTGTATTCTTTTTGAGAGTAATTGTTAAGTTCTTTTTCCTCCAGGCATTAAAACTATATTTCTTGAATTCTTTGCCTCCTGACTTCTTTAATCTTTCTTCTTTAACATATTCATAAATGGGGAATAAGATCGAGGGACTTCTTAATATCTCTACTTCTGTTTTAAGCGACTTACTATTTGTATCAAAGCCAGGAAGTACATTACCAACATTTGATGATGCATTGGTAAGTAATGAGGCAAGAGGGTTATCTCTTGGTGATGATTTCTCTGAAACAACTATTTGGAAGTCTCCTTTCCATACTTTCTGTTGAAAGGAAGCATATACCCCACCAAATAGAATCCCTAGGCATGACAATCCAGCAATGACTACTTTCCTTCGAATTAATATGTCTAATAAATCTTTAAGCTCTAATTCATCATTTTCTCTATATGAATCATTTAGATAATTATTTTGATTATTCATATGTAAAAATTAATAGAATTTCTTATACCATTCAACAAATTTTTGCACTCCAACATCAATGCTCGTATTAGGCTTGAAATTTATCCAATTTTCTAATTCTGAAGTATCAGAAGAAGTTGCTTGCACATCTCCCGGTTGCATTGGCAAAAATTCTTTTTTTGATATTTGTCCTAATGATTTTTCCAAAGCTGTTATGTAATCCATTAGAGGCGTAGGCTTGGAGTTTCCGATATTGAAAATTTTATATGGGGCCCAACTTGAATCAGGAACTGGAGCAAGAGTATTGAAATTATTATTTCTGCTAGGAGGCTTATCAACTAATCTCAAAAGGCTTTCTATGATGTCATCGATATATGTAAAGTCTCTAATCATTTTCCCTTGGTTGAAAATCTTTATTGTTTTTTGTGCCAAAATGGCTTTAGTAAAAAGAAACAATGCCATATCCGGGCGTCCCCATGGTCCATATACAGTAAAGAATCTCAATCCAGTAGTGGGTAAATCATATAGATGACTGTAAGAATGAGCCATAAGTTCATTTGCTCTTTTACTGGCTGCGTATAGGCTGACTGGGTGATCAACACTTTGTTTCTCGGAAAAAGGCATCTGAGTATTTCCACCATAAACAGAACTACTACTTGCATAAATTAAGTGTTTAACGGAATTATGACGACAGCATTCAAGAATGTTCCCAAATCCTACTAAGTTTGACTGAAAATAAGAATTTGGCCTTTCAATAGAATGTCTCACTCCAGCCTGAGCAGCCAGATTGACAACAAAATCTGGCTTATAAGTTTTAAATAAATTGTTTAGTGAATCAAATGACTCTAAACTTGTTTTATAAAATTCCCAATTGTTATCATTCGATTTTGAATCTAACAAAGCTAACCGAGCTTTCTTAAGAGAAATATCATAGTAATCATTAACATTATCTACACCAATAACCTTAAAGCCTCTATCTAGTAATTTACTAGATAGATGAAAACCTATAAAGCCGGCTGCCCCAGTAACAAGAATATTCATTAAATTATATTAATTGTTTAGTGCTTCATTTAAGTTGACTGTTTGCGAACAGTTATAAGAAACAAGATCTAAAATGAACTTTTAAACCATTCTCCTGGGATATTATGATGAGTTTGAATTTTTAATTCTTACTTCGCTCGTGAGAAGTCTTCTTCAAGAATATCCTCCAAGCCTTCAATTACATCATTATTGACTTTAGGACGTAGATAATAAAATCCTAATGGCTGAGACCCTAAATATCAAAAAGAAATAAAAATGATCTAATATTTTCCATTTATACTAATTCCTAATGGCTTTGTTAATTCTTTTTTCTTATAATTACTTATCTTCTTAGCATTCGAATCATATTCAATTGATCTCAACGAGAGTTTTCGGAACAGAGTTTGAAAAAGGTGTATCGATAAATATTATACACATTTAACATAAATATTTATAATCTAAAGAAAGTAAGTGATTGATATTGAATAAATATGTGCTATTTCATTATTAATATTTTGAAATCTTAAAAAATAATGCTAATATTTAATTTATAATTATTCCAAAGACTCTTTAAATGTTGAATGGATAACATAGCAATTATAGACTATGGTTCAGGTAATATTTCATCATTATTTTCAGCTTTCAGATCCATAGGAGCACAAGCTTACCTTGCTAGCACATCAGAAGACTTAAAAAAAGCCAATGCTTTTGTCCTCCCAGGAGTTGGACATTTTGGATACGCCTCAGAAAATTTAAAAAGTAAATCTATCCGAGAACCTTTGATAGAACATATCAATAATGGTATTCCAACTTTGGGAATATGTCTTGGTTTTCAATTACTTACCAAAACAAGTGAAGAATCCAAAAATTCATCTGGATTAGGCCTATTACCTTTAAAGACAATACATTTAAAACCTAAAAACTCTTTAAAGTATAAAATTCCACATATTGGCTGGAATTATATTCAAAAGACAAGTTTAAATTCAACTCTCTTAGAAAATATTCCTTCTGAAAGACAAATATTTTATTATTCCAATTCTTATGGTATTTTACCTTCTGATGAATTTCCTGCCATGCAGGCAAACTATATTCATGAAATGCCTTTAGTTGCAATATTAGAATATAAGAATATTTATGGGGTTCAATTTCATCCTGAAAAAAGTCGTATTCAAGGCTTGCAATTATTAAAGAATTTCTTACAGAAATAGCTATGCTTCTTCCTAGATTAATTCCAACTCTATTAGTCGACGAAAGTCTAAATCTTGTAAAAACAACAGCATTTCAACAACGTCATTATATAGGAGATCCTCTAAATAGTGCTTATATTTTTAGTGGATTTGAAGCAGATGAATTGGTTGTTTTAGATATTGATGCAAGTAGAAAGAGAAGAACTATATCTTATGAATTTGTTAAAGCTCTGGCAACATTTACAAGTGTTCCACTATGCGTAGGGGGAGGGATTTGCAACCTAGAACAAATAAAGAATTTACTTGCATTAGGTACTGAAAGAATAGCACTTAGTGCAAGTCTAAATAATAATTTTAAATTGCTAGAAGAAGCTTCTAATAGATTTGGTTCCTCCTCAATAACAGTCATAATAAATTGTTTCAAAGATGAAGAAGATTCGTATCTAGGTAGTTTCGGCTTACCAAGTACAAACTCAAACAGAAAAATAGATCAACTATGTATTGACTGTCAGAATGCAGGAGCTGGTGAGTTAATTATTAATAATATAAATCTTGAAGGAACAAAAAAAGGATACGACATTTCACTTATGAAATCACTAAATCAAAAACTATCAATACCTTTAATTGCATTAGGAGGATGTGGTCAATTAAAGCATATTGAAGATATTTTATCAGCCACACCTATTTCAGGAGTTGCGTGTGGAAGTTTTTTAGTTTATGCTCCAAACACATATCAGGTATTATTAAGTTACCCAGATAAAAGTTCATGGTTAAAAGCTAATTTAACAAGCTTTAATAAAAGATGGGATAAATGAATTTAAAGAACAAACTTACAAGCAATGCTCCAAATAGGAGTTATAAGATATGTAAAAGATGTGTAATGGATACATCTGACAAATGGATCTCTTTTGATGATGAAGGAATATGCAATCACTGCAAAGATTTTCTTAACAAGCGGCTTAAAGAGTCAGTAACAAGAGTAGACAATAATAGCAACCTGGAAATATTTTTTGAGAACATAAAGAAACAAAGAAAACGATATACAAAACATGATGTAGTTGTAGGAATTAGCGGAGGCGTTGATAGCACTATGACTGCCTATCTTGCCCAAAAAGCAGGGCTACGTGTGCTTACTGTTCATATGGATAATTGTTGGGATTCTCCAATAGCTTCGCATAATATTAATCAATTAATTTCGCTTCCTGGCATTGATTACCATGCGGAGGTTCTCGAATGGAATAATTTTAAAAAGATTCAACGTATGATGATTGAATCTGGATTACCAGATATTGAACTCCCCACAGATAGTGCACTTAATATTGTAATACCAAAAATTGCAGTAAAATACAACATTAAAACAATACTTAGTGGTGGTAATATTCAAAATGAAGGGATCTTACCTATCTCATGGATGTATAACACTAAAGACAGCTTATATGTAAATTCGATACTCAAGAAAGCAGGATTGCCTTTATCAATTTTCTCGCCAATAAAATTTGGAATGCGCCAAGATTTGTATTATCGATTTTATCATCTTATTAAAACTTTTTATCCTCTCAATATGATTAAATATGATAAAGAACAAGCTCGTGAAACTTTAAAAAAAGAATTAAATTGGAAAAATCCTGGAGTCAACCATAGTGAATCTTTTTTTACACGTTTTTGCCAGCAAATTTATCAACCAACGCGCCATAAAATGGATTACCGGAGAGCCCATCTAGCTCAAGATATATGTCTAAATAGGATTAGCAGGGATGAAGCATTAGAAGAGTTAAAGATACACCCCTGGGAAAACCTAGATGTTGATTTCCACTTGGCCTTCATTGCGCATAAACTTGATTACACAATAGAAGAACTTACTACTTTAATGAATCAACCAGCTCTTTGGTATAAAGATTATCCTAATAGAGAAAAAATTATAGGATATATATATAATATATATCGTCTCATCAGAGGTAAATCATGGGCACATAATTTCTGGGGATAAATTATATTTAATATCTTTCTATAGTAATTAAATCAAGTTAGAAGATAATGCCTGAAAATCTCCAATAAATAAAGCAACACATCATAAGATCAGTCATATATATATGAAACAACTTTTGCAGTAAATTTATTTGATCTTATATTTCTGAAATCAATAAAACAGCTGAAATATCTTTCCTCTCTAGTTTTAGAGAATGGAGCCAAGCGGACTCGAACCGCTGACCCCCTGCATGCCATGCAGGTGCTCTACCAACTGAGCTATGGCCCCATTTCGCTGACATGACAGTGATTGCAATCAATCTCAAGCAACGCAACCATTATACTTCACCACTCAAATATACCCAATGTGCGGTAAATAGACTTAAGTCCTGATGGGCTTTTGGCTAAAAATAACTTCAAAGAAGATTATGTGAATATTGAATGCAGCGAGAAGGGGAGATCAAACCTATAAAAGATTTTTTGGAATCATGAAAATCTCTAAAAAGAATCAACAATTAACCTGATTACCTGTATAAACGTCAAAGCAATAAAAACCCACATAGAGGTCATTCCCAACTTGTTATGAAATGATCCTTTCTTGTAATCAAGCGGTCGAGAATCAAAACGCATAAGTCAAAAAAATAGATAACTGTCCTAATTGCAATCTTTCTAAGCTTATGATTGCAAGCAGCATTTAATATTCAAGAACTTTATCTAGTAACAAATCCTGCTTTTAAATTAACGATTATTTGTTATAAATGAAAAAGCTGGAAGGTCACCAATGTCCATCTTTGCCCGAATGAGTCGATCAGAATTAATCCATGGTCGAATTGCTATGACTTTATTAATGTTATTCCTCTTGTCTAAAAGCTTATTTTAAAATTCAATTTTCAGGGTGAAGGTAAATATTATTCAAACTAAAACAATAACCTGACCTAAAGAATTAGAAGCTAAAAGTAGTTTTTACTAAAGCCCCTGAAACATCATCTGCCCCATTCTTTTCAATATTAAAGACAGCAGGAGTGATTGTAACGCTGTCATTAATTGCTACTTCATAGAATGCTTCCCAAGCTAATGGGTCGTCATAACCGCTGTCATCTCTATGGCTTTCAGCTGTACCCAGAGCAAAACCTAGGTTATTTTCGTCTCTAAAGGCATCATTCCACATGGCACCAATAGTCCATGTTTTTCCATCTTCAATATTTGAACTGTCATCAACCTTGTCAGGATTCTTCCATCCATAGCCAGCATTTATTGAAGAAGGCATAGCGGACGAATCATTAGAGAATTTATAAGTACCACTGATTCCATAAGAAGTGTAATCATTTGCATTTGCACTCCCATCTGTATTAGCACTATCAGCATTTGTATAAGCAAGAGCCAAAGTATAGGAATCATCTACAAAAGCAAGTTGAGTCGTTACATGATCTCTACCATTATCTTGTAAAAACCCTATAGTCGAATCTCCAGCATCTTCTGATACGAAAAGTGCACTTGCTACCAATTTGTCATTAGACCATGTTAGACCAGCACCAGCACCCATCTTCTTAGAATAAGTATCACTAGCACCAGCTTGATTTAAAACGAATAAGATTGGGTCGCTTGGGTAAGAACTTGGCCAAACGCCTAGAAGATCATCTTGACGAAGCCTAGGGCCAAAAGTGATTTGAAGATCATCGCTTAAAGGAAAACGATAAAAAGCCTTATGAAGATCTAAATTTGCACCACTATTAAAACCAGTATCAAGTCTCGCAGCACCGCTCATTCCAAAGGGATCCATCATGGCGAAATTGCCCATGCGCACAGCAGTCATAAACATGTCTTTGCCAGTAAAACTAGTCATCCCCATTAGCTTCATATCGTAATTAAATGTCGTTTCATCTCTAGCCGTTCCCATCGAAGCAACACCCTCAACGTTACCAACAACAAAAGTTGTTTTACCCATCAGCATTGTCGAAGGAGAGGCGTCTCCACTATGCCCATGAGAACTATGTTGATCGTGATGGCCTGAATGATCTCCACCACCAGCATCAACAGCTGCTGGAGCAAGAAATCCTAAAGTGACAGGGAATAGAAGAATTTTACCGAGATTTTTCAAATGTTTGAGCTAGTAAAACTAGCTTGGCTATCCCCATTAGTTTGTATTTTATTTTTCCTAGCGCTATCGGTTACGTGCCTCTTTAACATGTGACTATTGGCACAAATTAGAAGATTATTTTTTGTTTTTGATCAGCGGAAGAAGAGCTTATAAAATTGGAAGGATATAAAT
>QCPI01000008.1 GCA_003212625.1 Prochlorococcus sp. AG-436-J02
ATAGTTTGGCTATAGCCAATTTTTGAGGGTGAAGGGTTAACTCCTCCGCAATAATGATTGGATTGATTAGCAGAAATATATTCTGTGCCAGTAAGGTTTTTACAAGTACCAGGCTCATCACCAGTTACTTTTTCTGATCTACCAACCTCGTTACCCGTTACTAAATTTCCATGAGTTGTATTTGTAACACCTACCTTTGCTGGCTGGCTTATAGGAGTGCTTGAACCATTACAGAAAGAATCAATAACTTCTGAACCAAGATACTGAGTACCTGTTATTGAACGGCAAGTACTTGCTTCATTACCAGTAGTTTTTATAGATCTATTTGCTTGAGTTCCAGTAACAAGCTGACCAGTTGCGGTCTCACTCATTCCTACTTTCCAATGAGCATCAGGAGCACTAGCATTTTGCTTTGCACCATTTTTATTGGGACCACAAGGTCGAGTTACTGAAGTACGTTTTGATCCAGTGGCACCAGTTTTACTTTTAAGTTCTCTTACTCTTTGAGCTATTTCCTTAGTTGTTAGATCTGGATTACCTTGCCTCGCAACAGATGCAGCTGTTGTTGGTTGTTTCCCAGCAGATTTACCATGCTTTGATAAGGCTTCTCTTCGAGCCAGCACAAAAGCTCTACTTGAATTCGTAATTGCTTTTCTTTTAACCGTTGAACGGTGATCAGTTGTTCTTTTATTTAATTTCAAGCTAACTTCTGGCTTTGAAATTGTATTACTAGTCTCCTCTAAAGCTTTTTGCTCACATTCTGGACAACAATGTTCAGCCTTTTTTGAGTCATAAGAAGGAGCGTTTTGAACCTTTTTCCTCTCAACATCAACTCGAGTTATATCTTTACTATTATCCGCAGATTTTCCTCTACGTGACAATGCTTCTCTTCTTGCAATAACAAGTTGACGACTTGGTTGTGCTACAGAACTTCTATATGATCTTGAACTACTTGAGCTCCCAGAAGTACTTAATTGAAAACTACTAGTACTTGGTTGAGAAGAAGAATTATTTGAATTAGCCATAGATTTATTGGGTTTCACAAAACCAGAATTTGTCCTCGTAGCTCTTGCATCACCAGAAGAACGCACTCTATTAGCCGTAGAGCCTTTAACAGAAGCATTTTTACCTCCTTGACTTAGAGCCTGGCGGCGTTCAAGAACTAATTGTCGACTTGTTTGTTTTGCCATATCAACCCAATGGAGAGGTTACAAAAAATAAATTAAAATTCTCTAAAGAATGGTTAGCCCCAAAAAATTTTTGAGGCTAATTTTATCAAAGCCTACTTATTTAGCGGCCTTGGAAAACTACAAAGCAAGTACCTTGACTTTGTGTATATGCGTCATATCCAACGATACGAACATGATGGTCAGGATATGCTCTATGGCAAGCTTCTAACTCGCTAACAACCAAATTTAAATCTTTCTCACCAAAGAAAGGTAATTTCCAATAAGACCAATAGGTCTGCATTGAACCACTTGGTTGAACATGCTCAATAACTGGGCTCCAACCCTGAGCAATGATATAAGCGATTTGATCGTAGATTTCGTCCTGGGTCATCGGCGGTAAGAAGCCGAATGTTTCCAGGGTGGCGACTGTTTGATAGTCACCTACTGTGCTCTGGAAAGGCATGGTGAACTTAAGTTAGTGAATGAGTGAAAGTCGATTTAAATATCGACTAATGAATTTAAGAAAGTTAGAGGCAACTTAAGATGTCACCTCTTTATCTTTTCTACTGAACGTCGAGTTTATCGACTGTATCGAATTCGAACTTAATCTCCTTCCATGTCTCAAGAGCAATTGCCAATTCAGGGCTATGCTTTGCAGCTTCTAGAAGGATATCGCGACTTTCTTTTTCGATTTCTCTACCTGCATTACGCGCTTTCACACATGCTTCTAGAGCTACTCTGTTCGCAGCCGCACCAGCCGCTGATCCCCAAGGGTGTCCATGGGTACCACCTCCAAACTGGAGACATGAATCATCTCCAAAGATTGCAAGCAATGCTGGCATATGCCAAACATGAATACCACCAGATGCCACAGCAAATACACCAGGCATAGAACCCCAATCTTGATCAAAGAAGTTACCGCGAGTACGGTCTTCAGGGACAAAGGATTCACGTAGGTTATCGATATAACCAAGAGTTGTTTGACGGTCTCCTTCTAGTTTTCCAACAACTGTTCCTGTATGAAGTTGATCTCCGCCAGATAGACGCAAACACTTAGCAAGAACTCTGAAGTGGATACCATGCTGAGGATGACGGTCAATAACCGCATGCATAGCACGGTGAATATGAAGAAGCATGCCATTCTCACGGCACCAATTAGCAAGACCTGTATTAGCAGTAAAGCCACCAGTGATGTAGTCATGCATGATGATTGGCATGTCAAGTTCTTTAGCGAACTCAGCACGCTTATACATCTCTTCAGGAGTAGTTGCTGTGCAATTCAGGTAGTGACCTTTAACTTCACCAGTTTCCTGTTGAGCTAGCTTTACAGCTTCAGCAACAAATTCAAAACGCTCTCTCCAACGCTGGAATGGCTGAGAATTGATATTCTCATCATCTTTAGTTAGGTCAAGACCGCCACGAAGGCATTCGTAGACAACACGACCGTAGTTTTTACCTGAAAGACCAAGTTTTGGCTTAATAGTACAACCAAGTAATGGACGACCGTATTTATTAAGACGATCACGTTCAACTACGATTCCACTAGGTGGTCCGCCGCAGGTCTTGATAAATGCCATTGGGAAGCGAATATCTTCAAGACGAAGATGACGCAAGGCTTTAAAACCAAAGACGTTTCCAACAAGTGATGTCAAAACGTTAGTTATAGATCCTTCTTCAAAAAGATCTAAGGGATAGGCAATAAATGCATAGAAGGCATCCTTGTCTCCAGGGACATCTTCAATTCGGTAACAACGGCCTTTGTAAAATTCAAGATCTACAAGTAATTCTGACCAAACTGTTGACCATGTACCAGTAGATGATTCAGCCGCAACAGCTGCTGCGACCTCTTCCTTTGGCACACCTTCCTGACCTGTGCATTTAAAACATGCAAGTAGATCAGTATCTAGGGGGACGTAATCAGGAGTGAAGTAAGTATCTCTATACTCCTTAACTCCAGCATCATACTTTTTAGCCATTGATAGCTCCTGTTAATTAGTTAGAAGGTTGAAAATTTGAAAAGTCCTCTCCTCTTAGGACTTAGTCAAAATCAGTCCTTCTGACCTAAGAAGTTACCGTTGCCCAAAGCTGGCTCAACTTCACGATGAGGACGAGCAATGATGTGAGCTGCAACGAGTCCGTCACCTACACGCTCACAAGCATCTGCGCCTGCACGAACTGCTGCGTTTACAGCACCAGTTTCTCCGCGAACCAAAACTGTTACGTAACCACCACCAACAAACTCACGACCAATCAAGCGCACTTCTGCTGCCTTGGTCATAGCGTCAGCAGCTTCAATAGCTGGTACTAATCCGCGTGTCTCGATCATGCCGAGAGCAATACCCATTGTTTCGCTAGCCATGTCCTATTTCTGTAAAGGGATGGAATGTTCAGAAGGGAGAATGCCCCGTCAAAGAGCAATTAGTCAAGGGGATTTTCTAATAGCGATGATTACAGTTCCTAGTCCTATTCATAAGCTGAGCTTATCACCCTTGCTACGACAGTTGAGTAACACTGTTCGATTAACAGTCAGGACATACTCATATTGCATTGCGTAAACATGCCCTTGTAGTTATTTTTACCCACGAGACAGGTTCCTGGCTATGTCAGGGTTGGAATGTTCACCCAAAAGCTGTCTCAAAATCATCTAAAAAATTCAAGTACTATTGTTTTTGACTTCTTCCTGTAAGACTATATAGATACAGTTAATGTATTCAATTTGAAAAAGCCACTAATAACCATAGCTAGTGGTAATCCTAAGAAGGTTGCCGAGATAGAGGCAATGCTTGGACCTCTCCCAATTGAAGTTAAAAAGCAACCTAGCTCTCTGGATGTTGAAGAAACCGGAAAAACATACCTAGACAATGCAATATTGAAAGCAAAAGCAGCGGCAGAATTAACTAACAGTTGGACTATTGCAGATGATTCTGGACTTGAAATTGATTCTCTTGGTAATGCTCCCGGTATCTTTTCTGCGCGACTTGCAGATACAAATGAAAAAAAAATAGAGAAGATTCTTACTGCTCTTGGCGACAGTCCTTACAGAAGTGCAAAAGTTTGCAGCGTAATGGTGCTATGCACAAACAGTGGAGAGATTATTAAAAACACAACAGGGATTTGCTGGGGTGAAATTTTAAAAAAGCCCGCTTATCCAAATGGTGAATTTGAATCATTATTTTGGGTTCGTGAAACTAATTGCACTTATGGAGAATTAAATAATGCACAATTATCAAAACATGGAAGCAGAGGTAAAGCAGCTAGAGAATTAGCTCCTTACCTTTTGAAAGCTATAGGAATAAAAAAATAATTAATATCTATTTATGTAATCAATAGCTCTCATCGCCGCCGCCGCAGCCTCCTCAACATCGCCTTCTTTCCCCGCTAAAGTAAGTCTTCCAAAAGCACCAACTCCTTTCACATCAACGATTGTGATATTTGATGCCTTCTCAGCCTCGTTTGCAGCCATCAAAACATATCCCGCTGGTTCAGTCTCAAGGATGAACATACTCATGCCAGATTGAATCATTGAGCCACGTCTATTTTGGCGATTGATCAAAACAGCATGGTCAGGAGTAATAGAACGAATAACTTCAGTCCAAGTAACTTGTGGATTAGTTCTCCTATCAATTGTGCTTCCTATGGCATCTAAAACGACATCGCCCGAATGCAGGACTGTGCTTTGATCTCGGTGATAAAGAGCAAGAGATCCAAAGGCCCTTTCAACGATCATTTGACCTAATCGAACGTTGCTGGCTTTTAGTGCTATATCTGTAACCCTGTGCACTGCCATTCCAGGAGAAACCTCCATCCAAAGACAAGCATCCCCAGGTATAGGCAAGAAGCCTGAGCTTGCAGTTCCCATATAGGCCGCAAGTTGAGGTTGCAAAGAATCTAGAAATACATATGTTCTTAATTCAATTTGTTTTACATGACTTGCTTGACGAGCAACTAACGATTTTTCCGAATCAGTTGTTATTACTCGCTTTGGATCGTCAGCAAGATATTCATTTACTTCTGCACCAGTAACTCTCTGGCTACCACCTAGTCGCCTGTCATTATTCTCAAATGTGGCGAATCTTGTCATGGGCGGGATATTACCTCAAAGATTGCCTTTTTAGCTAGCAATTTAGACTTGCATGCTGAATTTAAGCCGATAAATTCTATATATATAATGATCTGATTGAAGAATGTCTGTACCTCAGCCAAAGGAATCTCAAAAAAATACCCAAAATACTGAGATAAATCCTGAGCAAGCCCTTGGGTTGGTTTCATTGGGGCTTATGCAAAAATTATCTGATAAAGGAATTAGCGACTTGAATTGGTTAAAAGAAGACGAAAAATGTGATTCCTATGAACTTCGTCAAAGACTTGAACTAACTTCTTTAGCTATTGAAACAGGAGCTCCACTAAGCACCTCAGAAGTATCAAAACTCTTAGGCGTTAGACCAGGTTCCTCAAAAGTTGAGAGAGGTGGACTGATTGCTAAGAAATTATCTAGAAATGTTTGGAGATTAATCAAATCAAGCCAAGAAAGTTCTCATTGGCGTAATTAGAAATAACCAAATTTAGGCTTTATAGTGAGCCTTAGCGTCATAAAGAGTCTCTTCATTAATCTCTCTACATCCAGCTTGGCGGGCATAATTTTCTGTATTCTTTCTTACTTTACCTCTAACGAAAAATGGGATTTTAGAAAGTTCTTTTTCACCTTCATGCGTCCATACAGGATCCCCATCTGTAGTTCCTGAATCTTGTAAGTTTGTTTTAATATTATCTTTATTTGTATTTTGATTTCCTTTTCCACCTAAATGTCCTAGATGACTTTGATGACCGTCAACGAATTCAAAGTCATGCTTAAACATTCCAATTAAATGTTCCTCAAGTCCCATCATTAGTGGATGGACCCAGTCATCAAAAATGACATTCGCACCCTCCCATCCCATTTGAGGGCTATATCGAGCAGGTACATCCTGCACATGCATTGGTGTGCTGATTACAGCGCATGGAATGCCTAATCTTTTTGCGCTATGTCGCTCCATTTGTGTACCAAGGACTAGCTCTGGTGATGTTTCTTTTATTGCATCTTCTACTTCTAAGTAGTCATTAGTAATCAATGCCTCTAAACCAAGTGCCTTGGCAGCCGGACGAACTTTCCTAGCCATTTCACGACTATAAGTTCCAAGGCCCACAACTTTAAAACCAAGCTCCTCATTAGCAATTCTTGCTGCAGCAAGAGCGTGTGTTCCGTCTCCAAAAATAAAGACTCTTTTCCCTGTCAGGTAATTCGAATCCACTGAATTCGAGTACCAAGTTAATTTCGAATTATTAGATTCGTTTACTGATTGCGGAATTTCCATCTCTAAAACTTCGTGTAATTCTTTAAGAAAATCCTGAGTAGCCCCAACGCCTAGAGGAACTGTTGTTGTAAAAGGAATATTTAAATTTCTTTCAAGCCAAATACAAGTTGATTCCGCTATTTCTGGATAAAGGCAAACATTCACATCAGCATTGGGGATTCGCATTATATCGGCAGGTGATGCTCCTAAGGGCGCCACAACATTGACATCTATCCCGTACTGACCAAGTAGTTTTTGTATTTCCAAAACATCATCACGACATCTAAAACCAAGCAAAGTTGGGCCAAGAAGATTTATTCTCGGTCTTCTTTTTTCTTCCTGCCAAGTTTGTTTCGATTCTTTCGAGTGGTCTTTAAGTAAAGTTCTTACTATTTGATAAAAGGTCTCAGAGCCACCCCAGTTTTCCTTTTTGCTATAGGCAGGTAATTCTAGGCTGACAATTGGGATATCAAACCCCATACCTTTCGCGAGAGAACCAGGCTGATCTTGAATTAATTCGGCTGTACAACTTTCACCAACTAAAAGAGCTTCTGGAGTAAATCTATCTACAGCTTCTTTTATATGTCCTTTTACAAGTTCTGCTGTATCACCTCCTAAATCCCTAGCTTGAAAAGTTGTATAAGTTACAGGTGGTCTACTGCCACGGCGTTCAATCATAGTAAAAAGAAGATCAGCGTAGGTATCTCCTTGAGGTGCATGCAATACGTAATGTAATTTCTTCATAGAAGTAGCGATTCTCATCGCACCAATATGAGGAGGTCCTTCGTATGTCCAGAGAGTTAATTCCATGAAATTAATTTGATGTAAGAGTTTTAGTGGGATTTAAAATGTCATGCCTTCGAAGTGGCCTTGAAAACAATTCTGCTAGATCTGAAGCTTGGTCAATACCATGAATTGGGCTGAAAACCATTTCAATTGACCATTTAGTTGATATCCCCTCTGCTTCAAGTGGATTAGCAAGCCCCATTCCACAAACAACAAGATCTGGCGAACTATCTCTTACTCTGTCTAATTGTTTCTCTACATGTTGTCCTTCGACGATACGGCAATCAGGAGGCAACAAATCTATTTCTGCTTTCATTAAATCTCTATTTAAGTAAGGCGTTCCTATTTCAACAATCTCCATCCCACACTCATTACTTAGAAATCTCGCGAGAGGTATTTCTAATTGAGATTCGGGCAAAAGGAACAATTTCTTACCTGAAAGCTTCTCAACATGAGGAGCTAAAGCTTGTTTTGCCCTTGATATCAGTGGATTTAAGATTGAATCAACTAAAGATTTCTCTATGTCAAAAGAATTCGCAGCAGCCTGAACCCATAATGTGCTTCCAGTTACACCAAGAGGGAAAGGGGCTTCGATGATTTCAGCGCCTCTACTTTTTAACTCTCTTGCCGTATCAGTTAAATATGGCTGGGTAAGAAGCACTTTTGTTTCTTGACCAATTGAAGGTAATTCCGTTGATTGCCTGGGTGGAAAACTTTCAACATTATCTATTCCTAGCCGATTAAAAATACTTATTAGGCGATCCTCTACAGCATTTGCGAGAGTTCCAACTAAAAGTAATTTTTTTTGATTGCTCTTAGGCATCAATGGAATTAACGCCTTTAATGCTCCATCTTCTCCTTGCGTGAAAGTTGTTTCAATTCCACTTCCCGAATAATTCAAAACAGTTACTTGACCTTTCAGCTCGATATTTAGATTTTCTGCAACTCGTGAAAGATCTATTTTTATTACTTCGCTTGGGCATGAACCTACAAGAAAAAGGGTTTTTATTTCTGGACGTCTAGCTAAAAGATTTTTCACAACTCGATTTAATTCGTCATGAGCATCAGCTAATCCAGCTAAATCTCTTTCTTCTAAAATGGCTGTACCAAAACGCGGCTCAGCAAAAATCATTACACCTGCTGCACTTTGAATTAAATGCGCACAGGTTCTAGAGCCCACAACAAGGAAGAAAGCATCAGGCATTCTTCGATGTAGCCAAACGATTGACGTCAGCCCGCAAAAGACCTCTTTTGGACCAGATTCTTTAAGGAGCGTTGCACCGCTCATAAAAATTTAATACATGTATATATTCAAATTGCATCCAAAAAGGGTAAACCGTCAACTAACACTTAATCTCTTCGGGTTTTAGTAACTTTTTAGTTACTTTTTAACTATTTTCAATCTCTTACTGCCATGACTTGGCTTTTGCCCAAGTAATTGGCTTTCAGTGCTCACAACGAGTTCCAGGGTCTATTTCTTACCTGCAGAATAGCTGGTTAACATGAGTAAAAATACGCATTAGAGGTTCTAGTTTGTGCATATATCCTCATTCAAGGATATATTTTTAATGTCAAATGTGTCGAATTCTCTAAACATTTCCTAAAGAGATATTTGCCTGCAAGAATATAACTAATGACTTTGAAAGAAAAAATTAATGACTTCGACTTTAACTCGTAAAGAGGATGGTGAAGGTAGCGTTCAGGTAAAACAAGATCCAAAAGCTCAAATCCAAGAAGGAGCTCTTGTTATTGCTGTATATGGAAAAGGAGGTATTGGCAAATCAACTACTTCTTCAAATTTGTCAGCTGCGTTTTCAAAACTTGGGAAGAAAGTTCTTCAAATTGGTTGTGATCCCAAGCATGACAGCACCTTTACTCTTACACACAAGATGGTTCCTACCGTCATAGATATTCTTGAAGAAGTAGATTTTCATAGTGAAGAACTTAGACCTGAAGACTTTATGTTTAAAGGTTTTAATGGTGTGATGTGTGTGGAGAGTGGTGGACCTCCTGCTGGGACAGGATGTGGTGGTTATGTAACAGGTCAAACGGTAAAACTTTTAAAAGAGCACCATCTTCTTGAAGATACCGATGTAGTCATATTTGATGTTTTAGGTGACGTTGTATGTGGAGGGTTCGCAGCTCCATTACAACATGCAAATTATTGTCTAATTGTTACCGCTAATGATTTTGATTCTATTTTTGCAATGAATCGCATCGTCGCAGCAATAAATGCTAAAGCCAAAAATTACAAAGTTCGTCTAGGAGGGGTAATAGCCAACCGCTCTGCTGAATTAGATCAGATAGAGAAATTTAATGAAAAAACAGGTCTAAAGACCATGGCTCATTTCCGCAATGTGGATGCAATCCGCAGATCAAGACTAAAAAAGTGCACTATTTTCGAGATGGATGCCGAAGAAGAAGGCGTATTGGAAGTACAAAATGAATATCTTTCTTTAGCTCAAAAGATGATAGATAACGTTGAGCCATTAGAGGCTGAACCATTAAAAGATAGAGAGATATTTGATCTATTGGGTTTTGACTAACCACCAAGTGAAAAGATTATTGCAAACCGACTAATTTCATAGACAACTCCCAAACTTTTCTAGAAGTCACTGGATCAGTGACTTTATCAGACAATTCTTGAGAAAATTGTTGTCTATCTTTTCTTTGCCTATTCCCCCAACTCCAATGAACACCAGAAATAGCAAATTGAGGCTCTGATACAACTTGAGCCACTCTGTCACCAGCAAGCGATTCACTTACAAAACCTCCTGTTATTAATTTCTGAAACCATGGGAACAACCATTGAAAAAGTTTTGGAGTATTTCTAAATAATCTAGTATTAGCAACACATCCAGGATATAAAGAGCTAAAAAGAATTGAAGAAGAATTAAATCGCCTGTGTAATTCTTGGGTTGTAATCATATTGCATAGCTTACTGTCTTTATAAGCTTTTCCTGGCTTAAACCGTTTACCACTAGCCATTGATATTGGGTCGCAAAAACCTTCTTCAAAACCAGATAAATTCCCTAGATCAGCAGGAGCTGGTATAGGAATTTTCCCGCCAAGTTCTTTATTGTTAGCAGTTACAGTTCCTAAAATCACGACCCTAGAAGATTCAACCCCCCAAGATCTTCCCTTCCATACTGGTCTTGATGACTTACTAAGATTTTCCATAAGCAACTGAATTAATAAAAAATGTCCAAAATGATTTGTTGCCATTGAGATTTCAAAGCCCTGCGGAGATCTCAATGGCTTTTTTAAACGAGGAAGATAGACAGCCGCATTGCAAACCAAAGCATCCAAAGGCTGATCCAACTCTTCTAGAAGGCTTTTAACCCCTTGGCGTACGCTATCTAGATCACCAAGATCAATTTGGACATGCTGTAGTTGTCTTGGTCTATTAATAGGTAAGCCAACTGCTGAGGCAGAAGCTTCAGCTCTCAAAGAGGATCTATTTGCCGTAATAACTCTCCAGCCCCTCTCTACTAGTGATTTTGTTGCATATAAACCCACTCCTGATGTTGTTCCAGTAATTAACACAGTTCCTGGTGCCGCTTGTACTAGAGCCATCTTCTTTAGTAAAAGTATTCTTAATCAATTTTCAAAGACAAATCTAAACCCAAGTGAAGCAAAGTTAATCATCTCCAGATAACTCTGACACTATTTGGAGCAATCCACTGATCTTGCTCCTTAATAAAACTTTGTTCCCCACCATTAACAAACATTTCATCAAAACGTCTTCTTAAGCTGTGAAGTTTTTTTGATTCTTCTTCTAATAAATAAGACAACTCCATATTTCTATTCACACGTTGATGGGATGCAATACCTAAGTTCACGAGACTTGTTGAAAATACAACCAATAATCCAAGCTTCAAAACTAATGCCACATAGCTATAGAAAAGCTCTCGCTTTATCTCTTCTTTTTGATATTCAGATACTTTAGTAAATGCATCAATTTTCTTATTTACAGAGAAATTGCTCTTACTAGTTTTTTTTGAATGATTCCTTCTGAAGGTCTCTTCAATTCTTTGAGATTGTCCCAAAATTAAATAAAATCACCCCAATCAAAGTCATATTAACTTAATTAAAAAGGGAATCAATTCTTTGACTTCTTACTATCTATTTATAGAATAGATAGTAAGAAAAAATCAAGGAGAATAAAAAGAACCGATATTTTTCATATATCAAATAAATTTTGATATTTTACTTTTAGTAGAAGTTTATTTCATAACTTTAACTATTCTTCGGCTAACCATTGCTTAACTCCTAATTAAAAAGGATATGTGACAAATAATGGAAAAACTAAAAAAAGTAATTTATTTAGATCCTCTGAATTTGACTGGGCCTGAACAAATGGCAATTGATCTCTTTCTATTGGGGAAGTCATTTAAGGACAAAGATTTTCATATGGCATTGCGTTTTTATACCTGGGATGGAGACTGGTTGTCGATCGGAAAAAATCAAACAGAACTCCCAGCAATATGGATTAAACTTTTAAAGGAAAAAAAATTAAACATTGTAAGAAGACCTAGTGGAGGGCAAGCTGTTCTTCATAGCAAAGGATTAACTTATGCAGTTATATGGAAACATCCACCAAGAAACAAAAAAGAATCATATTTAAAGATATCTCAATGGTTGAAAGATGGATTTAACCAAGCTGGTATAGATCTTTCTTTCGGAAATCAACCTGTAAATATATCCAATAATAATTGTTTTGCAACCTCAACATTAGCTGACTTAGTTGATAAAGATAAAATCAAACATATTGGAAGCGCTCAATACTGGAGAAAGGGACACTTACTTCAACATGGAGAGATATTAATGGAACCATGCAAAGAATTATGGAAGCAAGTTTTCAAAACTGATCCCAAAAAGGTAAAAAAAGAGCTCAAAGAAAAAGAAAGAATTATATTTTTTTTAAAAGAATCATTTATTAAAATATGGCCTGATATGCAGTGGTTTGATTATAAATTGGATCAGAAAGATAAGGAGATAATAAAACGTTTATCTCAAGAAAATTTCAAAGAATTAAATCATTTTTGATCTTCTTCTAAATCACTAGAATTCATAGATCTTGCTATATAATGAAGATTCAATCCTATTGGATATATATTTTCTTTTCTTGCAACTTTAAATAACTGATCTGGAAGATTTAATCCAATTCTCATAAGAACTGCTTTGCCTATGTCTACTCTATCTAAAGTTCCAAGAGGAAGTCCAGCAACAGAAAGGACAAGAAGTCGTGCATCTTTTGTTTTTTCAATTTTTATTATTGCCTTCCATAAAGATTCTTTTTCACCTATTGATGGTAATTCATCTATAGGGCTCATAAATTCAAAAAGAAACATTTTTTCCCAGTTTTGTACTGAAATATTCTTCATAATGTTTTCAGTAACATAACCAACCCATCTTCCTTCTCTAGATAAGAGTATCCATTCATTATTCGAGACATTACCTTGATTTAATGTATTATATTTAGATAAAACCTTTACAGGTAAGTCATCATCAAAAACTCTATATGATCTACTGCAAACTTGATTAACATTTAATTCAGATAATATCTTTTGTATTTGAATAAGTTGGCTTTGCGACTTTGAGGAGGAAAATACAAACAAACTAATTATCAATAGGCAAATAGCTAAATAAAAATTTCCACTAATTAAATTAATAACTCCAAGAAAAAAAGCAAGAAAAGAAATAAATAAGGAAGAAGCTATAGCAACTTTTAAACCTACTCTTTTACTCCCTGTAAAATACCATATTAAAGATTTTAATATTACCCCACCATCTAGAGGAATAATGGGAAGTAAATTAAATGCTACTATCAAAAGATTAAAGCTCCCAACCTGCTTAAATAAATTAGAAAGGATTAAACTTGATTCCGATAAAATATTACTTAATAAAGTCATTAAAAATGCTACTAAAAGACTAACAGCTGGACCTGAAATTGCAATTTTTAAACTTCCTTTTGAACTTGTACATTCGTTTTCAAGATTTGCCATTCCTCCAAGAAAAAAAAGTGTTATATCTCTAACTTTTAGACCTTCTCTAATCGCAACATAAGAATGGGCTAATTCATGCAACAACACAGATAAAAACAAAAGAAAAGAAGTTAAAACACCAATCAACCAAACATTCAAAATAAATATTTGACCATCCAAAAGAGTCTCCAACTGATCTCTAGCTGACAAAGTAAAATATAGAAAAACTAAAACCCAACTAGTATGAATCCTCAAAGGGATACCTCTGATTTTCATGGCTTCCCAACTTCCCAAAACCAAGGCCTCCAAGATCTAAAAGAATCTATTTCAATCAATCCTAATAAAATTTCAGTTAATGATCAGAAAATCAACTTCTAAAAAATCAACAGCAATAAAAATTTGTGGAATAACAAAGACTTCGCAAGCGAGGAGCATCGCTCAATTAAAAATAAATGCTATTGGAGTCATTGGCGTTAAGAATTCTCCTCGTTTTGTCCCTGAAGAAGAATGCATAAAAATTTTTAACGAAGTAGAGAAAGTTTCTTCAAGTGTTGAGAAAGTATTTGTCATTGCAAATGAAAAATTGGAAACAATCAAATCTATAAATAAAAGATCAACTCCACCAACTGTAATACAACTACATGGAAATGAATCAGTTGAATATTGTAGGGAATTAAAAAGTGAATTTCCAACAATTAGTTTATGGAAAGCATTCAGACTAAAATCAATTATGGATTTAAAAAAGATAAGTGAATATGAAAAAAATATTGATGCAATCCTTATAGATGCCTGGCATGAAAAGACACTTGGAGGTACTGGTAATAGAGTCCCAATAGAGTTACTAATTAATAAAACTTTTCATACTCCTTGGATCTTAGCTGGTGGAATATCTCCTGAAATAATTCCCGAAGTTTTTTCTAAACTTAGACCTGATGGGATTGATGCTTCTAGTCGACTAGAAATATCTCCAGGCATTAAAGATCTTGAGAAAGTTGAATCTCTTGTTCGCGTAATAAGAGAACAAATTTAATCAGGCAATTCGATCCTCATTTATTTAGGATTAGAATGCCCCAGCGGAAGGCATAAGAGTTAAATCCTCGACGGTTTGATTATTTGGTTGATTAGCCAGATGTAAAAGTTCACATGCCACTTGATCAACTGAAAGCATTGAATCTCTATCAAATTGCATCCCAACGGTATCTGACTCCCAAAGAGATGAATTTACTGATCCAAGAGTAAGTGTGCATGCTCGTATGAAATTCTTACGTTCTTCTTCTGCTAAGCATTTTGTAAAACTTGCCAATGCCGCTTTTGAAACACAATATGCACCCCATTGTGAAAAAGAATTTCGAGAAGCATGACTACTAACATTAATAACTAATCCTCCTTTTTTTCTCATCAAAGGAACCACCTCAGAGCAAATCTGAAAGATACTCGTAAGATTTATTTGCATAATCCATTCCCATTTTTCAAGCGGCATCGACAAAAGATCGCCAGTCCAAGCAACTCCAGCATTATTTATTAAAACTGAAGGGACCAAGCCATTCTTCATTAATTCAACTATTCCTTTAGAAATCTCTTTGTGGTTACTAAGATCAATAGATTTATAGAAGATCTTAATTTTTTTATTATCAATTTCTTTAATCAGTTTTTCCAGATCATCTCCTGACCTTGATATTAGTAGTAAGTCCCATCCTGAATTAGCAAAAGCTTTAGCAGTTGCCCTTCCAATTCCTCTAGATGCACCCGTGATTAATACTGTTGACAAGAAAGTTACAAGCAAACATTATAACTTTAAACTGAAAGTTGAGTCTCAATCGATTCAGACTCCAAATATTTTCCCATTTTTCTAAATTTTGAATATCTATAATCCCTCAATTGATCGGCAGATAAAGCCAATAATTCAGATAAATGCTTTTCGAGAGCATTTTTCAAAGTATCTCCAGCCTGTAGAGGAGCCCAATTATTCCCCCCAGAGGGCTCTTTTAATACCTCATCAACAATCCCTAATTTAAGAAGATCAGGTCCAGTAATTTTTAGTGATGATGCTGCTTCAGGAGCCTTAGCCGCATCCCTCCATAGGATTGAAGCACAAGCTTCAGGGCTTGCAACTGTATAAACACTATGTTCAAACATAAGCAACCTGTCTGCGACACCTATTCCCAAAGCACCACCAGAGCCACCTTCTCCAATTACTGTCGCAATTATAGGTACTTTCAATCTAAACATTTCACGCAAATTCACTGCGATTGCCTCACCCTGACCTTGCTCCTCTGCTAAAAGCCCTGCATAAGCCCCAGGGGTATCGATAAAAGATATTATTGGAAGATTAAATCGATCTGCATGGTCCATCAACCTCAAAGCTTTTCTGTATCCACCTGGTTTAGCCATGCCGAAATTTCTTGCAACGTTCTCTTTTGTATCTCTACCTTTTTGTTGACCAATAAGAAGGACAGATTTTTCACCTATTCGGGCTAAACCTCCTACCAGCGCCTGATCATCAGTTCCGCTTCTGTCTCCATGTAATTCAACCCAGTCATCACAAAACATTTGGATATAGTCAAGTGTACTAGGCCTTTGAGGATGCCTAGCTACTTGAATTTTTTGAGCTGGTGTAAGTGCATTAAAAATTTCTTCTCGCCTTCTTGCAGCTAGTGTCTCTAGTTGCAGAAGTTGTTGGCTTACATCAACTTCTGAATCTCTTGCTAATTCTCTGATTTGATCAATCTGATTCTCTAATTCAACAAGAGGTTTTTCAAATTCGAGGAGAAAACGTCTAGCCATAAAGAAAAGTAATCAAAGATTCAGACGGGTAATGTCTGAATATTTGATTTCAAGCCAACAGCAGAAAATCCATGTTTTTCAGACGCTTTACCAATAAAATCCATTTTTTCCAGAGTAATGTTGTTCCTACCCCAACTGAAATTTGTATGACAATCCTCGAATTCAAGAAGCATTGCTTCCGCAAAACAGGCAAACATTTCTCTTTTAGGATTTTCCATCTCAGCCAATTCCATCATACTCCAACCAATATCTTTAAAAAATTGAACTATTCCACCTTTTAAAACATGTATTCCAGAACCTGAAAACTTCTCACCTAAATTTTTAGGATAACCTCCATCAATCATCAAGCATGGTCGTTTTATTTGAAATGGATCAATTTCTAAGGTTTTGGGCATACTTGCAACCCAAATCACAACATCTGCTTCAGGTAAAGCTTCTTCAAGACTAAGAACTCTCCCACCTCCAAGTTGGGATTGAAGTTCGATTAAAGGTTTTTGCTGTCTAGCTACTAATAGAAGTTCTGATATGCCAGTTCGATTAGTAAGCCACCTGCAAACTGCGCTACCAATATCACCAGTAGCTCCAACAACAGCTACTTTAGCTTTACTCAAATCAATTCCAACTCGAGGTGCATTTTGCTCTAGCTGTCTACAAATGACCCAAGCTGTATGAGTGTTACCTGTTGTAAACCGTTTCCAATCAAGAGTTGTATTTCTAACTTGTTGATTTTGAAGCAAATTAAAATTTTCAAAAATTATTGATGTAAATCCACCTAGAGCGGTAATATTTATACCTTTTTTTTGTGCTAATTCCATTGCATTTAAAACTTTTCTTCTTGCCGTTTTAAAGCGACTTAGCATCTCAGGAACAAAACATGAATCAATATAAGCTCCCTCTATTGTCTTTCCAATCGCACTTACAACCTTTACGTGCTCTACTAACTGAGGCGGAGCCGTGCACCATACGTCCAAGTCTCCTTCAGCGATATGGTCATACCCCAAGCCCAATGCCTTTCTCTTGGCATCTTCAAAACTTGTTGAATGTCCAATTAGCCCAAACATTTTGCACCAAGCAAGATCAAAATTGAAACTAAATATTTATACAAGATTGAAGGTTAGACCACCAAGGTCACAAAAAAAAGAATTCCTCAAGAACTTTAAGTTCTTGAGGAATTGATGAAGATAGAAAATATAAAATTGAAATCTCTAAATGACTGCTGCAAGAGCCATTCTTGCAATTTCTCTATTATCAAGACCTATTTCAAGAAGGGAGTCTTGATAAGCAATCATAAATTCCTCCATTAACTCTTCCTTATCCATATGAAGAACTTCCGCATCATTTGAAACCTCATCAAGCATCGATTTTATTAATGGCAGATTTTCTTTATTAGCCTTCATTAGATCTTTTTTAACTGAATCAAGATTGGCCTTTAACCATTCTTGACCATAATTCAAGTGCAAGTATTCATCTTGGACAACACCTTCTGTAATTCTTTTAGCAAAAGGATCAGCTACACGGATATAAACGTGATAAGCAGATATTGCAAAAGATTCAATCAAAATGCATTGAATTAAAAGACAAGTAGTTGTATTTCCAGCTTTAAAAGCCTCTATAAAATTATTGTGGAGTTTTGAAAAAAATGTTTTAGCAAAAGGCATATCAGGCTTTACAGCAAGATTTCTCCCACAAGCACAAAAACCATTCATATGCTTTTTCTCCATCTTCCCTAGCCTTACAAGCTCTTCAGCATGCTCTGGAATCAACTTAGCTAAATCAAGAAAATTTGAATAAGCTTCTTGCTCTCCTTCAATCACAACAGCATTGATTCTGCTGTAAGCATCTTTATAAGATTCAGAGGTGAAATCTGGAAGAGAATCAGAACATAACTCTTCTTTCTCTACTTGTAAATTGTTGGATGCAAGCGCTTGCATAGATCTATTAGAAATTTGTCAATTTGAGTGATCTTACAGAATTAAACACAAAATGGAAGTTCAGTAACCACATCTTAACTGCTAGAAACAGATTCTCCTGACATAATTGGCGGCCAATCACTTTCCAAAAGGCTTATAAATAAAGACCTCCAATGATCTATTAGTGCTTTTTCTAAGGCGAGACCCAATTTGGGATTAGAGGAACTTGCATCACCAATAATCCCAGAAGAGCTCAAATCTTGTGTAAGCCATGCACATGGAGAAGCACCCTCAAGACTCCATCCTTTTGGAGGACTAATAATTTCTTCATTAGAAGTTTTACTCTCTAAATAAGAATGATTTCTAACTAATTCACTATGCATATGCATCATAAGACTTGTCTCTGCTAAAGCAGCGTGCAGACCTTCCTCAACCTCTTTATCAGGCAAAAGCTTTTCTAGTCCAGGCACTCCACTCCATAGGAAACAAGGCAATACAGCTAAAGAGGGGCATTGAATTCGTAATTGTCTTGAAACAGCTTGCAGCAGACCTATTTGTCCACCATGAGCATTAAAAAAGACTAATCTTTTGAATCCCATAGAAGCTATCTGCTTACCAACATCCGAAACCAATGAAATCAATACATTTGCTGATAGGGACAAAGTTCCCGGGAAAGCCTGATGCTCAGGAGAAAAACCAATTGACTGAGATGGCATCATCCATATTGGCATTTTTCTAGGCAAGCCCTCAAGTGTCTTAATTAAAATATTTTCAGCAAAAAAAGTATCAGTAATTAAAGGTAAATGAGGCCCATGTTGTTCACATGCACCAAAGGGCCAAACCAATGTAGATCCTTTCTCCGAAGCCGCTTTAGAGACTTCAGGCCAAGCTAAGTGTTCAAATCGACGAGTTTGGAAAATGATAGAAATCTCCTATTAATTCAAAAACAACTTACCCTTGACTGTAAGAATAATTCACTCATTACCAAGGGAAATTATGGCCGGGTCAGATCCTCAGCCTAAAAAAGCTACTCCCCCAAGGCCTGCAACAGATCAACCTCGCAAACCATTGCAGGTTATGCACATCAGTCGGAAGACTAATGAAGAAATCATTAGCGAGACTTCATCAGAGAAAGATTTCTCTGAACAATCTAAAGATAAAAGATTTAGCAAAAAAGTTCCAGTTGAAACAAGCATTGCTCCTTTAAAAAAAGGTCCTGAACAGAAAAAAGTAATTGAAGAAAGCCATAGCAATAATTTGCAAGCTATGACAATGGAAGATTTACTTAGATCTGAAAGCAGCTCTGACGATAAAAATATTAACTCTTATGAAAACAAAAATAATTTTGGACAACAACCTCGTCAAGTTGATGAATTTGATTTTGATGAAGATGAGTTTTTAGCAGCATTAGAAGAAAACCAACCAATTGGTTCTACTGGAGAAATTGCTAAAGGTTCAGTTATTGCTATTGAGAGTGATGGTATTTATGTAGATATAGGTGGGAAAGCTCCTGGATTCATGCCTAAAAATGAATGTGGTCTAGGTGTAATTACAAATTTAAAAGAGCGCTTCCCAAAAGGGCTTGAAGTAGAAGTTCTAGTTACCAGGGAACAAAATGCAGATGGGATGGTAACAATTAGTTGTAGAGCTTTAGAATTAAGAAAAAGCTGGGACAAAGTTCAAAATCTTGCCAAAGAAGGAAAAGTTATTCGAGTTAAGATAAATGGTTTTAATCGGGGAGGAGTGACATGTGACTTCGAAGGATTAAGAGGCTTTATCCCTAGATCTCAACTTGAAAATGGAGAGAATCACCAATCTCTTGTTTCAAAAACCATTAATGCTGCTTTTTTAGAAGTAAATCCAGAAAGAAGAAAACTTGTTCTCTCAGAAAAAAAAGCTGCAATTGCATCTAGATTTTCTGAATTAGAAATAGGACAGTTAATCGAAGGAGAAATTCTAACTATAAAACCTTATGGTTTCTTCGTCGATTTAAAAGGTGTAAGTGGATTACTACATCAGTCATTGGTAACCAATGGAAGTATTAGAAGCCTGAGAGAAATTTTCCAACCTGGAGAATCTATTAAAGCTTTGATAACTGATTTAGATCCATCCCGGGGTCGAATTGGATTGAATACTGCTCTTTTAGAAGGTCCTCCAGGAGAACTTATAACTGACAAATCAAAAGTAATGGAAGAAGCAGAGGATAGAGCTATTAAGGCTCGGAATAGTCTCAACAAAGAAAAAATTGATCCAAATAAAGATGGGACACGCATCAATTTATCCTCATAACTTTATCTTAAAAAAAGATTGTGATTGATCTAAAAATTTCTGATTTAAAGAAAGCCGATTGGGAAATTGATTTTTATTCCCGGCCTGTAATTGATGAAAATGGTAAAAAAAGATGGGAATTACTCATTACCACAACGAATAATTTCAAAGATCAGAAAACTTTTAAATGGGAAAAAATTTGTCCAGCCTCAACTGTTAATTCAATTTGGTTGAAAGATGCATTAGAAGAAGCCATTATCGAAGCCAAGAATCAAGGCTGGGATAAACCTTCAGTTATACGTTGTTGGCGATCTTCTATGAAAACAATGATAAAACGTGCAGCAGATAAAGTAGGTGTTGAACTTATTTCAAGTAGAAGAACTTATTCTTTACTGGAATGGCTTATTGAGAGAGAAAGGAATCTTTATCCTCAACAAAAAGGATATACAGGCGTTAATCTTGCACCTCCATCCAACCCAATTACAAACCAAGCCATACCTTTACCAGAAGAAGTACGAGGAGACTCTTGGAGCTTTGCATCATTATCACTTAATACACTTAGAGAGGCCGACGAATGGGAAATAGAATTTTCAAATTTAATTCCAATAAAGGAATCAATTAATGAGAATATTTTTATTCCTGGTATTAGGCTATTTAGTTCAAAAAGATCCTTAGCACTTGCAGCCTGGCTAGGAGGACTTGAACCAGCAAAGCTTTTAATAGAAGGAACCCAAATAATTTTAGAAGCAGGACAAGCAGACAGATGGCTGGTTACTGATGTCGAAGAACAAGCAACTAATGCAATTAAAAATAATTTTCTAAGTACTAAGCGTGATGCTGATGGACTTCAATTTATTTCTGTTCAGAAAAGTTCAGAACAAAATTCATTAGATGGTTTCTGGATGCTAAGAGATATTGGAGAAATCTAATGACATTTAAAAAGATAAAAGATGTTCATAATTTAATCATTCAAAACTAAGGCAACCATATATGTAGAATATTACAGACTAATCAAATAAAATATATAAGAAAAAACTTGATTTTTAATCACTGAAAAACTAAACTTCGCAGATTCATAAAAAGCTAGTGCCAGACCAATAGATACAAATAAGTTATCAAAAAATGCATAATCTAACTAAACAGATTATGGGATTATCATATAAAAAATCATTTAAATCTTTTAGAAGAAAGAATACTAATTTAAAAAAATTTAAATTAGTATTCTAAGACATAGGACAATCAATCTTTAGATTAACTTTTACATTTATCCGTTGCCAATCCTTCATTAATATATCTTTCAGTTATATCAATATTACTATTAATAGGAATAACTTTAGCAATCAATATGCCATCAACAGTTCCTTGCGGCTTTAAATTTACTTTTGTATGTCTTGGCAATTGCTTTTTTAGCCAGTTAACAGATCTTTCTTCAAAATCAGTACTTATTTCAGTACATGCTATTTTTACAGTATAAGTACGGTTATTATCTCCTATCAACAAAACAGATGAACTGCTTACTTGCAAAATTTCAGCAGCATAAGCTTTAAAAACAAAACCAAAAATACATATTAATAATATAAATATCTTTGTATAAAATTTTCTCATAAAATGATTTTTAAATCTTTAATTATTTATTTATATTAGTTACACCAACCATTTGAGCATTACTTTTTCCAGGTGGCACCATTGGGTAACAGTTTTCATTCTTTCTGACATTTACGTTAACAATAACTGGTCCTTCATTCTCCAAAGCTTTTTTAAGTTGAGGTATTAGCTGATCTCTTTCAGAAATTAAAATACCCTCAATACCAAAAGCCTGAGATAATTTAATGAAGTCAGGCTCACCAACAGACATGTTAGAGGCAGAATATCTTTCATCATAAAAACTTTCTTGCCATTGACGAACCATACCCTGCCAATGATTATTGATAATAATTACTTTCAAATTCAAATTGTATTGAGCAATAGTTCCAAGCTCCTGAATGTTCATAAGAATACTTGCATCTCCTGCAATACAAATCACTTGCTCCTCGGGTAATGCCACTTTAACTCCCATTGCAGCGGGCATTCCAAATCCCATTGTTCCGAGTCCAGCGCTACTAATCCATTGTCTTGGTCCATTCAACAAATATTGAGCTGCCCACATCTGATGTTGTCCAACATCAGTTGTAATGTATGCATCTTGGGCTAACTCCCTCAATCCAATTAATACTTCCTGTGGATAAATTTCTCCTTCTTTTGGTGGGGACATCAAAGGAAAATCATTTTTCCAAGTTTTAATTTTAGTAAGCCAGTTAGATGTTTTTGTATTTATTTTTCTTTGATTACTAAGATCTAATAATTTCACAAGACTAATTCCAACGTCACCCAAGACAGAAACTTCAACAATTCTATTTTTATTTATTTCAGCAGGATCAATCTCAAAATGAATTACTTTTGCTTTAGGTGCAAAAGTATCCAATTTACCTGTAACTCTGTCATCAAATCTTGCTCCAATCGCAATCAACAAATCACACTCAGTTACAGCAAAGTTTGCATAGGCTGTACCATGCATCCCAAGCATCCCAACGGATAGAGGTTCACGTTCATTAAAAGCTCCTTTCCCCATCAAAGTTGTTGTTACGGGGATTTGATATCTATTAGCAATCGCGGCAAGGGTTTCATGAGCTCCAGATGAAATAACTCCACCACCCACGTAAAGAAGTGGTCGCTCAGCATTTTCAATTAGATCTAAGGCTTCACTTATAGCTGTATGTTCTGGTGCCAATGGAAGTTCAAAACCTTGAGGTTTTATTGAACCTGGCTCAACAGGTTGATATTTAAACAACTCTTGTCCAACATCTTTTGGAATATCAATCAAAACAGGTCCTGGTCTACCAGATGAAGCTATTAGAAAAGCCTGAGCTACAACTTTTGCAATTTCGGCTGGATCTCTTACGACCCATGAATGCTTAACAATTGGGAGTGTTATTCCAAAAATATCTGTTTCTTGAAAAGCATCAGTCCCTATAGAAGGTCTTGGAACTTGTCCTGTTATAACAACAAGAGGGACCGAATCCATTTGAGCCGTGGCTATACCAGTGACTAAATTCGTAGCCCCAGGACCTGATGTACCAAAACAAACACCTACTTTTCCTGTCGCTCTAGCAAAACCATCTGCGGCATGAGTTCCTCCCTGTTCATGTCTAACAAGAATATGTCTTAACCAGCCCTCTTGCTCTGCTTTAAAAACAGCATCATATATTGGGAGAATTGCACCGCCTGGATAACCAAAAATAGTATTTACTCCATGCCTACGAAGAGAATCCATCAGAGCATCAGCTCCTGAAATCTCGTATTGAGTTTGTGTTCCTGAATCTCCTATATCCATAGGCGCAGAGGTCAGGGTCACAGCATAACAAAATCTAAACTAACAATAAATCCTAATATGCCTAATTTCAATCAATCTAAATTAAGCAAAGATTTAAGAAATTCAGTTATTTTTATAAAACAAAAGATTATTAAATCAATTAATAATTATAAATATTATAATTATCTACAACAATCCTATTTGGTGTAAGGGGCCCTTCCCAATTATTAATTCCATCAAAAAGCAAAGGAAAACAATCATTGCGACTCTGCCATTCCAAACTTCAGAACTGTTATTCCATCCCCACTGCCATTTCTCTTGAGGATAAAGTTTTACTCTTTCAGGTAATTTTGAGGCTTCTTCCAAACTAATCCCGTCTCCCTTCAAGCAAGAAGTGACCAAGTCAGCAAGTCCTTCAATAAACAGTGGATAAGTATCAAGTGCTGGAACTCTTTTAAAATTAACAATTCCATTTTTAGTAGCAATTTCTTTGTACTCAATATCAATCTCTTGGAGTGTCTCAATATGCTCACTCACAAAACTAATTGGCACTACAACAAGTTCCTTAACTCCAGATTTTCCTAGTTTTTCTAATATTTCTTCTGTATATGGTTTTAACCATTCCTCTGGACCCACCCTGCTTTGATATGCAAGTGAGAAAGAATTACTAAATCCAAGTGAACTTTCAAGCTTATCAATAATCAAAAGTGAACAGTTTTGTATTTGATCTTGATAAGGATCGCCAGCTTCTTCTACATAACTTTTGGGAACACCATGTGCTGTAAAAAAAACGTGAGCCTTTTCAGGTGAATCGCAATCCAATATTTGTTTCTTTATAAGTTCAGCCATTGAAGATACATATGCTGGATGATCAAACCAGCTACGAATGCAACGAATTGATAGTTTTCCAAACTCAGCGTCATCATCTCTCAACCTTTTTAATTCTCGAAAACTGGATCCACTTGTACTGATAGAAAAGTGAGGATAAAGTGGCAAAACAACAACTTCGCTAACACCATCAGCCTTTAAATCCGTTACGGCCGATTCAGTAAATGGATGCCAATACCTCATCGCAATATATGTAGTTGCATCTATTCCTCGATTTCTAAGATAACTTTGGAGCTCTCTTGCCTGCTGCTCAGTAATACGACGTAAAGGTGATCCACCTCCAATTAACCTGTAAGACTCTTGTGATTTTCTACTTCTTAATAAGCTTATAAGCCAAGCCAGAGGTTTTTGAAAAGCACGTACTGGTAATCGGATTATCTCTGGATCAGAGAATAGATTATATAAAAATGGTCCAACGTCTTTAATACGCTCAGGACCTCCAAGATTTAATAAGAGGACACCAACCCGAGCCATTTTAGAAAAAACTCCTTATAAAAGGTTATAAAAACCTTACCAAGGTAAATCTATCTAAATTTACAAGAAAATATGGACGAGAATCAAAAATTACTTGATATCAATCAAGACCTTGAATACAAGGGCATCAATTTAAGAATTGAAAAAAGGGGTAAAGTTTTAAATATTCGTGGTTCATTACCTGATAAAAAATCTCCAAGTTTTCATAAAATTCAAAGAATAAGTCTTAAGCTCCCATACGACATTATCGGTTTGGAAGAAGCTAAAAAAGCTGTAGAATTGGTTGATTTTCAGATAAAAAAAAATCAATTCTTCTGGTCTAATTGGATTAAAGAAAAATCTATTTCATCATTAAAAAGTAACAAACTAGACGTCGCCAATGCAATAGAAAGCTTTAAAAAAGAATTTTTTTCTAATACCTCCAAAAGCAAATCACCTGCAGGAAAAATCAGTACTTGGCAATCTGCTTACAAACCGTATATGAACAGATTAATTGGATTTAGCAATAAATCTAGTCTTAAGTTAGATGCAGAACTGCTACTTGAAATCCTTTTAAGTTACAAAGAGAGTTCACGTAGTAGACAACAATGTGGAATTGCTTTAAGAGCTCTAGCAAAACATATTAATTTAGAACTACCTAACAACTGGAAACAGCTTCAAAATGGTTATGGAATAAACAAATCAAATTTCAGAGAATTGCCTAGTGATGAATCAATTATTAATAGCTTTAAATTAATCCCTAATCCAAAATGGAGATTTGTTTTTGGGTTAATGGCAACCTATGGGCTAAGAAATCATGAGGTCTTTTTTAGTGATCTATCTTGTTTAAAAAAAGATGGGGATAAAATACTTAGGGTTTTCCCTAATACAAAAACAGGAGAGCATCAAGTTTGGCCATTTCATCCAGAATGGGTTAGCTTATTCGAACTAGACAAAATAACTGATACCGTAGATTTACTTCCTAGTATTAAAACAGATTTACAAGATACAACTCTTCAACATATAGGCAGAAGAGTATCTGAGCAATTTAGAAGATACAACATTTCTTTTACTCCCTATGACTTAAGACATGCTTGGGCAATTAGGACAATTTTAATAGGTCTGCCAAATACCGTAGCGGCAAAAATGATGGGTCATTCAGTCTCGATACATACAAAAACCTATCATCATTGGATAACAAGAAGAGATCAGCAACTTGCTGTTGACAGTGCCCTATCAAGGGTAAATACCAACAAAAACAACAATTAATATTTATAGCTATTTTATTTTTATTAACTCATTCAATTTTCATATCAGAAATGAATAAGAAGATTCCTAAAGGAAATTCAAGACTTAAGAACCTAGACAAGAGTGCAGAAGAAATAGGGATGGGAGGTAATTTGATGCCAAATATTACCGAAGAAAAATATCGCAAAAGAATGGAAAAAAGGAAAGAAGTTCAAACACAAAGATTAAAAGAAAGAAATAAAGAAAAAGGTCTTATAATTATTAATACTGGTCAAGGGAAAGGTAAAACGACTGCAGCGCTAGGAATAGGGATAAGAACTCTTGGTCATAAACATAAAGTTGCAATCATTCAATTTATCAAAGGTGGATGGGAGCCAGGAGAGTCATTGGCCTTGAAAATTTTTGGGGATAAATTAAAGTTTCATGCATTTGGAGAAGGGTTTACATGGGAGACACAAGATAGAAATAAAGATATAAAATTAGTTAAATCGAGTTGGGAAAAAGCTCTCTATTATCTTAAAGATCCAAAATATAAACTTATAATCTTAGATGAGATTATTGTTGCAATAAAACTTGGATATATAGATGAAGATGAAATTATAAAAGGAATAAATTTACGACCTGAACTTACACATGTAGTCTTAACTGGAAGAGGCGCTTCAGAAAAGTTAATCGGTTCAGCTGATCTGGTGACGGAAATGAAATTAATCCATCATCCTTTTAGAGAGCAAGGGGTAAAGGCACAAGAAGGAATTGAATATTAATTCAAATCTTGAAAGTATTTCCATCGCAAGGGATCCAATACAGATATCAAGACGTTCCCTCAGAACTTGCTACTGTCAATTGGATATTGATTTTTAATGGCATACTCTAGAGCACTCATAAAACTCAGTGGTGAAGCTCTTATGGGAGAGAAACCCTATGGGATTGATCCTGAAATTGTTCAAGCTATTTCCAAGGATGTGTCAAAAGTAGTTGAGAGTGGGACTCAAATTGCAATTGTCGTTGGCGGTGGGAATATCTTTAGAGGGTTAAAAGGATCAGCCGCAGGAATGGATAGAGCCACTGCAGACTATGTAGGGATGCTCGCGACCGTAATGAATGCAATCACACTGCAAGATGGGTTAGAAAGAGCAGGGGTGCCTACTAGAGTCCAATCTGCTATTGAAATGCAACAAATTGCAGAACCATATATTAGGAGGAGAGCTATCAGACATCTTGAAAAGGGAAGAGTAGTTGTCTTTGGAGGTGGATGCGGCAACCCTTTCTTTACAACTGATACTACAGCGGCTCTAAGAGCCGCTGAAATAAATGCTGAAGTTGTCTTCAAAGCAACTAAAGTTGATGGCGTTTACAATCGAGATCCAAAAAAATTCTCTGATGCCGTCAAATATGACAATCTAACCTTTCAAGATGTCTTAACTAACGAAATAGGAGTTATGGATAGTACAGCAATTGCTCTTTGTAAAGATAATAAAATACCAATAGTTGTTTTTAATATTTTCCAACCTGGAAATATTGCTAAGGCTATTTCTGGAGAGCCAATTGGATCAAGAATATCTAATTCAAGTTAAGCCTCCAAATTTTCAACCTTTTGCTAAATCAATTTCGCCATAAATTTACATAAAATGACAAACCAAGAGCTAAAAATCACAATGAGCAAATCCGTAGAAGCAGCTCAAAGAAATTTTAATACCATTAGGACAGGGAGGGCAAATACATCTTTACTGGACAGAATATCAGTCGAATATTATGGGACTGAAACTCCTCTAAAGTCTCTTGCAACAATTTCAACTCCTGATTCTCAAACCATAGCGATTCAACCCTTCGACTTAGGCTCGCTAGCTGCTATTGAAAAAGCTATTGCGACAAGTGATCTAGGTTTTACTCCAAACAACGATGGGAAAATAATTCGTATCAATGTGCCACCTTTAACTGAAGAACGTAGAAAAGAATTTTGTAAACTCGCATCAAAATACGCAGAAGAAGGAAAAGTTGCCCTAAGGAATATACGACGTGATGCAATAGATAAAATCAAAAAATCAGAGAAGGATGGTCAGCTTTCCGAAGATCAAAGCAGGGATGAACAAGAAACAATTCAAAAAGAAACAGATCATTTTATTAACGATATCGAAAAAAAACTTTCAGAAAAAGAAGCTGAGATTTTAAAAGTTTGACACTTATAGATGTTGCGATTATTGGAGGAGGGGCCTCTGGCACCACAACAGCATTTCATCTGGCTAATACAAATAAAAAAGTATGTATTCTTGAAAAAAACACTCACACTTCTCAAAGGATCTGTGGAGGTGGCATGTCAGCTGCAGTGCAAAATTGGTTCCCTTTTAAACTTCTGCCTATAGTTGATGAAATAATAACAAATGTTGAATTCAGTTGGAACAATACTGATAAGGTGGTTACCAAGCTCCCTGGCTCTTCTCCTTTTTGGATAGTCAAACGTGAAAAGCTCGACTCTTTCTTATTAGATCAAGCACTAAATTCTGGTTGCAACTTATTAACTACTTTTAATGTAGTCAATATAAAAAAAAGTTCAAATATTTGGCAAATAACCGCTCTTGATGGGAGACAAATCGAGGCAAAAGCAGTTGTCATTGCTGATGGATCTCAATCACCTTGGCCCAAAATATTTAAATTAGGTCCAAAGAAACAAAAATTTGCCTGCACTTTCTCAGGAAGAATTAAAAGGAAGGGAAATCTAAGGAGTGAAACCGCTAGATTCGAATTTGGTTTAGTGAGAAATGGCTTTGCATGGGCATTTCCATTAAACAATGAGGTGAATATTGGTATGGGGACTTTTCTAGATAATAAAAATTCAATTCCTGTTGAGGAAATACTTAAATCATTTCTTCCTGATTTAGGATTTGACCCATCTGAAGTAATTGGTCAAGAAACAAAGTTAAGGGTATGGAATGGCCACAGCAATTTAAACGGAGACGGAATTCTGCTAGTTGGAGATGCTGCCTCATTATGCGATCCTTTTTTAGCAGAGGGATTAAGACCCGCTTTAATGAGTGGATTTGAAGCAGCAAAATGCCTTATTTATTGGTTAGATGGGAAAGTAAATTCTTTAGATGAATATACAAAAGTCATGAAAAACAATTGGGGAAATTCAATGGCTTGGGGGAAAAGAATTTCTCAGGTCTTTTATCGTTTTCCTAAAGTTGGATATCAATTAGGGGTGAAAAGACCCACTGCACCAGAAAGAATTGCAAAAATTCTTTCTGGTGAAATGAGCTATGAGGATATTGCAAAAAGAGTAATCAAAAGATTACTCTTTCAAAATTCAGACTCATAAAGTTACGGCAATACCTCTCTCAATCAACTCAAGTCTTTCCTTCAATTGATTTTCTAATTTATCAATTGCTTGACTAAAACCATTAATTCCCTCCTTAAGTTTTTCCGTAGCCATTTTATCCCCAGCCATCAGAAGTTCAAAAGATGTCTGATCTAAGTGAATCTTCTCATTAATGACTAAAGGTTTTTGAGCATTTAGCTTAATTGGTAAGTCCGAATATGTTTCATTAAGCTGCTGAAGTAATTTAGGTGAAATTGTTAACAAATCACATCCGGCTAGCTCAATTATTTCCTCTATATTTCTAAAACTCGCTCCCATAACTTCTGTCTTGTAACCATTTGACTTAAAGTAATTGAATATTTTAGTCACAGAAACCACACCAGGATCTTCAGTGGCTGAATAAAAATCTCTTCCTGTAGCAGCTTTATACCAATCTAAAATCCTACCAACAAAGGGAGAAATAAGAGTTACCCCCGCATCAGCACAAGCAACAGCTTGATAAAAATTAAATAATAAAGTTAGGTTGCAATGTATATTCTCTTTTTCTAATACCTCAGCAGCTTTTATCCCCTCCCAAGTAGAAGCAATTTTAATTAAGACGCGATCATTAGAGATACCAGCTTGATTGTATTTTGAAATGATTTTCCTAGCTTTAGAGATAGTAGCCTCAGTATCAAAACTGAGTCTTGCATCAACTTCTGTTGAAACGCGTCCAGGAATTAGTTTTAAAATCTCTTTACCAAAAACTACACACAGTTCATCCAAAGCTTCTTTAACTACATCATCACGGGAGACATTGCCTCCTAACATTTCTCTTGAGGTGGAAAGTGCTCTATCAATCAAGCTTTGATAAGCAGGTATTTGTGCAGCGGCTAAAATCAAAGAAGGATTTGTAGTAGCGTCTCTGGGATGAAATTTTTTAATCGCTTCAAGATCACCAGTATCAGCAACTACAACAGTCATTGACGATAACTGATTAAGAAGGGATTCCATAATAAAAAAACATCTCTCAAGGTTCACACACTAGCTAATTTTTTCATAGATTTCACCCTTTAATTAGTACTTTCGGGAAAACCTTAGTCATCTCTTAGCTATTGATCGTTAAATGTTCTTTTCTATCAATACTTGGAGGGATTTTTTCAATCACAAGTAAAGTCTCAATAATTTCTTTTACTACCGGGAGAGCTACAGTTGCTCCGTAAGCATATGGTTTTTTGGGTTCATCAACAACAGCCAAAACAACATAACGAGGATCATCGATAGGAAGACTTGCTACAAAACTGCAAATTTTTGAATCATAATTTAAGCCATCCTGTGATTTTTGTGCGGTGCCTGTTTTACCTCCAATCCTATAGCCAGGAACATTTACCTCAATACCACTTTCCTCATAAAAAGAAACAACTGTTTCCATCCATCCAAGAACAATATTCGTTACTTCTTTAGATAACACCTGCTTTGATTCAGGTGGAGTATTGAAATATGACTCATTATTATCTCTCAATCCTTTAGTAATATGAGGCGTAACAAGTTTTCCTCCATTTGCGAGCAAAGCATGTAATTGAGCAAGTTTTAGTGGGGTAATAGAAAAGCCTTGACCAAATGCTGCTACTGCAGGTTCTATTGGTTGATTGACAAAAATCTGCTTTGATTTTATTTGACCACCAACTGCACCAGGTAGATCAGTTTCTGGAACCTCATCTATGCCTAACCGCCTTAACCATTGCCAATAATTACTTGCATTCAATTTATTCATAATCTTTATCATCCCTACATTGCTTGAGACTTGTAATACCTCAGGGAAAGTTATTATGCCATTAGGCTTTCTATCCCAATTCGAGAGAGGCCATCCTCCAACCGTAATAAGACCATCATCATTTATTTCTCCATTTGGGCTTATTACTCCTTCCTCCAATGCCAATGCCAAATTAATTGGTTTAAAGGTAGAACCAGGTTCAAATAATTCTTGAACTGACCACTCTTTAAAAAGAGATGGTGAATACTCCCAATATTTATTAGGGTCATAACTAGGTGTCGAAGCCAATGCTAGAAGTGCTCCCGTCTCAATATCCATTACAATTACAACACCTTTTTTTGCATTCCAAGCTTTAACTTGCTTACTTATTTCTTTAACGGCTACTTCCTGGAGTCTTACATCTAATGTAAGCTGGAGATTTAATTGATCCTCATCAAATACGCCACGCTGAACACCAACAGGTAAAGGTGTTCCATCAGCACCTCTTCTGAGTATACTTTTTTTCTCTAGACGCTTAAGTTCTCTATCTAAACTTAATTCTAGTCCTGCCTGAGGTCTTCTATCTAGATCCAAGAAACCAACTACATTTGCGAAAAGTGATCCATGAGGATAAAACCTTTGTGGGTACGCCTCCAAATCAATTCCACTAATTCTAAGTTTCTTAATCTCATTAGCTTTTTCTTGAGTTAACCCTTCCGCAAGCTTTATCCCCGAAGAATAATTACCAAATTCCTGTAAAAGCTCACTAACACTTTTAGATAATGGCAAAGAAAGAAGTTTTGCTACTTCTTCTGGCTTACGTACTGTCCCATATGAATCGCCAGGAAACTGAAAATATCTCGGATGAGCCCAAAGCTTAAAACGTTTTTCATCTATTGCTATAAGCTTTCCGTTTCTATCTAAAATAGATCGACGTGTTCCAAGTGGTCTCCTCTTTTCGGTTTGAACTTCACGTGCTTTAGATTTTAATTGGTCAGCCTGAAATACTTGAAGCCAACCTACTCTTAAAAAAAGACTTCCAAGCCCAACGAATAAGATAAGAAAAACAATTCTAAATCTATTCTCAGAGAGAGGAGAAAGAGTTTTCAACTTAAAGTACTTTCTTTTCTTTTTCGAATCAATAGTTCTCATGAAAATTTTTAATAACCTGATTTCATTGGAAAAGAAGAAATTTTTTCTAATAATTTTGTTCTAAATGTCTCATTAGATAATGATCTGGTGTTTTGTGGCTTTGGGCTATCCACATAAACAAGATCTTCCGCTTTAGTTGAAACCAAAGATCTAGACAACTGTTGATTTTTCAATAAATAGCTTTCAAGAATTGATGTTGATTCCCATAACCTAAGATTCAAATCTCTAGTTGTCTCAAGCTTAGTAAAAGACTTAGTCCATAAATATTGAGAATGGAGAGCTACTGATGACATTATCGCCACTATTGTAATTACTCCTACCAATGCTCCATCTAGCAGAATATGAAGAGCAGCTTGAATTGGAAATCTCTTATAAAACTGTTTTGAAGAAAAAAAGCTACTTGAATAGCCTATTACCAACTTCTTTTTCTGAAATTGTCCCACTTTTTTCTTATTTAGAGTATGACTAATCAATTCAAAGTTCGAAAGTAATTCAAGTCAAACACCTTGATCAAGTAACTGCAAGAGCTGGAATACTGATGTTTTGTTTATTTAATATCAAGCCACCAATAGTAAACTAGCAAAAGTGACTCCATTCCATAGAGAATGCATTAGAGCACACGGGAATAGTCTTCCTGAACTCAATCTCATTAAGCCAAGACCAATACCTAAAACAAATAATGCCGGTAATTCTCCTACACTTAAATGAGCTAACGCAAAGATCAAAGCACTTAATAAAACACCGATAATTTTACCGACTTTTGATACTAATACAGGTAAAAGCACACCTCTAAAAACCAACTCCTCAAAAACTGGTGCCAAAACAACAGTTGTAATCAAAAGCAAAATCAATGGAATAAGTTCATCACTATTTAAAACAAGCTCTAACAAAGGATTGCTTCCACCCTGGTCACCTATTAGCTCATTAGTGACCCACCCAATCAGCAAAACCAAAGGCATAATCATTAACCATCCACCAATTGATTTAAAAATCCCTTCTTTAATTGGTTTAATTTTCCATTGCAACCATCCACCCTCAATTCCAGAAGGAGCGAGACCCATTAATTGATATCGAATAATTAATATAGGAGCGATTGTCATTGAGCAATAACCGATAAATACTCTTAAAGATTGCTTTAATGGAGTGGATAAATTATCAAACAATAAATCTACTATTGGTATTATAAAGGCAGGAAAAAAAACTTCCCCAATAACAACAAAACCACCAGAAATTAAAATAATCATATCTATTACTGACAAAGGAGGGGCTATATTTTCTGGCCATTGACTATTTTGCTTTCTTATAAAAATGAAAGCATACCTAATCAATAATATACTTCCTACAATAGAAGCAAGAAATGGTAATAATTGAGAGGCAAAAAGCCTTGTTGTAGCTTGTAAATTATATCTTTTATTAATACACTTTTCATCAGAAAATCCTAAACTTGAACATGAAACTTGATAGAGTAAAGGGTCTGATTTTATTTCATTAAACTCAGAAAAATCATCTAACTCCCTATCATTATCTAATATATAACTTTTAAGTTTTTCAAAGTTTCTATCCTGAAACTTTTTCTCCAAGATTATTTTTTTCTTGGAATCAGACTCTTCAAGCACTGCCAGCAGGAGTCTCTGTCTATCCTCAATTTGTTCAGCTGAAATACTATTGAGAGTTTGATAAAGTTTTTCTTGAGGTTTTGAACCTAAAAATATATCTTTGAGTGATTCAGGCACAGATGAAGAAGAAGCTGACACTGCCATCTCGGATTGCATCAATGAAATCTTTGGTGCAACTGAGGGACGCTCAAAGCTTTCTTGCAAGCCTTGTTGCCAAATTAGAACAGTTAAAAGTAATGAAAATAGAGCTACAGCCCATTTCCAACCAGTTTTGGCTTGACTCATGAAATCAACTTGTGAAGACTGACATTTAGAAAGACTTATATCTTTACTAAAAGAACATTAGATTGTCCCCATGGCTAATACCATAATTATCTAAAGACATTTATTTAATGACATTGCGTCTAATCTTTGTCCGTCATGGATTGAGTAGTTTTAATAAAGAAGGTCGTATCCAAGGAAGAAGCGACCTCTCAACATTAACTAAAGAAGGGCAGCTACAAGCAGAAGCAGCCGGAAAAATAATTTCTTCTATTCCAATTGATGCCATTTATAGCTCTCCTTTGCAAAGAGCTTCTGAAACTACAAAAATCATCCTCAAACAACATCAAAGTAAACTTAAGGCAACTTATACGGATGAGCTCTTAGAGATTGACCTGGGGCCCTGGAGTGGTTTAACAAAAGACGAACTAAATAATCTCTATCCAAAAAAGCTTTCTATTTGGGAAAAAGCACCAAAAGAACTTTCAATAGATAGAGAAGACGGCACTAAATTCCAGCCAGTTAAAGAACTCTTATTCCAAGCAGAAAATTTTTTAAAGTATTTATTTAAAGCATATTCTAATTCTAATAAAACTATTTTGATAGTTGCACATAATGCAATTCTTAGATGCTTATTACTTAAATTAATTAATGAGCCATCACAAGGGTTCAGAAGAATAAAATTAGACAACGCCTCAATTTCAATTTGTAATATAAACTTTAATAGCTGGGAAGATAGGCAAGTTCAAATTCAATGTCTCAATAATATCGCTCATTTACAATCTAGCCTTCCAAAAAAAGGAAACAAAAAAAGGGTTATTTTAGTTAGGCATGGTGAGACAGATTGGAATAAAGAAGGGAGATTCCAAGGAAAAATTGATATCCCTTTAAATCAAAATGGAAAAGACCAAGCCAAAGCTGCAAGTAAGTTTCTAAAAAATACTATATTTCATAAAGCTTTTAGTAGTTCTCTCTCAAGACCCAAAGAAACAGCACAGATAATTCTCAAAGAACATCCCGGAATCGAAATCACTCTTAAAGACAACCTCAAAGAAATTGGTCATGGCAAATGGGAAGGGAAGCTGGAGTCTGAGATCAAGTCGGACTGGCCAGATCTTCTTAAAACTTGGAAAATCTTTCCTGAAAAAGTACAAATGCCGGATGGAGAAAATATAAAAGAAGTCTCAAGAAGATCAATTACTGGTTGGATAGAAATTTGTAAAGATCTGAAAAAGAATGAGACCGCATTGGTTGTTGCTCATGATGCCGTCAACAAAACCATTCTTTGTCATCTTTTGGGATTAACGCCCTCAGAGATTTGGATGATCAAACAAGGGAATGGTGGAATTACAGTTATTGATCTCTCCGAGAAAGAGGGACACCCAGATCAAATCACCTGCCTAAATATCACTTCTCATTTAGGAGGAATTATCGACTCAACCGCTGCTGGAGCTCTTTAATAAAATGGCTGGTAATTATCTTTTAGAAAATATTCAAATCCTCGAAAGCTCTAGATCCAGTTTAAAAAAAGAAACTGTCTTAATCAAAGATGGTGTAATAAAAGCTTTTGGTAAAAAAGCTTTTACAAATGCAGATATTATAGGAATACAGCCTGAAAAAGCTGAAAATTTGCTTTTAGCACCTTGCCTTGTTGACCCTCATTCATTTTTAGAATCACCCTTTAGTGGTAAAGAAGAAAATATTTATACACTTATTAAAAAAGCAACATATGCTGGATATGGTCAATTAGGACTTCTCCCAAGAGCTAATTTATGGAGAGATCAAATTGAGTCACTTATTTCCTTAAAGACCATCAAAAGTGAGCTTCTAATACATTTATGGGGAGGTTTTAGCCTAGGTGGAAAGGGGACTTCCCTTTCAAAGCATGCTGATCTACTACAAAAGGGAGCCATTGGTTTAGCTGACGACGATTTCACGCCACCTATTGGAATTCTTAAGCAAGGTTTTACACTTGGAGAAATGAAAAATTCGCCTATACTCGTGGCACCACGAGATAAGTCTCTACAAGCAGGAGGGTTTTCTAGACAAAGTGTAGAGACCTTGAGAGCAGGCTGGCCCCCTGATCCTATTGAAAGCGAAATCCTACCTCTTACCCAATTACTTGAGCTTCACAAGCAATATCCTAAAATCGCCCTAAGGTTAATGAATATCTCAACCTCTGAAGGTATTGAAATACTTAAGAATACATACCTTAAGCCTATGACAACTGTTCTATGGTGGCATTTAGTAAAAGACAACTCAAATCTTACTCCTTTTGACATTGGATGGAGCGTAACACCCTCATTAGGATCTCCTCAAAATAGAGCTTCACTTGTCAAAGGTTTAGAAGACGATGTTTTAACAGCTATATCTGTTCACTCCACTCCTACAGATGATGCGGAGACCAAGCGACCTGCAAATAAAAGGAAAAAAGGTATTAGTGGTTACGATTTAGTTCTACCTTTGCTCTGGGATCAATTAGTGAGAAACTCAGGCTGGAAAGTAGAGAAATTGTGGGAAAAGATCAGTTTCGGTCCATCTAAATTTTTGAAGCAAGCGGAGGAGAAATTAAGCTTAGATAGCAACCGATGGTTGTTGTTTGATCCTAATAAAGAATGGAACCAATCTAATGAAGAGAAGTATTTAACAACTGCAACTAATCAACCGATTAAAAACAAAAGAATATGTGGGAAAGTTATAGATTGTGGGCTTATTAATGAATCTTACCAAAACGACTAATAGGCCAAAAACGCCAGCTTGCTTTGCCAATTATTTCTTTTTCGGGTAAGAAGCCTCCACCTGGCCAAGCACGACTATCAGAACTATTAGACCGATTATCACCCATTACAAATACATGCTCCTTGGGAATGGTTGTATTGACTTTGGGACATATATTGAATGCTGAATAATTAGGACAAAAGAATTCAACATATGGTTCATCAATCAATCTACCGTTTAAAACAACAAATCCCTTCGCATCAACAACAAGGCGATCACCTCCTACAGCTATTACACGTTTGATGTAAGCGTCACAAGCACGATCTCTCAATGAAGGAATCCAAGAAATTAATGGAAAAGTTATTAAAGAACATTTTAAACCTGACGGAAGTTGTTTTGGCCTATCAGCTATCAACTTTTTATCAAAAGAGTATGGTGAGTTGAAAACTACAATTTCCCCACGAACAGGAGATCTGTTGCGCAAAGAAAGTTTTTCAACAATCAGTCGATCATTTACTTTCAATCCTGGCCGCATCGACCCAGAAGGAATATATCTAGCCTCTGCTATGAAATGACGAATACCAATATATAAAAGAATAGTTAGAGAAACAGGTCCCCAAGTATCAAAAAAAGAGTACCACCAACTATAGTTAGTTTGTTGACTAGAGCCTGAATGATTTTGCTTCACTAGTTCCCTATGAATCAATATTGATCTTACTTTATTTATAAAGACTAATTCTTTTAAATTAATGTTAGAACTTATTTAATTCTCAAAGTAATATATCTGCCCACTTATCTTCTTTAAATCCAACTAAAAAGCATTTATTAGTTTTAAAAAAGAAGGGTCTCTTTATTAATCTAGGTTCTATATGAAGTTTCTCAAAAAATTCCTTGTCACTCATTTTCTTCACAACCTCTGATCCAATAGAACGATATATAATCCCAGTAGTATTTAAAAGATATTTTCTATCACCATATTGCTCACTAGCTGAGATAAGCATTTCCTTAGATGGAGGGGAATGCAAAATATCAATTAGTTCGAAGGCAATATCTTTATTTTTAAGCCACTTAATCGCTCTGCGACAAGTTGAACATGAGGAATAGCTAAATAATTTCAAGTTTTTAAAGCTTAAGATTAATAAGTTTATCTAAAAAGTCAAAGTTTAATAGTTAATTCAATAGTTATTTTTCTCTGACATCAGATTGATGCGCATGTATACAACTTTTCAGTAAACCATCAACTGCATCATAATCTCTCCATCCATCAATTACTATTACCCGTCCCTCTAAGCTTTTATAGGTTCTAAAAAACTCGGCCACATCCTCCAATTGGTCCTGAGCTATTTGCTTAATAGTATTAATCTCTCTTTGCCTTGGATCAGCAATAGGAACACATAAAAGTTTGCCATCGTAGGCCCCTGAATCATGCATATCAAGTACACCTATAGGTCGAGCTTTGATCAGACAACCTGCAAAAGTTGGTTCCTCCATTACTACCATTGCATCAAGGGGGGCTCCATCCTCAGCAAGAGTATTTGGAATAAATCCATAATCAAAAGGATATCTGACAGAAGAATGTAATACTCTATCAAGAGCCATTATTCCTGCAGAGCTGAAATATTCGTATTTATTTCTACTTCCAGCTGGAATCTCAACAACTAGATTTACTAATCCAGGTGATGGTGAGGGAGGAAGATGACTCAGGTCCATTTTGATTTATGGAAGTCGGTATTAAGATTTTTTTTGTTTCTGGTCTTTCACTAATTACAGCTAGCAATGGGACACCCAGCATTACAAATACTATTGCTAAACCAATTAAAGAAGTTGAAGTACTATTAAAACTGTAAGGATCTTCATCATCTAAAGACATTTGATCAGTTTCTTTATTAAAAGAAAGAGAATCAAGTTCAGCAGATTGCTTCTTAATTAAATGAGGTTCTAAATCCATACAATGCTTTAAATAGATAAACCGTTGGTTGAATGTGCGTAAATCAATTACAAGATAGAATTCAATTAATAATTATATAGATATTATTCCACATTAAAGAATAATTAAGCAGCCTTTCTATCTGTATCTGTTAAATGATTAGTAACAGTCTGATTTGTATCAGATTTTACTTCTAACTGAGCTCGTATGATTCTTAACTCCTCAAGTATTGCTTTGAGAATATTTTGAGTCTCGGAAGATGGAGAATTTAATATTTCAACTGTTACTTCTTTAATCCTTAAAATATCTTTTGCGAATCTGGCAACTTCATTTGGATGAAAAAGTAACTGATCTTTTTGATCACTTCTAAATTCAGTATTTAATTTTCTTGGATTAAAAGGAGGATTAAGATTCCTAGTGTCCGTATTTGTATATCTGTATACAGAAGCTCTAGACCTGTTCAAAGTTTTTTGAACTTCATCGATAGTTAATAATGAATCACTTGAGCTGGGAACCGAATTAAATCCTTTACCTATTGACTCTTCTGATCTTCCACTTGCACCTGAATTTACTGACCCGTTAAACATTGCTAAATAATGCGTCTAATAAATATGTGAGAGAAACTAGCAGATCTATCAAATTATCACCAGATACATTTGAACTCTTTAAAAAAACAACATGATTCCCGCACAATCAAAGTCGATCTTTTTATGGCCCACACTCAAAGTACTAATCTCAGAAAGATATACATTTTAGGCCTATGCGCGTCTCCCGCCTAATGCTGATCACCCTAAGAGACGTACCTGCGGAAGCCGATATAATCTCTCATCAATTGCTTATAAGAGGAGGTTTCATTAGGCGCCTCACTGGTGGGATTTATGCTTATATGCCATTACTTTGGAAAGTTTTAAAAAAAATAACGTTAATTGTTGAAGAAGAATTGGAAAGCAAAGGATGCCTTCAAACTCTTCTACCGCAACTTCAGCCTTCAGAGATTTGGAAAAAAAGTGGAAGATGGAAATCTTATACAGAAGGCGAAGGCATTCTATTTAGCTTAAAAGATCGGCAGGGGAAAGAACTTGGTCTAGGACCAACACATGAAGAAGTAATTACTCAAATAATT
>QCPI01000009.1 GCA_003212625.1 Prochlorococcus sp. AG-436-J02
AAATTGTTTTGTCAATTCAACTTTGTTTGTTTTTGGCATAGCTAGATGCTTTAATCAATATCATATTTAGGAGCTCTCAAGGTGTCTGAAGCAAAGGGTAATCAACTCGCAACAATATCTGTTTACTTAAATACGCCAATAATTGCGGTGCTTTTGGGAGTTGGGTTTATTTTGGGTTCTATTTTATTCGCTGGAATCTTACTGATTGCTAAATAGCTAATTTGTTTAATTCACTGCTAATTGCAGGAAGTAAGAATTGATCTTTGACTAATTCTTTTCCAGTTGTAAAAACAACGGCAAGCATGGGGTTTTGATTGGGAGCATTCCACCAGGCCACGTCATGGCGAACTTCACTCATTAGACCTGCTTTGCTCCAAAGTTTTGAAGTCAAAGGAATTCCTTCCCCTAAAAAGCCATCTACCTGATTCTCTAAATCTTTCTTACGACTAACTGGATCAAGTGAGCGATGGAAAAGTTTTATAAATTGCTCACTTGATACTTCTGCCAGCATTTCATGAGTCATTAATGATTGAAAAATTCTTGCAATTCCATCCGATGTCATGCTGTTTCTATTCTCGTTTTTTGTTCCATAAAAATCTTTTTCTCTTCCGAAAGGACCTTCAGTCCAGGTTTTTTGACTACAATTCCAATCTTTAATTTCAGGCCATGCAAGTTCACTTAACCAATTATTAATTAATTGTCTTTGAATCTTCCAGGCTTGGAAGTTTTGTTTGTTGAGTGAAGGCCCACTAGTTGTACCTGTTAATAAATCTAAAATATAACTAGTAGCGTCATTATTTGAATTTGCAATCATCTCATACAATGCTCTTCTGAGTTCCTCTGAATCAGAAATTAAGTCTTTTTTGAGCCATATCTGAGTTGCTAATGCATAAACGATTTTGACAATACTTGCAGGATAATAATGTTTGTTTGAGTTCCACCCTGTCCCATATCCATCTGAAGAGGATGGAGTTTGATTGTCATAACGTATCCACGTTATTGCAATATTTTTTTGAAGGTTTGGACGACCTTCTTTTTCATATCTATCGAGGATACCCTTTAGGCAAGATGCCATTTTAGGGTCTTGTCGGTAGAACGCCATAGCGCTCAAGAAGAATTTACTATGACATTAGATGTTTTGCTAAATAAAGCTTCATTTGTTTTGGGAAGTTTGTGGAAACTTCGAAAAAATATAGATGCTTTTAAAACTGAGTACAGCCAAGAACTAGTCACTCAGGTAAGAATTGGAAGGTCTTTTCAATTGCTTGATTGTTTGCAACTTGTTATTAACAATAAGGAAATTATTGAGAGAGTTAAAGTTCGTCTTTTGGAAGACGATTATATCTGTTGGCTTAAATTTTCTGAATTAATTGATAAAGCTTCGAATCTAGAATCTTGGGAGTCTGAATGTTTATCTGAAGACGAAATTAATACTAGGATCCCTAAGGTATTGGATTGGGCTAAGGCAGCAGCAAAAATCAGCAATGAATATTTGTGGGGTGGAACTATAGGCCCCAATTTTGATTGCTCTGGTTTTGTACAATCTGCTTTTGCAAATTCAGGTATTTGGATACCAAGAGATGCTTATCAGCAGGAAAAATTTTGTAAAAATATTGGATTAGATATTGAATATTTATCAGAAAAATTAATACCTGGTGATTTACTGTTCTTTGGACCGCCTGAAAAATGTACCCATGTTTCCTTACATATTGAGAATGGTTTTTATATTCATAGTTCTGGTGTCAGCAATGGGCATAATGGAATAGAGATTGATGGATTATTTCCGCAGGAAGTTGGAAATATTGCTTCTTTTTACAGATCTCAATTTAGATCTGCTGGAAGAGTGATCTCTTGTTACCAGAGTGGAAAACTCTGAAAAATATTAATTAAGTGACCTTCATCAGGAGTTTTAAATGAGTTCTAATGTCTCACTATCAATAGTAGTTCCTATTTATAACGAAGAGGAAAGCCTACCATTTTTGGTGAATCAATTATTAGATGTTTTAAAGCCTTTGGAGGAAACTTTTGAATTGGTTTTAGTTAATGATGGATCTTCAGATCAAACTGCAGAGGTGATTAGAAAATTAAGCTTGGTGGTGCCAGAATTAGTTGGAGTTCTTTTACGTAAAAATTATGGTCAGACTGCTGCTATGGCAGCAGGGTTTGATATCTCTTCTGGTGAAATAGTAGTAACTCTTGATGGTGATTTGCAAAATGATCCTGGAGACATACCTTTATTAATTAATAAGATTAGGGAGGGATACGATTTAGTAAGTGGATGGAGATTTCGTAGGAAAGATGCTGCTATAAGTAGAAAACTCCCTTCTAAAATTGCTAATCACTTGATTGGACAAGTCACTGGAGTTAGACTCAATGATTATGGATGTTCTTTAAAAGCTTATAGGAAAGAAGTATTGACCGATATGCGATTGTATGGAGAACTTCATAGATTTCTGCCGGTTTTAGCAAATATTGAAGGAGCTAGAATTACGGAAGTAAAGGTAAATCATAGAGCTCGTCAATTTGGGACTAGCAAGTATGGAATAGATAGGACTTTTAGGGTCTTAATGGACTTGTTGACTGTTTGGTTTATGAATAGATTTTTAACAAGACCTATGTATGTTTTTGGTTTTGGTGGAATTCTTGCAATTATTGGCAGCTTTATTACAAGCTTTTACTTATTAATTATCAAACTATTAGGGGAAGATATAGGTAATAGACCTTTATTGATTTTTGCCTTACTTCTTGCTGTGACTGGGGTTCAACTTTTTGGTTTTGGATTGCTTGGAGAGCTTCAGATCCGCACTTATCATGAAAGTCAAAATAGGCCAATTTATCGCATTAGAGATACATTTCGAGGAGGACGAGAGGATTGAGATTTTTTTTGTAAATCAATAGTCTTGCCTTTATAAGATGAAATGGCAGCAGCAGATGCAATAACAACTCGACTATCAGAATCTTTTAATCCTCTTCTTAAAAAAGGTATTGCTTTTTTGTTTTCCCATTTACTTGCAATTTGAATTGCTAAAAGACGATCATCAGGATTGCTAGTAATTAATTTAGTTAACTCTTTATTCGTTTTTATTGAATTAACTAAAGGTTCATTTCTAAAAAACTTTGTTTTTTTATTATCCAGTTCCGGTAGTTTTTGATTTTCTAATCTTTTATCTATTACTAAAGAGGATGATACTTGAGCCTTTGAAAAGGATTTCATTTGAGATTTGAAAAAAGCTGATGCCTTGATTTGTTTTTTTGAACTCCAAAGGATTAAAGCAATAATGAGAGCTAAACCACCAGCAAAAACTTGATTCATGATTAGAAAAATCTTTTAGTGATAGATATTCATTTACAGAAGATATACGGATTGAACTTTTATGTCATCAATGTGATGTATTTGGTGTGATCAGATGATAATTCTATAAAATAGAATTGGATTTATTGAAATAAGTCATGACTAGTGAACTGGCTTCAAGTTTGTTACCCTCTATTCTGATTCCATTAGTTGGAATAATGGGTCCAGCTGTTTTCATTGTTTTGATCGGTAGGTACATAACAGCTACTGAGTAATTTCAAAACTTTATTTTTTCATCAAATTTTTTAGCCCATGACTGAATCTAAAGAAACACTTATGCAAAAGTGGGCTGTGAAAACAGTCTCAGACCCAACTGTTGGGAATCTAAAAACCCCTGTTAATAGTGGTTGGTTTACAAAGATGGTTATTAATAATCTTCCTGTTTACAGAGAGGGTTTATCGCCTAATTTTAGAGGTCTCGAAACAGGAGCAATTTTTGGCTACTTACTTTATGGACCTTTCTCTATGACTGGACCTCTTAGAAATACTGATTTTCACTTAACAGCTGGTTTGCTTGGTGGCGTTGGAGCTATTCAAATATTAACTGCCCTTTTTATTCTTTATAATGCTCCAGGTAAGGAACCTAATGTTCAACCTTCTGCTTCTGATGCAACAGTAGCTAATCCACCTGCTGATTTATTTACTAGAGCAGGATGGAATGATTTTACAAATGGTTTTTGGTTAGGTGGTACAGGAGGTGTGGTTTTTGCCTGGTTGCTAATTGGAACTTTGCATTTAGATACTGTGTTACCTTTGATCAAGGAATATCATTTACTAGGAGCTTAAAAAGCTTTATTAAATAAAATGTTAATAAAAAAAGCCCCTTTAAAAGGGGCTTTTTTATTAACATTTTATATATTATCTAAGTCTTCTTGAAACCTTGTTCAAGCTAGAAGATGATATTAATATCAAAGGTTTATAAATTATTTTTTGTTTTATTTTTGTATTAAATTTATCTAACTTTATTTGTAGATAGCTAGCAAATTCTAAGGTCATAAAGAATTAGTTCTCCATAAAAAAAGAACACTGTCTATTTAGACAGTGTTCTTTTGACTGAACGTTTGAGAAAATCTTAGCCGAATTTACCTGAAGTAGATGCTATAACAAACGCTCCGAAGGTAACAAAGTTTCCAACTGTGAAATGGGTTAAACCAACTAATCGTGCCTGAACAATTGATAATGCAACAGGCTTATCTCTCCAACCAACTAAATTAGCGATTGGTGTTCTTTGATGAGCCCAAACAAGAGTTTCAATAAGCTCCTGCCAATATCCTCTCCAAGATATGAGGAACATAAATCCAGTCGCCCATATGAGATGACCAAATAAGAACATCCAAGCCCATGGAGATAAAGCATTTACACCAAATGGGTTATATCCATTGATTAACTGAGAACTATTAAGCCATAGATAATCTCTAAACCAACCCATTAAATAGGTTCCAGATTCATTGAATTGAGCAGTATTACCCATCCAAATTGCCAAATGCTTCCAATGCCAATAGAAGGTGATCCAAGCAATAGTATTTAAAGCCCAGAACATTGCTAGATAAGTAGCGTCCCAAGAAGAACTATCACAAGTACCGCCACGACCTGGACCATCGCATGGGAAGGCAAATCCTAAATCTTTTTTATCTGGAATTAGTTTTGTTCCTCTAGCATCAAGAGCACCTTTGATAAGAATCAAAGCAGTTGTATGCAGTCCTAATGCAATTGCATGGTGAACTAAGAAATCTGCAGGACCAATAGGTAAGAAATTAGTCAGAGCATCTGGTCTATTAATCATGTCCATCCAGTAATGGTTTCCTGGCATGGTGCTTGCGGCTATTGAGGCAGAACTAGATGCATTTGCTAATAAAGCATTAAAGCCATACATCATTTTTCCACTTGCAGCCTGAGCAAATTGAGCAAATACAGGTTCAATAAGAATCTGTTTCTCTGGAGTACCAAAGGCTACAACTACGTCATTGTGAACATAAATTCCAAGAGTATGGAAGCCTAGAAGCATAGTTACCCAACTTAGGTGACTAATTAAAGCTTCTTTTGTACTTAAAATTCTTGCTAAGACATTATCTCTATTTAGTTCTGGATCATAGTCTCGTACAAAGAAAATAGCTCCATGAGAGAATGCTCCAACCATCAAGAACATTGCTATGTATTGATGATGGGTATATAAGGCTGATTGAGTTGTATAGTCCCTCGCGATAAATGCATATGAAGGTAATGCACCCATATGCTGTGCAACTAAACTGCAAGCTACACCTAAAGAGGCAAGTGCTAGTCCAAGTTGAAAATGTAGTGAGTTGTTAACAGTCTCAAAGATTCCATTGTGCTTTATTCCGAAATAACCTTTATGAGGATCTTTAGGGTGACTTGTATTGTGTGCTTCAGTTATTTCTTTAAGGCTATGGCCTATGCCAAAGGTGGTTCTATACATATGTCCAGCAATTATGAATACAACACCTATAGCTAAATGATGGTGAGCAATATCCGTTAGCCAAAGCGATTCACTTTGAGGATGAAGACCACCTAAAAATGTAAATATTGCTGTACCGGCTCCTTGAGTAGTTCCAAAAACCGCATCAAGTGAATCTGGGTTTTGAGCATAAGCTCCCCAATTTCCTGAGAAAAATGGTGTTAAACCTTCGGGATGAGGCATAACACTTAACCAGTTATCCCAACCAACATGAATACCTCTGGATTCAGGTATAGCTACATGAATTAAGTGTCCAGTCCAAGCAATGCTACTGAATCCAAAAAGAACAGATAGATGATGGTTTAATTGAGATTCAGCATTTTTGAACCATGCTAATGATGGTCTGTACTTAGGTTGAAGATGCAGCCATCCTGCAAATAATAGCCAGCAAACTAGGATGTTTATAAATATTGCACCTTGAAAAAGTTGCTCATTCGTTCTCATTCCAATTGTGTACCACCAATGGTATAAGCCTGAATAAGCAATATTTACTGGAGAAGTTGCTCCAGCCTGAGTCAATGCATCAGTTAGACCTTGTCCAAAATGTGGATCCCAAATTGCATGAGCAATTGGGCGGGTATGCGTTGGATCAAGAACCCATTGTTCAAAGTTTCCTTGCCAAGCGATGTGAAAAAGATTTCCAGCCACCCAAAGACCAATTATGGCTAAGTGACCAAAATGAGTAGAGAAGAGTTTTTGATATAACTGCTCCTCCGTCATACCGTCATGACTTTCAAAGTCATGAGCAGTAGCTATGCCGTACCAGATTCTTCTGGTTGTAGGGTCTTGAGCAAGACCCTGACTAAAAGATGGAAATTTAGTTGCCATTTTATAAAAAATCAGAGAGGGTCAGCCGAGACCGATTAAACGAGCGTGGAAGAAGGCCCAAGTTGTAGCTATTCCTCCTAGAAGGAAATGTGCTGCTCCTACTGCACGACCTTGAGTAATAGATAGAGCTCTTGGTTGGATAGTTGGAGCTAACTGAAGTTTATTATGAGCCCAAATAATTGACTCAAATAACTCTTGCCAGTAACCACGACCACTAAATAGGAACATAAGACTAAACGCCCAGACGAAATGTGCTCCTAAGAACATCAAACCGTACATGCTTATAGGTTGACCATAACTTGTAAGAACCTGAGATGACTGAGCCCATAGGAAATCTCTAAGCCATCCATTAATTGTTATGGAACTTTGAGCAAAGTTTCCTCCTGTGAGTCCCCATACATCACTTTGCATTTTCCAAGAGAAGTGAAAGATAACTACTGATAAGCCGTTATACATCCAGAATAATCCAAGGAAAACATGATCCCATGAAGATACTTGGCAAGTACCCCCTCTTCCAGGTCCATCACAAGGGAATCTAAATCCAAGATTTGCTTTATCTGGAATTAGTCTGGAACTTCTTGCGAATAAGACTCCTTTTAGAAGAATGAGCAAAGTTACGTGAATAGTAAAAGCATGTATATGGTGAATCATGAAATCAGCTGTGCCTAGAGGTATCGGTGCGATTCCAATCTTTCCTCCTACTTGACTTACTGAACCATTGAACACTTCACTGACTAGACCTTCTTGAAGGTTCACATTGAAACCATTCAGAGTGGTTGCTCCTGCTGCGGAATGATGGATGTTTTGAATCCATTGAGCAAAAACTGGCTGTAGTTGAATTCCTATATCGCTAAACATATCTTGGGGCCTTCCAAGGGCTCTCATTACATCGTTATGAATATAAAGACCAAAACTATGGAAACCTAGGAACATGCATGCCCAGTTTAGATGACTAATTAATGCATCCCTTGCTTTGAGAATTCGATCTAAAACATTATCTATATGTTGAGCAGGATCATAATCTCTAATCATTGCGATACCAGCATGAGCTGCAGCGCCAACAATAAACAATCCTCCAATCCACATATGGTGAGTAAACAATCCTAATACAGTTGGGTAATCAACAGATAAATAAGGATAAGGAGGCATCGCATACATATGATGCGAAATGATTATGCTCAAAGAGCCAACCATTGCAAGGTTGATTGCTAGTTGAGCATGCCAACTATTTGCTAGGAACTCATAAATCCCTTTATGTCCATTAGGAGCTGGGAAAAGGATTGGATCACCAGTATGGTTATCAACTATTTCTTTAAGACTATGGCCAATACCGAACATTGTTCTATAAATATGTCCACCAAAAACAGCTAGGACACCAAAAGCCAAATGATGATGTGAAATATCTGTCATCCACAAACTACCTGTAACAGGATTTAAACCGCCTTTAAAAGTAAGAAAATCACTAAATGCCCACCAATTGGTCGTAAAGAAATTCTCTACAGTTCTTCCAGCCAGGCCAGGGAAAATCTGACTAACAATTTGAGGATTGCAAAGTTCATGAGGAAGTGGCATATCGGCAACGCTTGCAATTGAAACTCCATCAATTACAAGTGGCTTCCCAGCATCTATTGCATCCATTAATGCTGCTGTCGGAGCACCAATATGTATACAGTGGCCTGCCCATGCAATGGAACCTAAGCCAATCAATCCAGCTTGGTGATGATTAAGCATCGACTCAAGATTCCTGAACCAATCAAGCTTTGGCGCAGCTTTGTGATAGTGGTATATGCCACCGTGAAGCATAATCGCAGCCATTAGTAATGCACCAATAGCTAGAGCCATTAACTCGGTTTCATTAGTAATACCCCAGCCTCTCCACATCTGAAAGATTCCTGATGTGATCTGAATGCCGTGATAATTACCGCCTAAATCAGCATTAAGCATTTCTTGGCCAACTATTGGCCAAACAACCTGAGCTCCAGGCTTTACGTGAGTTGGGTCTGCCAACCACCCTGAGTAATTGGAAAATCGTGCTCCATGGAAAAAGGCGGCACTCATCCAAATGAAGATGACTGCTAGATGTCCAAAGTGAGCAGAAAAGATTTTCCTACTAGTTTCTTGTAGATCTCCAATATGGGTATCAAAATCATGCGCGTCAGCATGAAGATTCCATATCCAAGTTGTTGTCTTTGGACCCTTTGCAAGGGTCTTTGACCAAAAACCAGGCTTATCAAGCTTGGAAAAATCTACAGGGATTGCATCAGTCTCGATAGGTTTATCGAGAACTGGTTCTTTTTTTTGTTCTCTTTCTGGTGGGCTAATGGTCATCGAGTGATTCCTTTAGGAATGTGATCGAGGTTTTGGGGTCTAGTCTTATAAAGACTAGGATTAAATCTTCAGGTAAGTAAAACTACTTAAAAGCGGAATTACTTGTTGATAGATTTTAGGAATTCAAGACCTACCTTTGAAGTTACTTGAATACCTATATAGGGGTTATGTCATAAGCATAAAGTAGACACTCAGTTACTACGGGCGCATGTAACAAATGTTCTACACTTTTATTTCTAAGTCCTCTTTGTATCCATAGTTTTTCTACTCAAGAAAAACTATGGATACAAAGCAGAAGTTAGAAAAATGTTTAATTGGTTTATATGGCAATAATTATTGTAAATATAAATTGTTAAAATTAATAGTTATTGTAATGCTTTTTGGCTTTGAGAAATTTAATAGGATATTACGCATAGGTAAAAAATACTATTAAATTTAGCTGTTACAGTTTGTTTGTAGATTCTAATAAATTTCATTGAACGGAGATTTAAGGTCTTTTGATTTTTTACTAAAGTTTTCTTTAAGGTTTTAACTAATATAAATAAATCAATATTTTATTTGCTGTTCTGGAAACAACTTTGATTAAAACTCCAAAAAGAATTGCATTTGGATTTTCATTAAGTGCTTTGCCTTTGCTTGAGAGATTACAAGCAAGAAAACATGTAGATCAAATTTTTATTTCTGACACTTCAGCTCTTTCAGTAGAACAAAAAATTGAAGGTTTAGTGCATTCTATACCAATAGATTTTATAAAAGATCATTGGCAGAAACATAATAAATTGATTTTTATAGGTTCAATTGGAGCTGTAGTTAGGCTTATCTCTCCTTTTGTTATATCCAAAGAAAATGATCCAGCGATAGTAGTAATGGATGCAAAAGCGAAAAATGTGATTACTCTTTTAGGAGGTCATAAACAAGGTGGAGATAGATTTGCTGATGAGTTAGCAACTGCATTAGCGGCAGAAGCGATTTTTACCTCGGATTCATTTGTTGAAAGAAGGATCCCTTTAGATTGCTTTGGAGAGGGGTGGGGATGGGAAAGAGGAGGTGATATAAGTCATTGGAGAAATTTAATGATTAGTCAGTCTCGAGGGGAAAAAAATAATATTTTTCAATCTCAAGGATCAAAACTATGGCAGAGTTTAAAAGCTTGTTCTAATTATTCTTTTATCGAAGAAAAAGATAAAATTTCTTCCGAAAATATTGATTTATATATAGGTCAAGAAAATAGGAATAAATGTTCCTGGCATCCACCATCAATAATTATTGGAATTGGTTGTGTGAGAAATACTGATGAAAAAATGATTGAAAGAGCAATTAAAGAATCTTTTTCTAAAAATCGTTTATCTCTTCTTTCTATTTCTGGGATAGCAACTATTGATAAAAAAGATGATGAAATCGGATTGTTGAATGTTTCAAAAAGAAATGCATGGCCAATGTATTTCTTTAGTTCCCATGAACTGTCAAAAGTCAATGTTCCTAATCCTTCAGATGTAGTTTTGAATGAAATGGGGACTGCCTCAGTTGCTGAAGCTGCAGCAATCCTGAGAGGGGCAGAGGGTGGAAATTTAATACAAGAAAAACAAATCTATTATTCCAACGAGGATGAATTTGGGGGGGTAACAATTGCATTGGTTGAGGTTGAAAAACCTTTTGCACCACATAAAGGAGAATTGCATTTAGTTGGGAGTGGGCCTGGAAACTTAGAAATGCTTACTTCTGACTCCCGTAGCGCTTTAACTAGATGTGTGGCTTGGTTAGGTTATTCCCCTTATTTGAATTATTTAGATTCAATACGACGTCATGATCAGGTTCGGCTTGAGTCAAAATTAACTTTTGAAAAAGATAGATGTAAACAAGCACTGAATCTTGCAAAACAAGGAGTAAGGGTTGCACTTATTTCGTCTGGTGATAGTGGGATTTATGGAATGGCAGGTTTAGCCCTTGAACTTTGGCTAAATGAATCTGTTGAATGTAGACCTTTATTGCAGGTTCATCCAGGCATTAGCTCTTTTCAAATGGCAGCAGCGAAATTAGGAGCTCCTTTTATGAATGACTTTTGTTCTATTTCTTTAAGTGATCTTTTGACTCCATGGAAACAAATTGAGAAGAGAATTGAAAGTGCAGCAAAAGGTGATTTTGTTATCGCAATATTCAACCCAAAATCAATAAAACGAGATTGGCAATTAAAAAAGGCTTTTGACTTATTACTTCAATTTCGCAAACCAAGTACACCTGTTGCTATGGCTCGCCAGCTTGGAAGGCTTGAAGAAAATATAGAAATATATACCCTTGAATCTTTCCCAATTAATCAGGTTGATATGCTTACAATTTTGGTTGTTGGAAATAGTCAGAGTATAGTTAAAAACTATAAATTTTTAACTCCAAGAGGTTATTTCAACAATTGAATTTATTTTTTTGGCAATTATCTTTAGAAGAAGTTAAATAATTCAAGTTAATCTCTAAAAACTTTCTAAAATTAATTTGTTATTAAAAGAGTTTTGATTAAACCTGATTGGTTAAGAGTTAAAGCACCTCAGCAGGAGAGGATTGGTAATGTTGCCGATTTATTGGTTGATTTAAAATTAAATACTGTGTGCCAGGAGGCCAGTTGTCCAAATATTGGAGAATGCTTTGCAGGAGGTACTGCAACTTTTTTAATAATGGGGCCGGCTTGCACTCGAAAATGCCCTTATTGCGATATATCTTTTGATAACTCAAAAAGGAAGTTAGATCCCTCAGAGCCTGATCGACTAGGTGAAGCAGTTTATCGAATGGGTTTAACTCACGTTGTTATCACTTCGGTAAATCGAGATGATCTTGAGGATGGAGGGGCTAGTCAATTTTTGAAGTGTATTGAGGCGGTGAAAAACAAATCACCTTTTACTTCTATTGAAGTTTTAATTCCGGACCTTTGCGGAAATTGGGATGCTTTGAAAATTATTTTGGATGCTTCTCCAAATGTTTTAAATCATAATATTGAAACTGTTCCAAGGCTCTATCCGAGAGTAAGACCACAAGGAAAATATGAAAGATCTTTAGAGTTATTAAAAAGAGTGCGTGAGGGGTGGCCCAAAGTTTATACAAAATCTGGCTTAATGGCAGGATTAGGTGAAACAGATCAGGAGATTTTGAATGTTCTTTCTGACCTTAATTTGAATAAAGTTGATATAGTAACTATAGGACAATATTTATCACCAGGACCAAAACATTTACCTGTTAATAGATTTGTTTCGCCTTCTCAATTTGATAATTATCGAATCGAGGGAGAAGATAAATTAGGATTTTTACAGGTTATTAGTTCACCATTAACAAGAAGTAGTTATCATGCAGGAGAAGTTAAAAAATTAATGATGACTCATCCAAGATAATTAAATAATTGTGTTTGACTCTTATCTATTGGTATCCATTCTTCTAATTTCCAAATAACTAGTTCATTTTTAATCATTGGATCTTCCTCTATGATTTTTTTTGCTGTTGAATAATCCTTAGCCTCAATAATCAATAGACCTCCACCACCAGGAACCTTGTTTTCGTTTGTTAAATATCCGCTATGTAGATGATGACCAGATTGATTAATATTTTTTACCCATTCTTGATGCATTAATAAAAATTTTTTTCTTTCACTATTTGATAATTTTAAGGTTTTATCTGTAAAGTGTTCTGTTTTAATAAATATAGGCATTTTGTTTTGTCTATAGTGTTGCTTTCTCTAGAGCTTCTTCTATACCTACTTTTTCTTTTTCGCTTGGTGGGACGACTACCTTAAATAGTTTTTTCCAAGAAGACCAATCTGAAAGAATTTCTTTTGCTTTTGGACTTTTGGTGTTTTGATGATATTCAATAATGAAATCTTTGAGCGTTTGTTCTTGGTTGGTTGAACTTAGATGATGTAACTCGACAATTTCTTTATTCATTCTTAAATCAAGGTTGTGTTTTTCGTCAAGAATAAATGCTATTCCTCCTGTCATCCCTGCTCCAATATTTCTTCCAGTTTTCCCTAGCACAACAATTAAACCTCCCGTCATGTATTCACAACAATGATCTCCAGCTCCTTCAATAACAGCATGAGCACCACTATTGCGAACACCAAAACGTTCTCCTGCTATTCCAAGTGCGAATAATTTCCCACCAGTTGCTCCATATAGGCATGTGTTGCCAAGGATGACTTGATTGCTTGAGGCTTCATTAACAATTTCTGGAACAATCGTTATGCAACCTCCGTTGATACCTTTGCCTACATAATCATTTGCTTCTCCAATTAAAGAAACATTCATTCCTTTTAAAATAAATGCCCCAAAGCTTTGTCCTGCAGAGCCTTTAAATCTTAAATTTAGATTGCCTTTAAAACCTTTATTCCCATGTTTTTTAGCTATTTCACCTGAGATTCTTGCACAAACACTTCTATCAGTATTCACAATTGAAATGGTTTTAGAGATGCTTCCTTGAGTTCTTATTGCATCGGTAATTAAATTATCTCTGAGAAGAGAATTTTCAAGAACATCTCCATTACTATGAGCTTGATTTTCATGGTTTAACCATTCACGATCGGAGGAGTGAACAATTGGTCTAAGAAGACTAGATAGATCAATTTGTTTTGTTTTTGCTAAATCTATATTTCTTGGGACCAGTAGATCGGTTCTTCCTATAAGCTCTTCGACTTTGGATACTCCAATCTGACTCATTAATTGTCTTACTTCCTCAGCTACAAATATGAAAAAGTTAACTACATGTTCTGGAAGTCCTGGGAACCTTTTCCTTAAGTGTTCTTGTTGAGTTGCTACACCAACTGGACATTTGTTGGTATGGCAAATCCTAGCCATTATGCATCCTTCTGCGATCATTGCTACCGTCCCAAACCCATATTCTTCTGCTCCTAGTAACGCTGCAATAATTACATCCCAGCCTGTCTTTAAACCCCCGTCTGCTCTTAATAAAACCCTTTTACGCAGATCATTTTCTAATAAAGACCTATGCACTTCAGTTAATCCAAGTTCCCATGGTAGGCCTGCATGTTTTATTGAACTAAGTGGAGAGGCACCAGTTCCTCCATCATGCCCGGAAATTTGAATCACATCAGCATTTGCTTTTGCTACTCCCCCTGCAATGGTGCCAATACCAATTTCTGCAACCAATTTCACACTTACTTTTGCACTTGGATTTATTTGGTGTAAGTCATGAATAAGTTGTGCAAGATCTTCGATCGAATAAATATCATGATGAGGTGGTGGAGATATAAGTGCTACTCCTGGTTTGCTATTACGAAGTTTCGCTATATATTCATCAACCTTTGGCCCTGGGAGTTGCCCTCCCTCTCCAGGTTTTGCACCTTGTGCAACCTTTATCTCGAGTTGCTTACCACTTGTTAAATATTCAGGGGTTACTCCAAATCGGCCAGACGCAATTTGTTTAATTGCCGAACAAGCCGTATCTCCATTAATCAGCCCTTTGATGTTAGGTAATGTTTTTGATTGATTATTTGCATCAACATCATTCAGAATCTTAAATCGTGCAGGATCCTCTCCACCTTCTCCACTATTGCTTTTCCCCCCAATTCTATTCATTGCTATTGCAAGAACTTCATGAGCTTCTCTTGAAAGAGCTCCTAAGCTCATTCCACCAGTGCAAAATCTTTGACAAATACTTTCGACACTTTCTATTTGATCGAGAGGTATGGGCTGATTAGCTTTTTTTAATGTCAGTAGATCTCTAAGAGTTGTCGCAGGTCGACTTTCTAGAAGTTCTTGATAAGTCTTGAAGTGGTCATATCCTGGACCGGCTTGTACAGCAGCATGAAGAGTTTTTGACATTTCAGGATTATTTAAATGAAATTCTCCGTTATTTCGATATTGAACAAACCCATTGAAATCAAGTTTTTTTTGTTCTAATTCTGGGAAGGCTTTTTTATGAAATGAAATTGTTTCTATAGATAATTCTTTAAGTGTTAAACCAGCTACCCGACTCGTTGTTCCTTTGAAAGCTAAGTCGATTAAATCTGCACCTATTCCGATGGCCTCGAAAATCTGAGCTCCATGGTAACTAGCTAGAACAGAGATACCGATTTTTGAAAGTATTTTTCTTAATCCATCTTCTAAGGATTTCTTTATATTTTCTTGAGCAGCCTCTATTGATAAATTTGATAATTTTCCATCAGAAATCAGCTTCTGTGTTTTAGAAAGTTTCCACCAATGACGAGTGGTTTCCAACATTAACCAAGGGCAAATAGCACTTGCGCCATAGCCAATTAAACAGGCTATGTGATGAGTGCTCCAGCATTGAGCTGTTTCTATAACGATAGATGTTTTTAGCCTTAGCCCCTTTCTTAGTAAATGATGGTGAACTGACCCTACAGCTAGAAGAGGAGGAATATATGTTGTTTCTCGATTAATATTTCTATCTGAAAGTATTAAGATTTCAGCTCCATTCATTACGCTTTTTTCTGCTTTTTGGCAAAGTTCTTTAAGACCTATCTCTAGATTATTAATGTCATTTTTAAAAGGAATCAGTGTAGATATTTCTTTATAAGAAAGGCCAAGATTTTTTATTTCAGTTAATTCTTTTTCATTTATAATTGGCGACTTAATATGAATTAATCTTGCTGATTCTTCTTTAGGAATTAATGGTGCCTTCCTAGTGCCCAGATGCATTTCTAAGCTTGTAACTAGTTTTTCTCTGAGAGGATCAATTGGTGGGTTTGTTACTTGTGCAAACCTTTGTTTGAAATAATCATAAAGAATATGTGATTTATTAGATAGAATTGCAAGTGGTATATCATCTCCCATGCAATAAGTTGGCTCTTTTGCATTGGCTGCCATGCTATTAATTATGTAATCAAAATCTTCAGAACTAAAGCCAAAAGCAATTTGTTTCTGTAGCAATTCTTGTTTGTCAAAAGTGGTATTTACTTGCCATTTTTGGTTGTTAAGATTGATACGATTTGCCTTTAACCAATCTAAATATGGATATCTATTTGCCGATTCTTCTTTAACTTCCCAATTCCTTAAAATTACTTTTTTTTCTAAATCTAAAGCAAGCATTTGACCAGGTCCAAGTCTACCTTTTTCCTTGATTAAATGTTCTTCTATTTCGACAACACCTGTTTCAGATCCCATGATGACGTAGCCGTTATTAGTTATGCAATAGCGAGCTGGTCTGAGACCATTTCTGTCTAGTGTTGCGCCTATATTTTTTCCATCAGTAAAGACTATCAATGCTGGGCCATCCCATGGCTCTTGAGTCCCTGCTGCATATTCATAAAAAGCAGTTATTTCAGGCTTGTTAATTAATTCTGGTTGATCTCTAAAGGCTTCAGGTATCAGTGTTAATAAGCTATCTGTTATTGGCCTTCCACTGCGAACCAAGAGTTCAAGATTCAAGTCAAGATTAGCCGAATCACTAAAAACATTATTTACTATAGGTTTTAGATCATTTGCATTTTCTTTCCACACGGAATTTATATCTGTTTCTGTTGCTTTAGCCCAGTTAATATTTCCAAGCAAAGTATTTATTTCTCCGTTGTGACCTAAAAGTCTCATGGGTTGAGCTAATGGCCATTTTGGTAAAGTATTTGTACTAAATCTTCTATGATATACAGCGTAAGAAACTTCGAATCTATCGTCATTTAGATCATTATAAAAAGGAGCCAATATCTCTGATCTAACCATACCCTTATATACAATCGTTTTACTGCTTAGAGAGCAAATATAGAGACCTAATTCATCTTCTTTTAATTCTAAATTTGCTCGATTTGAAATCCTTTGCCTTAATCTAAAAAGTAAAGCATCTATATTAATCTCCTTATTTTTAATATTAACTATCCATTGTTGAATAAAGGGTGCATTTTTTCTTGCAAGTTTACCTAATACTTCTTCATTAACTGGAACATCTCTCCAACCTTTGGAAGTTAAGCCTAATGATTCAGCTTCCTCTTCACATATCTTTCTTGCTAATTCTCTGTTCCTTTGATCTTTAGGCATGAAAATCATACCGATTCCAGATGTCTTGGATTCGCAGTTTTTCGCAGCGTCCCAAACTTTCTTTAAATATGACCATGGAATTTCACATAAAACTCCAGCACCATCGCCTGAGTCACTATCTCCCCCGCACCCTCCACGGTGCTCCATACAGTTGAGACCCCTTAATGCCTGAGATAAGACCCAATTATTTTGTTTGCCTTCAACGTTAGCTATAAACCCAACTCCACAAGAATCTCTTTCCCCAGAAAAGGCATCAGGATAAGTGCTATCGCAGTATGGCCAATTTGATCTTGAGGTTCGTTGATTCATGTTGTTAATTACTATTTTCTTTTCTCACAAAAGCCTTATAGAGAAGGTTTGAAATGGGTGATTAGATTGTGCTGGAGTTTTTAAAGAAGATTGATTTGATAGTTTCTAGAGTTACATCTTAAACATTTTTGTCGACTATCAAGTTTTTTATTCAATACTTTCTTGAAAAAATTTGTACTTAGGCTTAAAGCTGAAGAAAAATAAAATAATAATTGAAAAAAATTATGAATTTGGGTGGTTGACCAAGTAATCTAAACCTTTGTTGAATCTGGTCGAATCTAGACCAAATATAAAATTAATGCCAACCATTCAACAGTTGATTAGAACAGAGCGAAAGACTCTTAAAACAAAGACTAAATCTCCTGCTTTGCGAGGTTGTCCCGAAAGAAGAGGAGTATGTACAAGGGTTTATACCTCAACTCCCAAAAAACCTAACTCGGCTCTACGAAAAGTAGCTCGTGTAAGACTTACCTCGGGCTTTGAAGTTACAGCTTACATAGGTGGTATTGGTCACAATCTTCAAGAACATTCAGTTGTTTTGCTTAGAGGTGGAAGAGTTAAAGATCTTCCAGGAGTTAGATATCATATAGTTAGAGGAACTCTTGATACTGCAGGTGTTAAGGATCGCCGGCAGTCCAGATCAAAATATGGAGCAAAATCTCCTAAAGAATAAATTTTATTTTTATCCAGTGAATTTTTCCCCTTTTACAATTTAATTTCATGTCTAGAAGAAACGCTGCAGAGAAAAGACCTGTTCTCCCTGATCCACAATTCAATAATCGTCTAGCGAGTATGATGGTTCATCGTTTAATGAAGCATGGAAAGAAATCAACAGCTCAAAGAATACTTTCAGATGCTTTTGGTTTAATCAATGATAGAACTGGATCAGATCCCATTGAACTCTTTGAGACTGCAGTTAAGAATGTTACCCCTCTTGTTGAAGTTAGAGCTAGAAGAGTGGGTGGAGCAACATATCAGGTTCCTATGGAGGTTCGACAGGAAAGAGGAATTGCTATGGCGCTTAGATGGTTGGTAAATTTCTCAAGATCAAGAAATGGTAGAAGCATGGCGCATAAACTTGCTGGGGAGCTAATGGATGCTGCTAATGAGGCTGGAAACGCTGTGAGGAAAAGGGAAGAGACACATAAGATGGCCGAGGCAAACAAGGCTTTTGCACATTATCGTTATTGACTTTGGTCAAAATTTTCTATTTAAATCCTCAAAATATTTCTTTTTTAGCATGCTGAGTTGTAGAGTCCATGCGCATTTTAAAGCCCTTTAGTCGGAGTATTTTCTGTGGCACGCGCCTTTCCTTTGGAACGAATAAGAAATATCGGGATAGCTGCACATATTGATGCTGGAAAAACAACTTGTACTGAAAGAATTCTGTTCTATTCAGGAGTTGTTCATAAAATGGGCGAGGTACATGATGGTGCAGCTGTTACCGACTGGATGGCTCAAGAGAGAGAAAGAGGCATAACTATTACTGCTGCGGCTATTTCAACCACATGGGATGATCACCGTATCAATATTATCGATACCCCAGGACACGTTGACTTCACGATTGAAGTCGAACGCTCGATGAGAGTTTTAGATGGCGTTATTGCTGTCTTTTGCGCTGTTGGTGGGGTTCAGCCTCAATCTGAAACAGTTTGGCGACAGGCAGATAGGTACTCAGTACCTAGAATGGTTTTTGTAAATAAAATGGATAGAACTGGTGCAGATTTTCTTAAGGTACACGGTCAAATTAAAGACAGGTTAAAAGCAAATGCAGTGCCTATACAATTACCTATCGGAGCAGAAAATGATCTAAAAGGGATTATTGATCTCGTTGAAAATAAGGCATATATATATAAAGATGATCTTGGAAAAGATATAGAGCAGACTGAAGTTCCATCAGACATGATTGATTTAGTATCTGACTGGCGATCAAAATTGATGGAGTCGATAGCAGAGACTGATGAGGAATTATTGGAAGCGTTTTTGGAAAATGGCGAGTTGACCATTGAAGAACTCAAATCTGGAATTAGAGAAGGAGTGCTTAAACATGGATTAGTTCCAATGTTATGCGGTTCTGCTTTTAAGAATAAGGGTGTTCAGTTGCTTCTTGATGCTGTAGTTAACTATCTTCCTGCTCCAGTTGATGTTCCTCCTATTCAAGGTTTGCTTCCTAATGGGAAAGAAGCTGTGAGGCCTTCAGATGATGGTGCTCCATTTAGCGCTCTTGCTTTCAAGGTAATGGCTGATCCATACGGCAAATTGACTTTTGTTAGAATGTATTCTGGCGTCCTTGCAAAAGGTAGTTATGTTCTTAATTCAACTAAGGATGAGAAAGAGAGAATATCTAGATTGATAATTTTGAAGGCTGATGATCGTGAGGAAGTTGATGAGCTAAGAGCTGGTGATCTAGGTGCTGTGCTTGGCCTTAAAAACACCACCACAGGTGATACTTTATGCGCTTCAGAAGAAGCAATAGTTCTTGAAACTCTTTATATCCCTGAGCCTGTGATATCAGTTGCGGTAGAACCAAAGACTAAAAGTGATATGGAAAAGTTAGGAAAAGCTTTGACATCTTTATCTGAAGAAGATCCAACATTTAGGGTTAGTACTGATCAAGAGACAAATCAAACAGTTATAGCTGGCATGGGTGAACTTCACCTTGAAATACTGGTTGACCGAATGTTGAGAGAATTTAAGGTGGAGGCAAATATTGGAGCGCCACAAGTTTCTTATAGAGAAACTATTAGAGCTAGTTCTTCAGGTGAAGGTAAGTTTGCGAGGCAAACCGGGGGTAAAGGTCAGTATGGACATGTTGTAATTGAGGTAGAGCCAGGAGAACCAGGAACTGGTTTTGAATTTGTCAATAAAATTGTCGGTGGTTCTGTTCCCAAAGAATATATAAAACCTGCTGAATCAGGGATGAAAGAAACATGTGAGTCGGGTGTGATTGCTGGCTATCCTTTAATAGATGTAAAAGTTACATTAGTTGATGGGTCTTATCATGATGTTGACTCATCAGAGATGGCCTTCAAAATTGCCGGTTCCATGGCTTTCAAAGATGGAATAAGGAAGTGCAATCCTGTTCTTCTTGAACCTATGATGAAAGTTGAGGTAGAAGTCCCTGAGGACTTCCTAGGCTCTATTATTGGAGACCTGTCCTCTAGACGAGGACAGGTTGAAGGTCAGTCCATCGATGATGGACAATCCAAAGTCCAGGCAAAAGTGCCATTAGCCGAAATGTTTGGCTATGCCACTCAACTCCGATCAATGACTCAAGGTCGGGGTATTTTCTCAATGGAGTTCAGTACATACGAGGAAGTTCCTCGTAATGTTTCTGAAGCAATTATCTCCAAGAATCAGGGCAATTCCTGATCTCTAAAATTTACTAAACAACCCCCGATTCTTTAAAACAAATGGCTCGCGAGAAGTTTGAGAGGAACAAACCTCACGTCAACATAGGTACTATTGGCCACGTTGACCATGGCAAGACAACCCTTACGGCAGCAATCACTAAGGTTTTAGCCAAAAAAGGTCAAGCCAAAGAACAAGATTATGCTGATATTGACGGTGCTCCTGAAGAGCGTGAACGTGGTATCACAATCAATACTGCTCACGTTGAATATGAAACTGACGGTAGGCATTATGCTCATGTTGATTGCCCAGGTCATGCAGATTATGTAAAAAACATGATCACAGGTGCTGCTCAGATGGATGGTGCGATTCTTGTGGTAGCTGCGACAGATGGAGCAATGGCTCAAACAAAAGAACATATACTTTTAGCTAAGCAGGTTGGTGTACCAGCTTTGGTGGTTGCATTAAACAAATGCGATATGGTCGATGATGAAGAAATGATAGAGCTTGTTGAAATGGAGATTCGTGAACTTCTAACAAGTTATGATTTCCCTGGTGATGATATCCCTGTCATTCAAGTTTCAGGTTTAAAAGCTATTGAGGGAGAGACAGACTGGGAGTCCAAGATAGATGAATTGATGACAGCTGTTGATGCTTCAATCCCAGAGCCAGAACGTGAAGTTGACAAACCATTCTTAATGGCTGTGGAAGACGTTTTCTCAATTACTGGTCGTGGAACAGTTGCTACTGGACGAATTGAAAGAGGAAAAGTAACAGTTGGAGAGGAGGTTGAAATTGTAGGAATTAGAGATACAAGGCTTACAACCGTTACTGGAGTCGAGATGTTTAGAAAGCTTCTTGATGAAGGAATGGCTGGAGATAATGTTGGGCTTCTATTAAGAGGTATTCAGAAAGAAGATATAGAAAGAGGAATGGTCCTTGTTAAAAAAGGATCGATAACACCTCACACTAAATTTGAGGGTGAGGTGTATGTTTTGAAAAAAGAAGAAGGTGGCCGACATACCCCGTTCTTTGCTGGTTATCGCCCTCAATTTTATATTCGTACTACTGATGTAACAGGTCAAATTACTGCATTCACATCTGATGATGGCAGTAATGTTGAAATGGTTATGCCTGGCGACAGAATAAAAATGACAGGGGAATTGATAGCTCCTGTTGCGATCGAGCAAGGTATGAGATTTGCAATTCGCGAAGGTGGTCGAACCATAGGTGCTGGAGTGGTTTCTAAAATTCTTCAGTAATTAGCTTGAGGATGACTTGTAATTTATTCAGGTCATCCTTTAGATTAAATAAATAAATGAACTTGCAAGTTCATTCCAAAAGAACCTCGAAAACTTAATTTAGCTTTTTTGTAACGTCATTATGTCAACTGCAATTGCCCAGCAAAAGATACGCATACGTCTTAAGGCTTTTGATAGAAGAATGCTTGATTTATCCTGTGACAAGATAATTGAGACTGCAGATACAACATCTGCCTCAGCGATAGGTCCTATTCCTCTCCCTACAAAAAGGAAAATTTATTGTGTGCTGCGTTCACCCCATGTTGATAAAGATTCAAGAGAACATTTTGAAACAAGAACTCATAGACGAATTATTGATATTTACAGCCCTTCAGCAAAGACTATAGATGCTCTTATGAAGTTGGACCTTCCAAGCGGGGTTGATATAGAAGTTAAGCTCTAGATCTTTTTCTCTCAAACCAGAGATTATTTCTCTAGGATATTATTAATTAGGAATACTCATTTGAGCGAACTTTCAGTTAGGGAGCTACCACTTTTCCCATTGCCTGAGGTTGTGCTTTTCCCTCAGGAGTACTTGCCATTACATATATTTGAGACTCGTTATAGAGCTATGCTTCAATCTGTTTTGAAATCGGATGGTCGTTTTGGAGTTGTTAGGTGGGATCCAATTGCAAAAAAAATGGCTGATGTTGGCTGTTGTGCTGAAGTTATTAAGCATCAGACTTCAAAAGATGGTAGAAGTAACATTGTTACTATTGGACAGCAAAGATTTCGAATTTTAGAAATTATTTCTGAAGCACCTTTTATTAATGCTTTAGTTAGTTGGGTTGATGATGATCAAATTTTAGATCAAACAAAACTAGAGGAACTTAAGGAATCCGTAGCTACTGCTCTTAAGGATGTAGTCTCTCTTACTTCCAAATTAACTGAATCTGAGCATGTTCTTCCAGACTCTTTGCCAAATATACCTAGAGAACTGTCTTTTTGGATAGCTGCTCATCTTGGAGGTCCTGTCGCTAGTGAGCAGCAAAACTTACTAGAATTGACCAATACTTATCAACGTTTGGAAAGAGAATATGAACTTCTTGATCATACGAGAAAACAATTAGCTGCAAGAACTGCCTTAAAAGATACTTTTTCAAATGCTGACCAAGCCAACAATTAATTATGCAATGGATATTGATTTTTATATTTAGTGCTTGTATTTTCTTAGCTTTAAGTACTACTTGGCTTAGGAAAAGTCGTAAATATGAGTCTGTTAATAGTGTTGCATCCTCATATGATTCCTGGACTAATGATCGCTTATTAGAAAAACTTTGGGGTGAGCATATTCATCTTGGCTTTTATGAAAAAACAAGATTAAAAAAGGATTTTAGGAAAGCTAAAATTGATTTTGTTCATCAATTGGTTCGTTGGAGTGGTTTGAATGAGTTGCCAAAAGGTTCAAGAATATTAGATGTAGGATGCGGAATAGGAGGAAGTGCCAGAATATTATCTAATGATTATGGATTTGATGTAATTGGTATTTCTATAAGTCAAGAACAAATTAAAAGAGCCAATGAGTTAACAATTAATAATGATCTCTGTCGTTTTGAGGTAATGAATGCACTTGATTTAAAGTTTCCAAAAGGTAGTTTTGATGGAGTCTGGAGTGTTGAAGCTGGACCTCATATTAGTGATAAACAAAAGTTTGCAGATGAGATGCTCAGAGTCCTTAGACCTGGAGGATTTTTAGCAATTGCAGATTGGAATCAAAGAGATTCAAAAAAGAATCCTTTAAATTTTTTCGAGAAGTTAATTATGAATCAATTACTAGTTCAATGGACACATCCTGAATTTTCAAGCATTGAAGGATTTAAAAATAATTTATTAAATAGTCCTTATTGTGGATGTTCTGTAGAGACATCTAATTGGACAAAATATACTATTCAATCTTGGAATGAATCTATATATGAAGGATTTAGAAGACCTTTGGCTGTTTTGAAATTAGGACTTAGATCTTTTCTGAAAGGATTGAGGGAAATCCCAACTATTTTATTGATGAAATGGTCTTTTTCATCCGGATTGATGGAATTTGGAGTATTCAAATCAAGAGGATAAACTACTCAATTTCTGAACCTAAATAACATCCAAAGTTAATTATTTGATTGCAAAGAGGAGATAATTGATCAGTAACCTTTTTGAGGTCTTTGTTATTAGAAAAATTTAAATCAAGATCTATGAAAAATACATACTCGCCTAGCTCTCTTTTAGAGGGACGAGATTCAATTCTACTCATATTTAGGCCAAGATTTGCGATGCAATTCAAAGCTTTTAGTAATGCACCTGGACTATTTGACTTTAGTGAAAAAGCTAAACTTGCTTTATTTCCATCTACTTTAATGTTGTCCTGACTCAAAAGAACGAATCGAGTACAATTACCTTCTATATCATTAATAGGATAAGCAAGAACATTTAGATCTTCGACTGCATCTTTTGATCCTATCGCAGCTCTAAATGCGCTTCCTTTTACCATCCTTATGGCTTCTGCAGTTGAATTTGTTGGCAAATGAACTGCATTTGGAAGGTTATCGTGTAACCATTGACTGCATTGGGCTATTGCCTGAGGATGGGAGAGGACCTCTGAAATAGTTGATATTGATCCGCAACTCATTAATGCGTGTTTGATAGGAAGTACTAGTGCTCTGTGAATAAATAAATTTTTATGCCTCCATAAAGAATCTAAAGTTGAGGTAACGCCCCCTTCGACTGAGTTTTCTATTGGTACTACTGCTGCTTCACAAAGATTATTTGCAAGATTATCCACTACAGACCGTAGACCCTTGCAGGGTAAAAACTCAGGTGAATCAAACTTTTCTAAGGCTGCCAGGGCTTTTGCAGCCTTCTCAGCGTATGTTCCTTTAGGGCCAAGGTAGGCCACACGAGTTGACATTAGATAAAAAAAATGGGGTAAATGCCGATAAGATCATGTTGAGCAAGCTTTTGATAATGACTCTTGCATTTAAAGCACGACAAAAAATTGATCTAGTTGTTCAAGATAATGCGGAGCAACTACCTGATTATCTCTTACAACAGGAAAGAGTTGTAGGAGCAATGCTTGATTCTAGAAAATTGACTCCTTTGGGTCCTGGTAGTTTTAAGTACGAAGTTACAAGCTTTCAAGTTTTTCAACTTCAAATAAATCCAGTCGTATCAATAGGTGTAGAAAATACTGATAGCAAAATCAGAATGTATGTCACCGAAAGTCACCTGGATGGATTGGGATTTGTAGATGATTTTGATTTAACCTTAGATGCAATTCTTGAGGCAAAGCCATCAGGTCTTGAAGGTGAAGCGCTTTTGGGGGTGACAGTCAGTCAGCCTCCTCTATTAAGATTAATTCCTCCTAAAATGCTCGAGTCAACTGGCCAATCAATATTAAATGGGATTTTGTTAGGAATTAAGGCTAGGGTTGGGAAGCAGTTAATTGTTGATTTTAATAATTGGTGTAATGAAAATTTAGTTTCAAAATAAATTTCAATCTATTTCCAATTTGGAGAGAAAACTTCTTCGATGGAGTTTTGAAGAACCTACTTTGGTTAAGTTTGTTCGATGGAATTCAGTTCCGTAACCCTTATTTTTTTCTAGTCCATAAAGTGTATATTCCTTAGCTAGTCGTTTGATTAATTCATCTCTAGCTTCTTTAGCTAAAACACTTGCAGCAGCAATTGAGGGGAAATGACTTTCTCCTTGAATTTGAGTTTGTTGTTTTCCGTGCCATAAGCGAATCGGTAATTTCCCGTCTACAAGAATTAGGTCTGGTCGTGATGAGAATTTTTCTAATGCCCTGATCATTGCTTTTTCAGTAGCCTTTCGGATCCCGATACTATCTATTTCTCTTGCTGAAGACTGGCCTAAGGACCAAGCTATTGAGTTTTCTTTTATTAAAGGAACTAAAGTATTCCTTTGACGGGAATTTAATTTCTTACTGTCCTTTAATCCTTTACTTAATAGTTTTAATTCGTTTGATTTGCTTAATATTACAGCTCCAGCAAAAACTGGGCCAAATAAACAACCTTTGCCTACTTCATCAACTCCTGCAATTAGAGATTTGATAGCTCTCATTTTGAAGAAGAAGCTGATGACCTTCTTCTTTTTCGTCTTGGATCTTCATCACTTTCGTTGGATTCGGTGGAACTTAATCCATTATTCTCATTGATTGAAAGACTATCGGAATTAACTAATTCATTTGTTGTTTCAATTAAATCTACATTAATAGTTTCTTCTGTGATTATGTATTTCTCTTGTGGATTGGTTGAATTGTTCTCAATAGAATTTTTATTGTTAAGATGAACAATATTTTTATTATTCTCATTTTTATTATTTGAATTTTGAAGTTTCTTTGCTTCAGTCTCTTCAAATGTTGTATTTTTCTCTTCTATTTCTAACTCTTCTCCAGGCCTGATTATATGAACAGTGTAATTGTCAGTGAATGGAGGATCTTTTAAAAGTAAAATAGGATCTAAACCCATTTCACTATATACTTCCTCTTCACTCTGGCTTATGTTGATTTTGATTAAAGCTCTGTCTTTCTTGTTGTTATTACTATCAGGTGAAATATCGTCATTGATTTTATCTGGGTAAACAGATTTTAAAGCATCAATAGATGATTTTTGATCTTCATTACTGAAGTTTGCTTCGATATCTTTTTCTTTATTTATACTTTTCTTTTTATTATTATCCTCTTGTGGAGATTGTATCGCACCCTCTTTGATTAAAGTTGAATTTATTACTCCAGGCTCAGATCTTATTTTTGTATTTATATCTTGAATAGTGATATTTTGAATATTAGTTTCTCCGGTTGAATGAGTACCAGTTTTCCCAAATAATTCATATATATTCTGACCTTGTCTTTTTCGAGTTAGCTCAACCAGTCCAAGTTCTGTAAGTTGTGCAATTTGTGGGCGGGCTGAATCTCCATGAATTGCAGATATAAAATGTTCTAATAATTGCAGTTGATCTCTTCTTGTATCCATATCTATAAAATCAATGATAATAACTCCACCAATATTCCTTAATTTTAATTGCCTTGCTATTTCAATAGCTGCTTCACAATTAGTCCATAAAACTGTTTCTCTAGAATTTGCAGAACTTGTAAATGATCCTGAGTTAACATCAATAACTGTCAATGCTTCCGTTGGTTCTATTATTATATATCCACCAGAAGGTAGATCTACCCTAGGCTTTAATGCATCATTAATGGCATAAATTACTCTATATTTTTCTAATATATTTTGCGAATCGCTATGCAATTCTATTTCGAAATCCTTATCATCCTTGCCAAGGAAGCTTTTAATTCGACTAATTCCCTCAGGATTATCTACGACAATATGATTAACATTTTTGCCGATATTATCTCTAAGAACTCTATGTATAAAGTCTTCATCTCTATTTAAAAGAATTGGAGGGCTACAACTCTCAGATGCTTGTTGAATTAGTTCCCATTGCTTTAAAAGATTTTCAAGATCATCTATTAAAAATTCTTCGGAAATATCTTCAGCTTCTGTCCTTATTAAAAGTCCAGTACTTGGAGGTTTTACTAAAACTCCTAATGCTCTAAGTCGATTCCTTTCACTCTCTCTGCTTATTCTTCTAGAAATATTTACACCTTGTCCATAGGGTTGAAGTACAAGATATCTTCCTGGAAGAGCTATGTTTCCAGTTAATCTAGGCCCCTTCGTTCCCGTGGGCTCTTTCATAACTTGAACTAAAACCTTTTGACTAGGCTTGAGTAATTCAGTTATTACTGCAGGAGTTGTTTTTGATTTGAGTGGACCAAGATCATTGGCATGAATAAAACCATTTTTTTCATTTTCTCCAATATTGACAAAGGCTGCATCAAGTCCTGGTAAACGATCAGCGACTGTTCCTAAAAAAATATCTCCTATTTGGTAGCTACCTTGAGCCACTATTAATTCATCTATTCTTCCATCAGTAAGCAGAGCGGCAATGCGCAAATGCTCAGCGATGATGATTTGCTGGGGCATATATGATTTTTAGCTTTTTCAAGCTATTAAAAATTGATTAGCAGAAAACTGCAGATTGAAGGATTGGAAATTTTTTAACGCCAACTTAAAGAGATTTTTTATTACTGTTCATATTGTGGATTAAATATAATCCAGTTTGAATTTCCGGAGTTACTAGCGATTGGTCTAGGAGTCCCTTTAAGAATAACCGACGTTAACTAAGTAAAATAAGAGCTTAAACTCATTTTCTTAGTTCTAAATACATATTAACACAGGATCATTTCAATGATTGATTGCTTTGAGTTAGAAGTTCCCTTTTGAAATCAGTGATTAAATATAGAATCGTCTACCTTTGAAGATTTGCAGGTGTTTAAGGGATTATCCTTAAATAAATCAAGGCGATTTTCAAGTGGTACAAGTTAATTCTGATTACCTGAAATTAAAAGCAGGTTATCTTTTCCCAGAGATTTCTAGAAGAATTAAAGACTTTACCTCTAAGAATCCAGATTCTGATTTAATTCGCTTAGGTATTGGAGATGTTACCGAACCACTTCCTTTGGCTTGCCGAGAGGCGATGAAGTTGGCAATTGAAGAAATGGGAACAGAGAAAGGTTTTAAGGGATATGGACCAGAGCAAGGGTATCAATGGCTTCGCGAGAGTATTTCGAAGAATGATTATTTATCTCGTGGGTGTGAGATTTCGGCAGAAGAGATTTTTGTCTCAGATGGTTCAAAATGCGACAGCAGTAATATTTTAGATATTCTTGGGAGGGAAAACAAAATCGCAGTAACTGATCCTGTATATCCTGTATATGTGGACACTAATGTTATGACAGGTAGGACAGGAGAAGCTAACGCATCAGGAGAATATCAAGGTTTAAGTTATATTCCAATTAATTCAGAAAATGGTTTTGAGGCAGAAATACCAAAAGAAAAATTTGATTTGATTTATCTTTGTTTTCCTAATAACCCCACAGGAGCAGTTGCAACAAAAGAACAATTATCATCTTGGGTTGAATATGCCCAGAAAAATAATTCTTTGATTCTTTTTGATGCTGCTTATGAGGCTTTCATTAAAGATCCCTCGATTCCTCATTCGATCTTTGAAATTGACGGAGCCAAAGATTGTGCAATTGAGTTTCGTTCTTTTTCGAAAAATGCAGGTTTCACTGGAATAAGATGCGCTTTTACAGTTATTCCTAAATCTTTAAAAGGTAAAGCAGGTACAGAACAAGTTGATTTGTGGTCTTTATGGAATCGTCGTCAAAGTACTAAATTCAATGGTGTGAGTTATATCGTCCAGAGAGGGGCGGAGGCTGTTTACTCCAAGGAAGGTCAAAGCCAAATTCAAAGATTAGTGAGTTTTTATATGGATAATGCTCAAATTATTAAATCAAATCTGACTTCTGCAGGTTTTGAAGTCTTTGGAGCAATTAATGCCCCCTATGCATGGATAAAAACACCTAAAAATATGGCTTCATGGGATTTCTTTGATTTCTTGCTAGAAAATGCAAATGTAATTGGCACTCCAGGAAGTGGCTTTGGTGCTGCGGGAGAAGGCTACTTTAGATTGTCTGCTTTCAACAGTAGAGAAAATGTCCAAAAAGCTATGCAAAGGATCCTAAAAACCTAATGCGCATTTCATGGTAAGTTTCTCTTCTAAAAGTGCTATTCATCCTGGCAGTTTAATTATGGTTGATTCTGCAAATCAAACTGATGGAGATACTGCTGTTATTGATCGCGAAGTTCAGCGAGTCAGAAAAGTATCTCCTAAATATAAGGTTTTACTTCATAATGATCCAGTGAATACAATGGATTATGTTGTAGAAACTTTAAGACAAGTAGTTCCTCAATTAAGTGAACAGGATGCTTTGAATATCATGCTAGAAACACATAATAGCGGTATTGGACTTGTGATAGTTTGTGATTTAGAGCCAGCTGAATTTTATTCTGAATCTTTAAAAGCAAAAGGTTTAACAAGTACAATAGAATTAGAAAGCTGAACTCTTTAATTAACATATTTTTGAATAGATTTTTGCGTCAAAAGATCCAATGGATACCAACTTTCTCTTTGTTTTTATTTTTATATCCTGCAGGATGGTTTATAAGTCATTTTTTTTACCTCTTTAATAGGAAAATTCCTTCAAATAATTTAAGTATTATAGGCACAATAATAACATTTTTCTTGTTTTTAATTCTTTTACCTGCTTGGGGAAGAATTAGATGGAAAACTAATCATTTATGGTTATCTATAGGATTAGATTTTAGAAATAAATTTAGATCACTAAA
>QCPI01000010.1 GCA_003212625.1 Prochlorococcus sp. AG-436-J02
CGAGTATCAATTGTATCTCGAGTAGTACCTCTGATCGAACTAACAATTGCTCTTGTCTCTCCACAAATAGAATTAAGAAGACTTGACTTCCCTACGTTGGGTCTTCCAATAATTGCCAATTGAACAGGAACATCACCAATTTCATCTAAATCCTTAGGGGGGAATAAACTGATTACATGATCCAGCAAGTCGCCAGTCCCCACTCCATGAATAGCAGAGATGGGATACGGCTCACCAAGGCCAAGCTTCCAAAAATCAGCTGCCATTGCCAACCCTTGCTCGGGAGATTCGCATTTGTTAACTACCACTAATGTTTTACAAGAGTGAGACCTTAAAAATTCAGCTATCGATTCATCAGCTGTAGTCACTCCCTCCTGACCATCAACAATTACCAATGCCACCACGGCTTCTTCAAGAGCAAGAGTTGCTTGTTCTCTTATTTCAGGAAGAAACTCACTATCATCATCAAAAACCAATCCACCAGTATCTACTACTTTAAAATCTCTATCCCTCCAAAATCCATCTTGATAAGTTCGATCTCTAGTTACGCCTGGTTCATCATGAACAATGGCTTGTCTACTTTGACATAAGCGATTTACCAATGTCGATTTCCCAACATTTGGGCGCCCAATTATTGCAACTATTGGTAACGCCAAATTTCTATACCTTTCATAAGATTATTTACCCTTTATAGGTCAAAATTAAGATTCATTCTTCATACTACAAGTATGAGCAAAGAGATGAAATCCAACATGAGATTTAAAAATCAAACTTCCCTAAAAAGATTAAGCTCAAAAAAAAGGGATTTATTAAATAACAAGCCATCATTAATAGCAATCCTTCTAATAGTGATAGCTTTAACACAAGTCCCAATTTCATTAAAAGCAACATTCAATATTATTTGCTTATTTTCTGAATCCAGCAATACTGATCAAACTTTGTTTTTTTGTGATAACTGATATCAATCATAGATTATTTCAAATGAAAGTTTTACCTCCCATTCTCTTATCAGGTAATGGGGCTTCTCGATCTCTGGAGTGCCCAATTATTCAGTCACCACTTGCAGGTGTCAGCGATCAAATATTCAGGAAATTTGTTCGTAGATGGTCTCCTAAAGCTTTGCTTTTTACAGAAATGGTGAATGCTAAAAGTCTTGAGATGGGTCATGGAGAAGACAAGGTGCTTGAGCTTTCAGAAGAGAGCGGACCAATTGGTGTACAACTTTTTGACCATCGACCAGAATCAATGATTGATGCTGCAATTAAAGCTGAATCATCAGGTGCATTCCTTATAGATATCAATATGGGTTGCCCAGTAAGAAAAATTGCCAGGAAAGGAGGGGGAAGCGCTCTATTAAAAGAACCAGAACTTGCTCAAGCAATCGTCAAAAAAGTTTCTAGAGCTATATCAATTCCACTAACAGTAAAAATCAGGTTGGGATGGTGTGAAACCACCAGTGATCCAATATCTTTTGCCTTAGGATTGCAGGAGGCTGGTGCTCAACTAATAACTGTTCATGGGAGGACAAGAAGACAAGGCTTTTCAGGGAGTGCAGACTGGCATGCTATTGCAAAAATTAAACAATCACTGGATATTCCTGTCATAGCAAATGGTGATATAAAAAACTCTAGAGATGCAATTAAATGTCTTGAGATTACAAATGCTGATGGTTTAATGATAGGAAGAGCAAGCATGGGCGCTCCATGGCTGGTGGGTCAAATTGATAATGAGATTAACAATCAAAAAACTTTCAGAATACCTGATGCAAAAATGAAAGTTAATTTGTCTTTAGAACATCTAAAGTTACTAGTTTCAAAGAAAGGGAATCATGGGCTTTTAATTGCTAGAAAACACATGAATTGGACTTGTCGAGGTTTTCAAGGAGCCTCATGCCTGAGACATAAATTAGTAAGAGCACACACTCCAAGTGACGCAATAAAATTATTGGAAGAAGCACTTATCAAATTAAACTAAGAAATTTAGGGAATTACAGAAGGCCAACTTTGTCGGATCAATAGTAAAGAAAAATATTTCCCAGTTTCAGAAGATAAATTAGATGCTCTAAAAACACGTTGATCTGAAAGACCTACCCGTTCTACAAATATAGAGCTTTCTAATAAATCAAGTTCTTTAAGTAAAGGTCTGACCCATCTCCACTTCTTACCAAGCTTGAGCAAAACAACTACCCTTTTAATAAGTGCTGCTTCAGACAAAATCACCTTTAGCTCGTCGGACGAATCTGGGACAGGCACTACAAGCAATTGCTCTGCTTGAAAAGCCAGTGGTAGTTTGCTTTTAGCTGCAGCGGCAGCAAAAGATGTAACACCTGGAATTAATTTAACAACACACTCTGGATGATATTTTTCTAATTCCATTGAAAGATATGAGCCTGTCGAAAAAAGTGAGATATCACCTTGGGAAAGGAAAACAACTCTTTCACCTTTTTCAACCATCTTCATTAATTCATTACCAGCAACACGCCATGCATTTTTCAATGTATTCTTATCGTCAACCATAGGGAAATATAATGGCAATTTTTTTTTATCTTTAGATATCCACTTTGAAGCAATTTTTTCAGCAAGACTCTCTCCTCCTTGTATAGCAACAGGATAAGAAACAACTGTTGACTCTTGAATAGCATTAACTGCTGCCAAAGTTAACAAAGAGGGGTCTCCTGGGCCTACGCCAGTAATAGTTATAAGTTTCATTTAGGTTAGTAACAACTGTCTACTCAAAAGAGTTAATTAACTATGCATTCTCGGCTCCTTATGCATTTCCACTAAAGCATCAGACTCAACCCTAGCCAATGCTTCCAATCTAGAGATAAGAATATTCCTATCAAAACGTTCATCTGCCAACTTCCAATAAACCCCAAAATGTCTAGCCTCACTTTTTAATAAATCGGCGTATAAATCACGAAGCTCCAGATCAGGAGAGTGGATAGACAATAATGTCATTCTTTCATGACTCCTTGCCTCAATGAGCCCTGCCACTAAAAAGCTATCCAACATTCGTATTGGTTCATCCTTGCAAATATTTTTGGCCAAGATGGATCCATATGGAGGTGAGGCTAATTTTTGAAGATGTCTTCCACGTGCATTCAAAATAGACAAAACTCTCTCAAAATGTTCAAGTTCTTCTCGCGCCAACGGGCTCAAGACTTCTGATAGGCCAGGTTCACTTACATAACGAAACATAAGTTGAAGGGCTACTCCAGCAGCTTTTCGTTCACAATGTGCATGATCCAAAAGTATTTCCATTGGATTAGATATTGCAAGATTGATCCAATCTTCACTGGTTTTATTTATTAGCCAGCGAATCTTCGATTGCCCCACAATTGGAGAGGTTGAATTATCCATAGTCTCTTCAGGCTTGCTTTAGATAAGAAACTATTCCTTGCAATGCAATTTGATAACTCATTGGACCAAAACCACAAACCAAACCTATTGCTTTATCTGAAAGGAATGATTTATGACGAAATTCTTCCCGGGCATAAATATTACTTAAGTGTACTTCCACATAAGGGATAGCAACTCCTAATAAAGCATCTCTAAGTGCAATAGAAGTATGAGTATAAGCTCCTGCATTAATTAATATTCCGTCAATTGAGCCAACACTTTTTTGAATACAATCAATAATTTCACCTTCTGAATTACTCTGAAAGAATTTCAGCTTCGCTTCATATTCTTTAGCCACATTAAACAACTCTTCTTGAATGTCCTCTAATGTTTGTGAGCCATATATTGATGGTTCCCTTTTGCCAACAAGATTTAAATTAGGTCCATTAATCAATAAAAGATCCATATGCCTTTCAAATGAATATCTTTAATGATCGTATCGATTCAAACCTCTAAGGACCAACAAATTCAAGAAAAGTGGCACCTTTTACTGGTAATGTCATTTAGTGGATCGGGGGTCGGTGCCCGAGTGGTTAATGGGGGCGGACTGTAAATCCGCTGGCTACGCCTACGTTGGTTCAAATCCAACCCGGCCCATCATTCCACAAGCCCTTGTAGCTCAGCGGTAGAGCACTCCCTTGGTAAGGGAGAGGTCTCGGGTTCAAGTCCCGACGAGGGCATCGTCGGAGCCCAAAGCAGAGCAAGCGATCTTTGGCACTGGGATCGCAAATCTTTAAAAGTGGAAGTCCAGTTTCTAGTCCACTTTTTCTGTTTTTAGACCATTTTTGCTTGATGCATCTGACCTGATGCAACTCAAAAAATGGCAACCATTCGAAGAAGCGGGAATGGCTGGCAAGCACTCATTCGAAAGAAGGAATATGTAGGTCCAAAAGCCAAAATATTTCGCTCAAAAGCCCAGGCTCAGTTATGGGCAAATGCTGTTGAAGATTCTCTCAAAAGACCAGAACAATTAGACCAACCACCGCCTCAAAGCCTTAAAGCAGCCATCGATTTGTTCATTGAAGGGCCGCTGCAAGAGCATCGCAGTGGTCATAACGAGCAATATCCATTACGAGCAATGGCGAATAGTTGGATCGGTGGAGTTCTCCTCAGTGAGCTTTCCATCAGGCACTTTGCACTCTGGCATGATGAAAGGCTGCTCCAAGTAAAGTCCAACACGATCATGCGGAAACTCAGGATCCTGCGGGTTCTACTCGATTGGGCCAAAAATGAACAAGGATGCCTTCTTCAATCCAAACCTGCACGAGAGCTCAAAGTTAGAGGGAACAATGACGCCAGAATTCCTCACCTCAGCAAGAAACAAAAGCAGGATTTACTCAAGCAACTAGCTCAAGCTAAAAATCCCAATCACCTGCGTTTAACTCAGCTGGCACTAGCAACGGGCATGCGACGCTCTGAACCGCTTTCAATGAAATGGAATGTCTTGATCTAGAGCGAAAACTTGTTTGCCTTATAAGAAAAGATTGCGCTGCCCAGGGCTACAACGAAGTGAACGCTTAGTACCACTATCACCAAAAGCCTTGGAGCTGCTCGGTTAATATCCAAAAGAGAACAACACATCATCGGTCTCAGCACTGGTTCTGCTCGGAATGGATTTGATCGAGCTAGAAAAGCTGTTGGATTAAATCAACTTCTGTTCCATGACATGCGTCAATTGCCATCAGCAAGATGTGGGCTGAAGGAATGAATGCCCTACAGATATCAGAATCTAGAGGTCACAAAGATCTAAGAATGTTGATGCGATACAGCTACTACCAACTGGGGCATAGGGGGGGGAATCATATCCTCTCCTTATACGTAATTAGGATTCTCAACTTAGTATCAAATCCACCTAGACAAATTCAAAATAATCAAGAAAATAAAAGGGGATTCTATCAAAAATAAAAAGTGTGCCTGGAACAAAATGAGTACGAGATGATTGTTAAAGATACGGAGGCTTTATCTAGAGAAGAATTAAAAGCAGTGATCGATTACTGGGAAGACGAAGCCGAGAATTCTTTGCATGAGCAAATCCAATCCATCGCTGTCGCCGAATTAAACAAAAGGAACACTACAAGGCATTCTCAAATAAAACTGCTTAATCGATCTCTCTTGGCCTCATCAAGAATCGGGAGATGGAGATCTGCTGCACAAGCCTTTTTAGCAAGATTTGTAGAAATCAAGAATTAACTAATAGGAACGAAGATGATTTTTTCAAAGAAATCAGAATTGAGTATTTCACTTGATCGCACAAAATGGTATCAACCGCTACACTTTTAGCACGTTCGATTCCCTCCGAGGAAATGCATGTTTAGGCAACAGGGAACGGGGTTACCTCTACCGAGAAACGTGATGAATCACCTTCCTTTGATCAGAAAAAGCCTTTACAAGAAAACCTCACTCCACAATGCTGAGTTGTTTCTGTCTTCCAGGCCCAGTCATTCAAGCTCAACTGAATTAAATATTCGATTACTCAAGCAAAAGGCAAAAAGAAAAGCAATACATCAGTCCGAATTAAATCTTGCTTCCAAATGCAGCGCTAGCGTTAGCTCCTCCAACCTGAATAGCCACTTAGCCAGAAAAAAAGAGCAAGAGAAAAGATTGCACTCAGCACAAATCATCTCGATGATTAAATAAGCTTTTCTTATAAGAAGCATCAATTCTCAAAATCAAATACTGTGAGTAAAAACTCACAGTATCGCTAATTGTTCTTTATATTTGCTTCATATTTTATTTTTACCATGACCCCTGAAGCAGAAAAGTTTAACGGTTGGGCAGCAATGCTTGGCTTAGTTGCAGCCTTTGGTGCGTATGCAACAACAGGTCAAATCATTCCTGGAATTTTCTAAGTGGAGCTCAATCCATTTAAACCATATCAACAATTTTTTCAAAACCTTTTGAAAAGATCTAACAAAAGTTCTTAGCGGTCTGGTTAAGAGCTTTTTTTTTCAAGTTTTTCAAGGAACACGAGTTTTACTTAAGACGTCTACTCCTACATTGCTATCAGCAAGATCTGGGCTGAAGGGATGAATGCCTACAAATATCAGAATCTAGTGATCACAAAGATCTAGGTAAGTGTTTCTAACTCTTCAGATCTTTGAAAAGGTATTAATTCATTAATACCTTTTGCTTTTGCTTCTAAAAGTGCTTCATAAAAAGCAAGGTAGTTAAGACGTGTTCCGCCTCCTTTCTTAGTAAAAGAATAACCACAAAGTTGTACAAGCTCTGATTTACTTATCTGTACCAATTCTTTTATTTTTTCAAGTAACTCTTTTCCTTTTAAAGGTTCAACAGGAATCCTTTCTGGATATCTATTAGCCCAAGTTATTGATTCTGAGTTGCTGTGATCAACCTTTGAAAAGCGAGAATTATGACTCTGAGTAATTGCTTTAAGAAAAACCCATACAACCCAAATAATAAAAACCAGTGAAATGAACTCTGCCATGTTTTTTTATTATCAAAAAGAAACAGGTGGCCAATCTTTATGGCCATAACAATTCCAATAGGCATAGACTATAACCCGACCAAATAAAGGATCAGCCTTAATTTCTTCATAGCTATTTTTTGCTGCTGCCTTGTAATAGATTTTTCTAGCGACTGAACATCGTGAAGTAAATAAAGGCATCTTTAATTCGTATTTATCTACCAACTCCTCTACAGCCTCCCATCCAGGATATCCATCTCCATAAAAATCCCTTTGCTTTGCAAGTGCTCCTACCAAAATCAACAGAGGTATCGCTCCAAGTAAGAGTAAAAAGCGTTTCATTTATTTAGCCTCATCCTTTTTAAGTTTCCTACTGATCAAGACAAAAGAAACTGCCCCAGAAACAAGAATCACATCTACCAACAAGTGATAATTGATATTCATGTTCCTAGAGGTACTAACTCTTATTCCATTTCATAGGTCATCCATCAAAAAGCGGCCAGCCTCTAGCATCGATTTTTACAACTCATACCTTCAGATCCATTTATCCATAAGGCCCATATTTCGACCTTTTTCTTATAGCAGCCACGCATTTCATATCGTTCAACTCTCTTTTCGAAATCCTTTCCGAATGCGCTTCGATATAACCAAGAGTTTTTTATATAGCTATAATGATTTTATAAAAATTAGCATGACTAAAAACAAAAATATCATAAGAAAACATGAATAGAGGTATAGACAAAAAATTATTTTTTCACATAATTTCTTTGTCTATACCTCTATTCCTAATGGGATGCATGCCTAATCATAGAGATACAGCCTCACTCAAAGAAAGTTTAAAAAGTAGGTTAAACATTAACAACATAAGTGAAGAAGATTTATTTATAAGAGCGCTAATAAGAATGGAGCTATTCGACCATCTAGGAGCCATAAAAGATTTCAATAAACTTCAAGCAATGAATCCCAATAGTGATAAGTATTTCTCCTATAGTGCAATTTCGAATAACAAATATGGAGATTATAGAGGAGCTATAAACGCCTATAACAAAGCGATTTTAACTTCTAAAGATAAAGAAGATAAAGAACTTTACTATTTTGAAAGGGGAAACCTATACTATAAAATTGGTGAAAATAACAAGGCCAAGCAAGATTACGATAATGCCATAAAAATTAGTAATAAAGAGATGTCTAGCTTCTTCAATAGATCTAACATTCACTATTTAAAAGGTAATACGAGAGCTGCAATTAAAGATTTAGATAAGGCAATAGAGTTAAATCTAAAGAGCTCAAAAAGTTACAACAACAGAGGAACATATAAATTTATAGAAGGAAGCATTATTGAAGCATTAAAAGATTTCAACCTAGCAATAAAATATAATAAAGATAATGCGGTTTCTTATTACAACCGTTCAGTTGCTAATCATAAGTTAAAAAGAAAAAGATCTGCCTGCTCAGATCTTTTAAAATCAATAAAGTTAGGCTATGAAATAACAGAAGAAGGTTATAAAATTATTTGTGAATAGCAATTAAAAAACCTAGAAGTATTTAGAAATTTCTAAATACTTCTAGGTTTTTTAATTTTCAAAGACAAATATTAATTACTTGTCTTGATTTTGTTCTTCGAATAATTTTTTCAAAGCTGCTGCTTTTTCTTTCTTGGCTGCTCTCTTTGCAGCGCCGCCGCCGCCGCCGCCGCCGCCGCCGCCGCAGGCAATAAGTTCTACCGAGCCTTCGGCAGTAGAATTAGTCTCTAAGAGAACTTTTGAAAAAACTTCTGTACTCAAGCCAAAAGTAACCGTAGTTAAAGCTGAAAGAGCAAATAGAGGAAGAAGACTTTTGCGTCTCATGCAAAAAAAAGTATATATATATACATTCTATACACCAAAGGGTCCCAAAAAATTGAATGTTACATACTCTTGAGCAGATATTGAATTCTAATTCTCCTGTGAGTTTAATTTATTGATCTGTATATATTCGGCAATATCTTCCGTCAGCTTTTTGCTTATAGTAGATGCAGCAAATTGATTTAAATGACTATAGTCTAAAAACCAATCCGTACCTTCTGCTGTTGATGAATAATCCAACACTTCTACTGATTTAATACTACTTAACTTCTTCAATAAGGCATTTCTATAATCTGCTTCAATTAATTTCATTTCTCTTTCATAGATTTCAAATCTATACTTCTTACTATCTACCAAATGACCTATACCACCGACTAAATATTTATCATTAAAAGCAGATTTTTCAGTACTCAAAGTACTAAAAAAAGTAGGTGCATAAACGAACAAATAGTTTCGATCACCTATCAAGACACTATTAGCTGAAATATTTCTAACTACTGACGAGACAAAATAATCTCTTATCATTATATATTCTTTATAATCCATGGAGAATCTATTACTCAGAATAGACTCTAAGTTATTAAAAACCTTGCTTTCAGAAAGCTCTAAGCTGATAAATGATTTATCTAGAGAGGAAGAATTACCAACTAAAAGGTTTTTATATAGCACATTCCCAAATTTGAATAAATTACTATTCTCATAAATTGAAAGAAACAACCCATTAATAGCATTAATTATATTCCCATCATGAATACTTTTAAGATTATCAAAATAAGAGATAGTCGAAGGGTGAATCATTAATCCATTAGCATATCTATAATTTAAATTAGAATCACTTAAATATTCTGGGTTTACTAGAAGCTTAAGGAAGCCCCAAAAATCTTGAATCCCTCCAAAACTAACAATTAGATTTATGTCAGGTAGATCATGATATAAAAAACTTGAATTTAAATATCTAGTAGTTTCTGCATGCTCCTGCCAACTATTAAAACCTGAATATGCAGCATTTATTAAATCAATATTATCATATTCTTTCCTAAGATTATATTCTAATTGACTAGCGAATGTATCTGCATTGTTTCTGCTATACAAACCTTCTCCCATCGCGACACTATTGCCTAATAACAAAATACCGAATGCACTTGGCTTCCTATCAATAGAAGAGAAAGGAGTCTTAACTAACCCATGCCTATTGCAAACGACATCATCTGGAAAATCTTTATTTAGAAATTTCTGATTACAATTATGCCTCCAACCTGTAATCATGTCAAAACTTGTTTTCTTATTAAGTGATTTCATATTAGTAGATATATTTGGCAAATTAACTTGGTTATTTTCAACAATAAGAATGAATACCCTGGTGGTAATTTCAAGCCCTATTAGTAGCAAGGGAGTTATCAAGGATGTGTAAACAAAAATCTTCTTAAAATCCTTAATACTTGCCATCTAGTTTATTTGAAATCACAATATCCTAATTAAGTATAGCAACAAACTTTGCGCATTTTACAAATAATATAGTAATATTTAAACTATATATATTTTTTGAATTTCGCTCAAATGCGCGAAGAAAAGATAATAGAAATCCTTCATGAGACCCTGCATGCAGAGCATGGATCAGCCTTGGAAATGCTAGCTACTTCAAAAAATGCGACCAAAAGTAGTCATGTTAATGGATATTTTCATCATGCAAAAGATGAGTACAATCATTCAAAAACATTTCAAAGTCTTCTAGCAAAAAGGGCCAATCGTCTTCCTCCAGACATAGCAAGATCATATCGTTTTAGTAGCATAGGTTTATTGAAGAAAGGCTACGTATCTAAAAAGGGATTTCTAATAGAAACTATGAAGCTTAAGGATTTCATTGCATACGTTTATACCAATGAATTACTTGCAAAAGATTCTTTTTCAAAAATATTAAAACTGTTAGAAATAAATTCAGGAGATTATATCAAAGTATCAGATATAATGACAGACGAGCTCAGGCATCATGGAATGGCCAAGGAATATTTTTTGAGATATTATCCAACTCTTCAGCCATGGCAACTAAAATGTTATAAATTAAGAGAAATAATAAAAAATAAAACAAGGATTATTTATTACAAAAATATTAAATTCCTAGACAAGGTTTTTAATCCTATATATATATTTCTTTCTTTTTTTGCTGCGCTTTTATTAAATCATTTAAATGTTAAATACTTTCACAGAACAAATGCTAATTTAATGAATATATCTTCAAGGTCTATGTTTTAAGCCAAATGTTTATAGGTATATCTGGTTATAATCATGAGTCTGCGGTGGCTTTAATAAATAATGAAGGAATCTTAATAGATTATTGTAAAGAAGAGTCGTTAAGTAGAATAAAAGGGGACAAATCATTTCCTAAAAGAGCACTAAGTAAAATCATAAAAAAAAACCATATTAAAAAAGATCTAATATCTCATATAGTTTTCTACGAAAAGCCACTAACTGCATTTTTAACTCCACTAAAAACTGCATCTTCTTATTTACCTAAGAGTCTATCTTTTATATCTCATCAATTAAGAAACTTCGATAATTCATCAATCAGCTGTTTTACAGATTTAGCAAAATTTGCACCTGGCTTGGAAAAAAAACTATCTTATATAGATCATCATTTAGCCCATACTCTTACAGCCTTACCATACTCGAGGAAACAAAAAGATTTATGTTCAATAGTAGTTGACGGTTTCGGAGACAGGAGTACAGCTTCCATCAGTTATATAAAAGATATGCATGATATAAAGGAATTATGGTCAAGTGATTACCCACATTCTCTAGGACTGTTCTATTCAAGCATCACAGATTTTTTAGGATTCAATGTAAACGAAGGGGAATACAAAGTTATGGGATTATCTTCTTTTGGTAATTCCAATAGTAAGCTTGCAAAGATAGTCTTCAATTTAATAAAGTGGGATGATGTTAAAAATAATATTGTAGTAAATTTAGATTACTTTAGTTATCACATAAGTATAAGTGATTCTTTTAGTAAGGAATTGATAAAATTACTTGGTGAGCCTAGGAATCCATTTAAAAAATTACAACCAGGAGATAAAGACTTCCAGAAGTTTGCAGATATAGCACGAGGAGCACAAGATATTACAAATGTCATTCTCTCTAAAATATTTTCCTATGCTTACAGAATTACAAATTCCAACTCTTTTCTCTTTTCAGGCGGAGTAGCTCTTAATTCGGCGGCACTAAATACATTAGCAGATTTAAATTTCACAAAAGATATTATCTTACCTCCTAGTCCAGGTGATTCTGGGGCGGCCATAGGTTCCGCCCTGTATGGATTTATAAAATCTTATCCCACTAATTTGTCGATAAAAAAACCAAGCCTATTCCCTACAGCCTTCAGTATAGATGATGAAAAAGATAAGGTAAAAAAAATCATTAATGAGAGTTTTAGTATTATTAGTGAAAACAAATTTGAATCATTAAAACTTTGTTCTGAGCTAATTCATAAAGGGAAAGTAATCGGTACAGTCATATCAAATAGTGAAACTGGACCAAGAGCACTTGGGAATAGATCGTTAATATGTGATGGAATGAATTTAAAATCAGTTAATTATTTAAATACAGTTATAAAAAACAGGAGTCCCTTTAGGCCTACCGCACCAGCAATGAAAAGGATTACTGCTGAAAAATATTATGAAATAAAATCCGAATTGTACCAAAGTTATTTTTCTATGACTGCAACATGTAAATGCCGTGATCCTAAAGCTAATAATTTTCCTACCACACATATCGATGGAACTGCAAGAATTCAAATAGTTGAAGATGAATCAATTCTTGGGCAATTACTAGATATATTGCATCCAAGTGGAGTTGATATATTAGCTAATTCATCATTAAATTTAAGCGGAGATCCAACATGTTTCGATCTTATTGATGGTCTTATGTTTTGCTCAATTTCTCCTTTAGAATATCTTCTTACTGATCTTGGGTTAATAAAAAAATTAGCATAATGAATTTTCTTAGATTGCTTAATAAGATTTTCTGGTCTATATGGAAAGATTGCACGCCTTTACAGGCAGCCCTACTAACTTCAATAATGCTAATAATTATATTAGTTCTAATCTTTAGTTTGGTACAAGTGATTGTACCATTTACATACATTGCTATATAATATAACTTGATAAATTTAGTAAACAAAACCTCCTCATAAGCTCATTATTTTTTTTTGGATCTTTAAGTAAGTTATTCTTTTTCCCAATATTAGATTATCTTAAACTCCTTTAAGGAATTACTTCAAAGGCTCAGAAAGATAAATAATTGGTAGTAATTAAAGATATAAACTATCACATCTTTAAAAATCAAATAATCTTCTTACAAAAGAAAGTTAATACCCAATAAATTAAAAACTTGAGGTAAGAATGTGAACTGTAAGCTCTATTAATACAAATGCCGCTAATTAGTGCTTAAGAATAAAATTAATTTAAAGATGTTGAACAAATATTCAAAATAGCTTCAGTTAAAAAACCTTCAGAAGGTGTATTATTTTTCTATGTAACATGACGAACATCAAAGACAGCTCGTTATGCTTATAATTATTTTGTAGCAAGCGCTACTAAAAAAACGTTCAACTCATCAAAAATGAGCCGCAGTTTGACTCAAGCCAAGGAACGGGGACTTGAGCATATTTCGGAGACGACAGATGTCTTTAACTTACAGAGGCCTTAAGTACAACCAGCACAAAGCAGTTGTAGAAAAACAGCATGTACAACTTACTTATCGTGGTAAGTCTTACCAAAGCTAATAAAAAACCTCTATTTATTAAAAGCCCTTTTTATTAAGGGTTTTTTTTGTAGAGAAATAAATCAATTAATAATTTTAGATCTTTTTGATAAATATATATTTATCATCGCCAATATAAATATTAATACAAAAGAAATTATAAATAATAAAAGATAATTTCCATTTATCATATCTAATTCTCCATTTAATATTTTCTGTAAAAAATTTTTCAGGCCAATGTCTTTTATTTTTCTTGCAGCAAAGCCACTAGCAACAAAAGGTGCGTCAGAGATTATGATACTAAAAATTAAAGCAGGCATAAATCTTTTCCATGTTATTTTTGTTAGCCCAATTGCATAACAAACAAAATCAAAGAAACCTGACATCAATAAAGCTGTCATAAGAAAATAATTCTTTTCTAAATAATCTTTACTAAGGCTCTCCACTCTTTTCATTTGTCTTGAACCCAATAGGTTTCTAATATAATTTCTTCCTAATTTTCTAGCCAATAAAAATGATATTGAACAAGATAGAAAATCTGCGCTAAAGATAATAAACAATCCTTGAGCAAAGCCAAACTGAAAGCCTGAGGCTACTGAGAATATTGTCCCAGGCAATACTGGAATAATAATGCTAACGGACCTTAATAAAAACAAGAAAATTATTAGTATTAGACTAAAAAATTTATTTGTATCAAATCTACTTACAAGATTAAAAAAGAAATCTCTAATTATATTCGCATCAAAAAAAATAAAACTAATCGTTATAATCAAAATTAAAAAAAATAAGACTAGAGAACGAAAAACTTGACTGCTGATAAGCTTAATATTCATAAAATATTCTTTTCAAATAAAATCTTAATTAGCATAAAAATCATACTATGAACTTATTTATAAAATTGATCTCTAAATCACTAATTCTGTTCAAACTTTAAGCTGCACAATGCATTTGCCTCAGATAATGGCATTTCTCCAGAGTTCCATTTCTCATAGACACATGTATAAAAAGGTTCATTTTGACTACTTACATCATTTTTTTGGTCAATTAATTCTCTTAGGTATTTTGCTTTTGCCTTAAGATACTCTTTTTTGTATAACCAATACATTATTTCTGCAACTCCAATAAAAGCCAAAGAGAAAGCAAAAATAATACTCAAATAATTAATCAATATATTACTGGCGTAGGAATGACATTTTATGCCTAATATCCAAGAAACGTAACTCGTAGATAATACTCAAAAATCCTTCTTTGCTTTTTTATTAAAGTAATGACAAGAACATTAGTTTTATTAACATAAATCTTATTAACCATAAGTAGATAAAGCACCTCTTCTATGGGAGATTTATAAGTTAAAATTAAGTCAAACTACTTAGAAGTTCTATTCATCGAACTTTGAGGACAATAGATGATTTATCTTGTTATAAGAATAAGAAATGGGGAAAAAATTGTCATTTAAAAATTCTGAACTTTTACAATTAAAAGAATTAGTCTTATCAGGGGAAACAAGAGAAGAGAAATGGAGAAGGGAACAGCTTAATATTTTATCCAATTTATTAGAAAATCATCAAGAACAGATCTTACATGCTTTGAGTGAGGATTTAAGAAAGCCTCCGACCGAGGCATTCTTTGAGATTATTGCTATCAAACAAGAAATAAAACTCGCACAGAAAAATTTATCCAAGTGGATGAAACCTAAACAAATCAATGTTCCTTTCTCTCTAAAACCTGCCCAAGCACTTTTGCAACCAGATCCTTTAGGTTGCATCCTAATCATTGGGCCATGGAATTATCCTTTTTCGCTTACCCTTCAACCACTTGTAGGAGCTTTCGCCGCAGGGAACACTGCTGTTCTAAAGCCATCAGAACATGCGCCTCATGTATCAAGTCTCATAAAAAAGCTCATAGAAAAATATTTTCAACCAACTATCACGCAAGTTATCGAAGGAGATGGAGATATTGCTGCTGATTTGATGACTCAACAATTTGATCACGTATTTTTTACAGGTGGAGAACATATAGGTAAAAAAGTAATGGAAGCTGCTGCAAAAAACCTTACTCCAGTAACTTTAGAGCTTGGAGGCAAAAGCCCAGCTATTGTTATTCATGGTGCAAATCTAGAAATAACTGCTAGGAGAATTATTTGGGGGAAAAGTCTAAACGCAGGCCAAACTTGTATTGCACCAGATCATTTACTTGTTGAGCACAAACTTTTTAATTCTTTAATTTCTTATTTAACAAAATCTATAAGTGATTTTTATGGAAATACTCCCTTAGATTCAAAACATCTTGGTAGCATCATAAATAAACACCAATTTAATAGACTCAAAAATTTACTACAACAAGCCAAAAAGAATGGTCAAATATTATATGGAGGAGAGTGCAATGAATCAGAAAAAAGAATTAGCCCTACGCTTATCAAAATCGAAACTCGAGAAGACCAATTAATGCAAGAAGAACTATTTGGTCCTTTACTTCCTATTTTATGTATTAAAAATCTTGACGAAGCGATTTCGGATCTAAAATCTTTACCAAAGCCACTTGCACTATATCTTTTTGGAGGTAATGAGAAAGAACAAGAAAAAATTATTTCAATGACCTCTTCAGGAGGAGTTTGCCTGAATGATGTCGTGTTACAAGCAGGAATTCCAGAACTTCCATTTGGTGGAGTCGGATCAAGTGGCATGGGGAAATACCACGGTAAAGCAGGGTTTGATAACTTTACTCATTACAAATCAGTCCTAAAAAGACCTTTTTGGCTAGATCTAAATTTCAGATACCCTCCATATAAGTTGGATTTATCTTTACTTAAAAAATTAATAGGTTAATATAAATTTAATACCTGCAGAATAGATTCTTATTTTATATAGGAGAGCATCTAAAAGATGAAAATTATTCCGAATTTTTTTTATATTAATAGTATAATTTTTTTCTTATTAATTTTTATTTTACAAGTCAAAGCAGAAACAAAAATAATTGCAAGGAATAACGATACACTTATTAAGTTATCCAAGCAATATGGTATCCCCTTAAAGGAATTAATGCATAAAAATAATTTTAATGATGCTAATAGAAACTTGGCAGGTGAGGTTATAATAATACCTATAAATAATGATGATCTTCTTACTTATACAATTGTAGAAGGTGATACTCTTTACAAAATCGCAAGAGCTTACAATGTAGATTTAAAAGATATTCTTTCTATTAATAATTTAGATGATTCTTCTTTTCTCAAAGCAAATCAAATCATTTCGCTCCCAAATGGAGCTAAGCAAACAAAAAATAAATTAGCAAGTAAAAAAGTTTTGTATCATCAAACATCTAAAGTCGAAAAAATTGGAGAAATAGCAAAGATTCACAAAGTTTCAAAAGAAGAGATTGTTACTTTAAACAAATTGAATGATCCAATAAAAGTTAATCCTAATACTAAATTAAAAATAAGAGAGAGTAAACCTTCGAAATGGTTAAAATATGAATCATTAATCATAAACTGGTCAGACTGGAGATATCTAGATGGCAATTATTTAACTCAAGCAAAAAATAAAAAAAATAAATTATTCTACTTAGCTATTAGCTGCGAAAAAAGAGCATTGAAGAATACATTAAATAATTCATATTGGACTAGCTGGTACTTTCCAATAAATGATTTTGAATTTAAACTAATTAATGATTTTTGTTATCAGAATTTTGAAATTTAAATTATTTATTCACATCAAAAGATGGGGGTTCCAATCTTTCAGAATCTTCTTCAACAAGTTGTAATCTCAATTTCTTCCCTCCTGAAAGTTCTCCAAGAGAAACTCTTATTGTTGAACCTGTTAGCGTTTGGAGTGTATCTAAAAGCTGTCTTAAATGAGGCGTACTACTGCCAGACTCGACCCATAATCTCTCTTGCAAACCTTCTAATTTTTTCCAAGCAGAATGAAACTTTAAAATTGAACTTTCTATATTTTTTGCTTGTCCAAAAGCATCTGAAAGCAATCCTAAAGAATCCAACCTAAAAGCTTCTTTAGTAGCTTTATCTAAGTCTAAATTCTTATTTTGAAAAGTTCTTAATGCTAAACAAGCATCTAAAGACTTACCAATCCATTTTGCAGTATTAGTCATATCTTTTACTGAATCAATTTCAGGATTTTCTCTTAATGTTTCGCAAATTTCTTCTTGCTGAATAGGTGATAATTTCGATAGTTCTCTTACTAATGGGGCAACAAACTTTGCTGGCAATAAATTTGATTGTGTTTTCTCTTTTATTTCATCAGGCAAAAGAGAACTGGTTGCCGCCATAAATTCATCAGTCAAACTCTTCACCTGCCTTCTCGTTATGTCCTTCCCATCATTAGCCGCCTCAGAAATCATATATTGAATCTCAGGCTCAGCTTGGGCTGTTTCTATAAAAGCTCTTTTAGAAAAATTATTTACACTTGATTCTTCAAGAATTCCATCCATCACAAGATTATCTGAGGAATCAGCTAATTGAATAAGAGAATATGCTTTGCTTTTACTAATTTCCATCTCTCTTAACCACTGCAAAAAACCAGTACCTCTTCCACCTCCTCCTTTCTTTTCTCTATCTCTAACAACGCGTAGAATCCTTCCTCGCCAAATTTCTGTTTGCAAATCAAATTGCTCACATATTGACCATGCATCCTCTAGTCTCTTTATGAAATCAAGGTTGCTTAAGTCATCTTGCTCGGGATCTGGTAAATCAAAACTAAGAGAAGAAGGATCTAAAGATGGCTTTGATATCACAAAAAATAAAATTTTTAAAGGTTCAACACTTCAAAGCTAATTGAAAATTCACCCGAAAGACAATATGAATTATTTTTGTTTGAAAGTAAAAATCTGCTAAAGCGATCTACCTTTTATCAAAATACCAGCGACAGTCTGTGACACATATATAAAATATCTCCTATTCTGATAGATAATAATAATTAAATTACTTAGGTAAGTCAGATGAGCTTTGCTAGAAAAGACAAGGTTCGCATCTTGCGTCAAGAATCATACTGGTTCAATCAAATTGGAGAAATAGTATCTATCGATAAATCTCCAGCCATGAGGTACCCAGTTACTGTTAAATTCGAGAAATGCGATTTTAAAGCATTTAGCGGTGTTGATGGTGGCGCAAATACTAGTCAGTTTTCAACAACTGAATTAGAGGCTGCAGCAAGTTAACAGAAATATTACTTTTGCCAGAATTACCTGAAGTTGAGACAGTTAGGAAGGGACTTGAAAAACTTCTGAATAATTTTTATATCACAAAAATAGATGTATTAAAAGAAAGATCAATAGCAAGTATTGGTGGTTCTAAAACTTTCATACAAAATATTGAGAATAGTTATTTAGGCAATTGGGAGAGAAGAGGTAAATATTTAATAGGCTCACTTAACACGATAAATAAAAATAGTAAAGGTTTTTTAGTTGTTCATCTTAGAATGACAGGTCAATTTAAATTAATTAATAAACAAACACTCCCATGTACGCATACAAGGGTAAGATTCTTCGAAAAAAGCGGAAAAGAACTTCGTTTTATAGATATAAGAAATTTTGGGCAAATGTGGTATGTACCATATAAAAAGTCAATCAAAGATATAGTCTCTGGCATAAAAAGGCTAGGCCCAGAGCCATTTAGCCAAGATTTTAATAGTTGTTATTTAGAAAAATATTTGAAGCATAAAAAACGCTCAATTAAATCTGCTTTATTAGATCAATCAACTGTGGCTGGAATAGGGAATATATACGCAGATGAAACATTATTTGATGCAGGTATTAATCCGAAAACTGAAAGCAGGAATTTAAAAAAAGATGATTTAAATCGACTTTGCCGTAGTCTTTTGAAAATTTTAAAAATAAGTATTGGAGAAGGAGGTACTACTTTTAGTGATTTTAGAGATTTAGAGGGAATAAATGGTAATTATGGAGGGCAAGCCTGGGTATATAGAAGAGGAGGTAAACGTTGTAGAAAATGTGAAACAAAAATATTACGGGAAAAAATCTGTGGTAGAAGCACACATTGGTGTCCTAATTGCCAAAAATAATTAATAATCAAAAAGGGCCCAAAAGGGCCCTTTTAAAATTTTTTACCTGGCATTGAGCTATTTTCTCAGGGGGCTACCCCCCAAATATCGTCGCCGCTTATGCGTTTCACAACCGAGTTCGAGATGGATCGGAGTGGTTCCACATCGCCATGAACACCAGGATAGTGTTAGATATGAACCCTGAAAACTGCATAGATGGTATTAAAAAATAATTTAATCGAATAAAGCAATAATTTGAATAAAAGCAAAAGAAGGTCAAGCCCTCGATCTATTAGTACTCCTCCGCTGCATCTGTTACCAGACTTCCACGTAGAGCCTATCAACGGGTGTTCTTCCCGTGATCTTACTGGTTTAAACCATGGGAATACTCATCTTGAGGTGGGCTTCCCACTTAGATGCTTTCAGCGGTTATCCACTCCGCACATGGCTACCCAGCGTTTACCGTTGGCACGATAACTGGCACACCAGAGGTGCGTTCCTCCCGGTCCTCTCGTACTAGGGAGAAATCCTCTCAATATTCCTGCGCATACACCGGATATGGACCGAACTGTCTCACGACGTTCTGAACCCAGCTCGCGTACCGCTTTAATGGGCGAACAGCCCAACCCTTGGGACCGACTTCAGCCCCAGGTTGCGATGAGCCGACATCGAGGTGCCAAACCTCCCCGTCGATGTGAACTCTTGGGGGAGATCAGCCTGTTATCCCTAGAGTAACTTTTATCCGTTGAGCGACGGCCCTTCCACTCAGAACCGTCGGATCACTAAAACCGACTTTCGTCCCTGTTCGACTTGTAGGTCTCACAGTCAAGCTTCCTTCTGCTTTTGCACTCGACGACTGATTTCCAACCAGCCTGAGGAAACCTTTGTGCGCCTCCGTTACCTTTTAGGAGGCGACCGCCCCAGTCAAACTGCCCAGCAGATACTGTCCGTTTCCCGGATAACGGGTAAACGTTAGATCTCTAGCTCTGAAAGAGTGGTATCTCACCGTTGACTCAGTAGCACCCAAAAGCACTACATCAATGTCTCCCACCTATCCTGCGCATTCAGAGCCCGAGAACAATACCAACCTGCAGTAAAGCTTCATAGGGTCTTTCTGTCCGGGTGTATGTAGTCCGCATCTTCACAGACAATTCTATTTCGCCGAGCCTCTCTCCGAGACAGCGCCCAGATCGTTACACCTTTCGTGCGGGTCGGAACTTACCCGACAAGGAATTTCGCTACCTTAGGACCGTTATAGTTACGGCCGCCGTTCACCGGGGCTTCAGTCACTAGCTTCGCTTACGCTAACCGGCTTCCTTAACCTTCCGGCACTGGGCAGGTGTCAGCCCCCATACATCGTCTTGCGACTTAGCGGAGACCTGTGTTTTTGGTAAACAGTCGCCTGGGCCTCTTCACTGCGACCAGCTTGCGCTGGCATCCCTTCTCCCGAAGTTACGGGACCATTTTGCCGAGTTCCTTAGAGAGAGTTATCTCGCGCCCCTCGGTATTCTCTACCACCCCACCTGTGTCGGTTTCGGGTACTGGCAGTTATGCCTTAACGGGTATAGGGATTTTCTTGGAAGCATGACATCACCAACTTCGCTGCCGTAGCAGCTCGTACTCACGCCTCAGCTCAGAACGTTTTCTCCATTCCTCAAAGCCTCGAACGCTTGAACCAGTAACCAACATCTGGATTGGCTAGCCTTCTCCGTCCCCCTTCCCAAAACATAACTGGTACAGGAATGTTGACCTGTTATCCATCGACTACGCCTTTCGGCCTGACCTTAGGACCAGACTAACCCTCCGCGGACGAGCCTGCCGGAGGAACCCTTAGGGTTTCGGGGCATGGGATTCTCACCCATGTTTTCGCTACTCAAGCCGACATTCTCACTTCTATGCAGTCCACGCCCGCTTACGCTAACGCTTCACCCCACATAGAACGCTCCCCTACCATTTAAAAATTAAATCCGCAGCTTCGGTACAACACTTAGCCCCGTTCATTTTCGGCGCAGGATCGCTCGACCAGTGGGCTATTACGCACTCCTTTGAGGATGGCTGCTTCTAAGCAAACCTCCTGGTTGTCTGGGCAATCCCACCTCCTTTATCACTTAGTGTTGATTTTGGGACCTTAGCTGGCGGTCTGGGCTGTTTCCCTTTCGACTATGGAGCTTATCCCCCACAGTCTGACTGCCTAGTTACACACAGGGTATTCAGAGTTCATCACGATTTGGTACCGCTCTCGCAGCCCGCACCGAAATGGTCGCTTTACCCCCCTGCTGGAGCACTAGACGCTACGCCTCAACGTATTTCGGGGAGAACCAGCTAGCTCCTGGTTCGATTGGCATTTCACCCCTAACCACAGCTCATCCGGTGACTTTTCAACGTCAGTCGGTTGGGACCTCCACTTGGTATCACCCAAGCTTCATCCTGGCCATGGTTAGATCACCAGGGTTCGGGTCTATAAACACTGACAAAACGCCCTATTCAGACTCGCTTTCGCTATGGCTCCACCATTTTCGGTTTAACCCGCCAGTGCCTATAAGTCGCCGGCTCATTCTTCAACAGGCACACGGTCACCCGATAAGTCGGGCTCCCATTGCTTGTAGGCTCATGGTTTCATGTTCTATTTCACTCCCCTCCCGGGGTTCTTTTCACCTTTCCCTCACGGTACTGTTTCACTATCGGTCACACAGGAGTACTTAGCCTTACGAGGTGGTCCTCGTAGATTCACACGGAATTCCACGTGCTCCGTGCTACTCGGGATACAGCTAGGCTAACTCCCCTTTCGATTACGGGGCTTTCACCCTCTATGGCGCGCCATTCAAGCGCTTCTTCTAGGTTTGTTAGTCCACATTGCTGTCCCACAACCCCGATAGTCGAAACTATCGGTTTGGGCTATTCCCCGTTCGCTCGCCGCTACTTAGGGAGTCGTTATTTACTTTCCTTTCCTCCAGCTACTAAGATGTTTCAGTTCGCTGGGTTGGCTCGTGCCAGCCTATATATTCAGCTGGCCGTTCTAAGGGTTGCCCCATTCGGAAATTCCCGGATCAAAGCGTGTATCCAGCTCCCCGAGACATATCGCAGGTAACCACGTCCTTCATCGCCTCTGCGTGCCAAGGTATCCGCCATGAGCCCTTTGTAGCTTGACCTTAAATACAATCACAAAATCAATTGTGCTCGGCTATTACTCAAGAATTAAACATGAATTCTGTAGATTGATAATTTAGTTTTGAAGCTAAGAAATCAATACAGAACTATGCATCCATGAGATGCTTTATTCTTTCAATCTATGCAGTTTTCAAGGTTCTACTGAATTCTCATGGATAATTCCATGGGAGCCCAGCATTTTATCAACTATAAGAAGATGATAAGAAGCTAGGTCCTTTTCAAATAGACAATTCTAAGTCACATTCACAAATTTTCTCCTGAAATTTAGTTATCAGGGTAGTTTTCAGTGGAGGTAAGCGGACTCGAACCGCTGACATCCTGCTTGCAAAGCAGGCGCTCTACCAACTGAGCTATACCCCCAACAACGAATGGGCCATCCTGGACTTGAACCAGGGACCTCACCCTTATCAGGGGTGCGCTCTAACCACCTGAGCTAATGGCCCAGGAGAAACCCTTGTTGGGTGTGACCTAGACAAGTTTAGGAACTGAAATTCAGAGATTAATTTATACAATTAATTCATAAATCTGAGGTACCGATCGACCTAAGGTGACAGGATTGCGGCCTAAGAATAAATTACCTAGACATCACAATCAATTGTTTGTCTCCCTGTTAGGAGGTGATCCAGCCGCACCTTCCGGTACGGCTACCTTGTTACGACTTCACCCCAGTCATCAGCCCCACCTTCGGCGTCCTTCTCCACAAGGGTTAAAGTAACGACTTCGGGCATGGCCAACTTCCATGGTGTGACGGGCGGTGTGTACAAGGCCCGGGAACGTATTCACCGCAGTATGCTGACCTGCGATTACTAGCGATTCCTACTTCACGTAGGCGAGTTGCAGCCTACGATCTGAACTGAGCCACGGTTTATGGGATTTGCTAGCTCTCGCGAGTTTGCTGCCCTTTGTCCGTAGCATTGTAGTACGTGTGTAGCCCAGGATGTAAGGGGCATGATGACTTGACGTCATCCACACCTTCCTCCGGTTTATCACCGGCGGTCTTTCTAGAGTGCCCAACTAAATGCTGGCAACTAAAAACGTGGGTTGCGCTCGTTGCGGGACTTAACCCAACATCTCACGACACGAGCTGACGACAGCCATGCACCACCTGTCACTGCGTTCCCGAAGGCACCCTCTAATTTCTTAAAGGTTCGCAGGATGTCAAACCCTGGTAAGGTTCTTCGCGTTGCATCGAATTAAACCACATACTCCACCGCTTGTGCGGGCCCCCGTCAATTCCTTTGAGTTTCACACTTGCGTGCGTACTCCCCAGGCGGAACACTTAACGCGTTAGCTACGACACCGAAGGGGTCGATTCCCCCGACACCTAGTGTTCATCGTTTACGGCCAGGACTACAGGGGTATCTAATCCCTTTCGCTCCCCTGGCTTTCGTCCATGAGCGTCAGTTATGGCCCAGCAGAGCGCCTTCGCCACTGGTGTTCTTCCCGATATCTACGCATTTCACCGCTACACCGGGAATTCCCTCTGCCCCTACCATACTCAAGCCTATCAGTTTCCACTGCCATGATGGAGTTAAGCTCCACGCTTTAACAGCAGACTTGAAAGGCCGCCTGCGGACGCTTTACGCCCAATAATTCCGGATAACGCTTGCCACTCCCGTATTACCGCGGCTGCTGGCACGGAATTAGCCGTGGCTTATTCCTCAAGTACCGTCATATCTTCTTCCTTGAGAAAAGAGGTTTACAGCCCAGAGGCCTTCGTCCCTCACGCGGCGTTGCTCCGTCAGGCTTTCGCCCATTGCGGAAAATTCCCCACTGCTGCCTCCCGTAGGAGTCTGGGCCGTGTCTCAGTCCCAGTGTGGCTGATCATCCTCTCAGACCAGCTACTGATCGAAGCCTTGGTGAGCCATTACCTCACCAACAAGCTAATCAGACGCGGGCTCATCCTCAGGCGAAATTCATTTCACCTCTCGGCATATGGGGTATTAGCGGTCGTTTCCAACCGTTATCCCCCTCCTGAGGGCAGATTCCCACGCGTTACTCACCCGTCCGCCACTAACCCGAAGGTTCGTTCGACTTGCATGTGTTAAGCACGCCGCCAGCGTTCATCCTGAGCCAGGATCAAACTCTCCGTTGTAGTCAGGCCCTATTGTAAAAATGAATTCTACTCAGTCTGATTTGCTTCTCCCACTAATTACAGCACTGGCGTACTGATTGTGATTGTTGCCACCTTGTTTTTAACAAGGGTTCTAAAGAGTGCACTTAGTTTTATCTTCGTGACTTTCCCGGATCTCAGATCCGTCGTTGTTTTCTCCTGTAAAGCGTATATTCAATAGAGCCGTGAAACTCATATTTAACATTGCTACAAAATTGAACAACTAATTTCTTTTGACGGGACCTCACACCTTTATCGCAAATACATCCGATTCATATATGAACCAGACGCGATAAAAGCGTCAGTTCCTAAACTTTTAAGTTGTCTAGGTTCTGTTTTGACAAAAGAAGCCAAAACATTGTTCGATCTTTCGACCGTTTTTCAGCCTACAACAACGAGGGGGTTAGTCCTTAAATGTTGTAAAACTCCCACTTAACAAAAAAACTTTCGTGATTTCGCCTTGTGAGTACGCTTCAGATTTACTTCTGCGCAGAAAAATATTGTAGACCCTAAACGTACTTAGATGCAACAAAGTTGCAAATGAAATGTTTTACCTCTTACTATCCATATCAAAGGAGTAAGCCATAACTAGCTTTTAGCGATGGCATCAGATTATCTTAATGCCCGCACGTTTTAGCCAACAGCACCAAAGAGTACGCCCTAACTCTAATGAGGACAAAGTTGTTGCAAGAGCTAAAGAGCATTTTGAAAAAACTCTAATTGAAATTTCTGGCAATGTTGCAGGTAGCGTTGCAGCGTTAGAACATCCAACGAAAAACGATGCTCTTAATTATGGAGAGATTTTTTTAAGGGATAATGTCCCAGTCATGATTTATCTCTTAACTCAAAAAAGATTTGACATAGTCAAAAAATTCTTGACAGTAAGTCTTGATTTACAAAGCACAACCTATCAAACACGAGGAGTATTTCCAACCAGCTTTGTTGAAGAAAAAGGAAAATTAATAGCAGATTATGGTCAGAGATCTATCGGAAGAATTACTTCTGCTGATGCAAGTTTATGGTGGCCAATACTTTGTTGGCTCTATGTAAGGAAGAGTGGCGATCAAAGTTTTGGGACTAGTCAACAGGTTCAAAGAGGTATTCAACTTTTACTTGATTTAGTTCTTCATCCAACTTTCGAGGGTAATCCAGTTTTATTCGTACCAGATTGCTCATTTATGATCGATCGTCCTATGGATGTTTGGGGCGCTCCTCTAGAGGTAGAGGTCTTGTTGCATGCATGTCTAAAAAGTTGCATTCAACTAATGGAATTAAGCAGAAAGCATCAAAAAAGTCGATTACTTGATCAGAGACTTGTTTTAACCCGTCAGTGGGTACAAGACCTTCGTCAATTTCTTTTAAAGCACTATTGGGTCACAAGTAAAACAATGCAAGTACTTAGGAGAAGACCTACTGAGCAATATGGAGAAGATCAACATCAAAATGAATTCAATGTACAGCCCCAAGTAGTCCCTTCATGGCTACAAGACTGGCTAGAGAATAGAGGTGGATATCTTATTGGGAATATAAGAACTGGTAGACCAGATTTTCGTTTTTATAGCTTAGGTAATTCATTAGCATGCATGTTTGGAGTATTAACGGCACCTCAGCAAAGAGCATTATTTCGTCTTGTACTACATAATCGTGAACACCTTATGGCTCAAATGCCAATGAGAATATGTCATCCCCCTATGGATGTCGAGGAATGGCAAAACAAAACCGGTTCAGATCCAAAAAACTGGCCATGGAGTTATCACAATGGAGGTCATTGGCCGAGCCTTTTATGGTTTTTTGGTGCTTCTATCTTGCTTCATGAGAAACGTTACCCAAAAGCCGATGTTTTATTAATGGGGCAAATGAGAGCACTTATAGAAGAATGTTATTGGAGTCAATTAAATCAACTCCCCAGACAAAAGTGGGCAGAATATTTTGATGGCCCAACTGGAACATGGGTAGGTCAACAATCTAGGACTTATCAGACTTGGACTATTGTTGGATTTTTATTACTTCATCACCTATTAAGAGCTGAGCCTAATGATGTATTGATGCTGAATTTAGAAGAGAACAACTAGAAAAGACCTAATGTAAGCGATTTATCGATAGGTAAGCATGCTCCTATTCCTAGATACATTGTCAGAACCGTTCCAAATAAAAATAATGACATTGCAACTGGTCTTCTAAAAGGGTTAGCAAATTTATTTACGTTTTCAATAAAAGGAAGAATCATTAAGCCAAGCGGAATTAAAGTCTGCAGCGCAATACCAAGTAACTTATTAGGGACAACACGTAATATTTGAAAAACTGGGTATAGATACCATTCAGGAAGAATCTCCAAAGGAGTTGCAAAAGGATTTGCTTTATCCCCAAGGAATGCAGGATCTAAAACTGCTAAACCAACAACACAAGCAATTGTTCCAAGAATTACTACCGGGAAAATATATAAAAGGTCATTTGGCCAAGCTGGTTCTCCGTAATAATTATGTCCCATTCCTTTAGCAAGTTTGGCTCTTAGTTTTGTATCAGATAAGTCTGGTTTCTTAAGAGTAGACATGATTTTAGAACAATTTTAGTAAATAAGTAGGGTTTTAAAAATAATTACCAAACTATAAAGGACCAGAGATTCCTTGCTTTCTAATCATTAGGAAATGCATCAGCATAAAGACTGCTAATAACCAAGGCATAACAAAGGTATGGAGACTATAAAACCTAGTCAAAGTTGACTGTCCAACACTCTCACCACCTCTAAGAAGTTCAACCATAAAGTCTCCAATAACTGGAATAGCAGCTGGCACTCCCGAAACAATTTTAACTGCCCAATACCCAACTTGATCCCAAGGCAATGAATATCCTGTAACCCCAAACGCAACTGTTATCACTGCCATAACAACGCCAGTTATCCATGTCAATTCTCTAGGTCTTTTAAATCCACCAGTTAAATAAACTCGAAAAACATGCAAAATAAGCATGAGTACCATCATTGAAGCACTCCATCTATGCACTGATCTAATCAACCAACCAAAGCTAACGTCTGTCATCAGATAACTAACTGAGCTATAAGCTTCAGTTACTGTAGGTTTGTAATAAAAGGTCATCGCGAATCCAGTCGCGAATTGAATCAAAAAACAAACCAGTGTTATCCCACCGAGACAATAAAAAATGTTGACATGTGGAGGAACGTATTTTGAAGTGACGTCATCAGCTATGTCCTGTATCTCAAGACGTTCCTGGAACCAGTCATAAACCGGTGAAGAGTTCGCCATCCCTTATGCACTGTACTTTCAAATATCTTACTCGATGTGCCCCTTGGTCGCCGCAAAAGATCAATCCAATGCTTTCATCTGTTAAATCTTTGACTAAGCAACTGCGCAGGCTTTTTGCAGTTTTAATTAGTTTTGGGATTTTATTTCAAGTCTTAATTCAACCCGTTTTTGGCCTCAATGATGGACAATTGCTAGTTATTGAAGCCTGG
>QCPI01000011.1 GCA_003212625.1 Prochlorococcus sp. AG-436-J02
CAAAGAACCAGCAATAAGCTCATCATCGTTATCAATTAAAAACTTACCCTCTTTAATCATTGGTTGAAGAAGAGACAATAAATTTCTCGAATACAAAGAACTGGCATGATTTGGTACTGAACAAGGCAAATTAGATGCGCCAATTATTTTGACCCCTTTTCTGATAATAGTTTCACCTGGTTTTGAACATGCACAATTACCCCCACTAAGAACAGCAAGATCAATCACTACTGAACCAGAACGCATATTATCTAACATTTTTTCATCAATCAGTTTAGGAGCTTTTTTACCTGGGACCTGAGCAGTACAAATTGCTACATCAGCTTCAGACAATTGTTTTGCCAATTCTTTTCTTTGTGCAATAAGAAATTCATCAGAAACTTGTTTTGCATATCCGCCTGACTCAGATGGTATTTCATCAATCTTTGGAAGCTCAATAAATCTCGCTCCTAGCGATTCCACTTGCTCCTTCACAGCCTCTCGAATATCACTCACATAAACAACAGCTCCTAATCTTTTTGCAGTCGCAATAGCTTGAAGTCCTGCCACTCCAGCACCTAAAACAACAACTTTTGAAGGTTGAATAGTACCGGCAGCAGTCATCAACATTGGGAAATATCGGTCGAGAGCACTTGCAGCTAAAAGTACAGATTTATATCCAGCTATATTTGCTTGAGACGATAATGCATCTGAGGATTGAGCTCTGCTAATTCGAGGAAGCAATTCCAAAGATATTGCTGAAATTTTTTGAGATTGTAATTTTTCTGCTAATAATTTATTTCCGTAAGGATCCAATAAACCAATAAGAAAAGAGCCTGATTTTAAGTTTGAAAGAAATCTTTCATTAGGGGGGTTCACACACAACACAATATCTATATTTTTTTTTAATTCATAATTTTCTTTATCAACTAATTCAGCGCCAACATCTTGATAGGAATTGTCAAAAAAGCCTGCGGCCTCTCCTGCACCTTTCTCAAAAAAGACTTTACATCCTAAGTCCAAAAACTTTTTAACTGTCTCTGGAGTCGCTGAAACGCGTGTTTCCCCTAACGCAGATTCGCTGGGAATTAAGAAACTAACCAAAGTAAAAAAAATTATCCTATTTAAGATTAGAAGAGTAAACGTTTGAATACCAGCATTTTTAGTTAAGAAAGGTTTTCCTAATAGTTTTTTTTGGCTATGAATGAAATGAGAAAATGTTATCGATCAAGAAAAATGAGTCTCACAGCGATCGAATGTCCCGATGGTGTATGTCATAGCCATCACGGTGGGCATGCTGTACCTCGAACAGCGATGCAGAAAAATCTACAAAGTCATGGCAAAGAATGGTGCGAACGCCTAGCAGAACGAATCTACGAAATGTCTGTAGACACTTTCTCTCAGACAGTTATGCCAAGTCTCCACTCTTCAGGATGGCAAAGAAAGCATCTTGATTGGGAGTTCAAGCTCGCAAATAAAGAATCAGAACCTGACGAAGCATTAGTGGAAGGAATCATTAATGCTACTGAAAGTTTTTTAAGAAGCAGCGAAGTTCATCGCTTATTCATCCAAGAACTTGTACAAGGAACATTTGCAGAAGCAAAAGATGACAAATTACCATCTAAAGCTGTTAGAAAAGTAATTGAAAATGAAATAATAGTAATGATCGAAGGCAAGAAAGAAGAACTAACAAATAAAATTGCAAAAGCATTGGAAGAAGAAGCTAATGGTGATTTTGAAATAGCGAGAAATGCAGCAATCGAAGGGATAAATGATGTAGAAAAGCTATTGATAAATCATACAGAATCTATCTAATTTATTAATAGGATTAAATCTACTTACAAGAACCCTATTAAACAAACAATATCAATCATTAACTTCAATACCTATCTAATTAGATTTAACGGGTACAAATATTAAGAAAACCTAAAATCTTAAGCGATAATTTGATTTTCCAGACAAAACGATAATTTGTACCAAAAAACACAAGTTATTAACCCTTTGGCATGTCAAGGTGGCTTCGTTGGGAATTAATCATGAATACTTGTTTTAACAAGAGAATCAGTATCGCAAGCTGCTGGGCTGCAAGCAGAATAGCTTTACTTGATAGCGTAGAAAGATATGAAGATAGTTACGCTATCAATCAAGAATTCTGCGAATGGATTACTTGTATAAATACTTACCCAGAAGGTTTAAAAGCCTCAACCCTAAAAGTTCCTAATTTTCAGAAAGAAATTTTTGACGCTGATGAACTTCTAGAACTTTAGACTTTAATAAATTCTAGATTTGAAAATAATCAAATTTTTAGAGCTATCAATTCAATATTTTTTCTTATATCGTGTAAATGAGGCTAATTTAAAATGCCATGAAAGACGATTACCAAGAATTAAAAACTGAAAACTTAGTAATTTTAGGCTCTGGGCCAGCTGGATACACTGCTGCTATTTATGCCGCAAGGGCAAATCTACAACCATTACTTATTACTGGCTTTAAAGAAGGTGGAATTCCTGGTGGTCAATTAATGACAACTACATTTGTCGAAAACTTTCCAGGTTTTCCCAATGGAGTTCAAGGACCAGCATTAATGGATCTAATAAAAGCTCAAGCGGTGAGATGGGGGACAAAGCTAATTGAAGAAGATGCTATATCAGTTGATCTAAGCCAAAGACCATTTACTATCAATACAACCAGTCTAACAATCAAATCAAATTCTTTAATTATCTCCACTGGAGCAAGGGCAAATAGAGTAGGCATTAAGAACGAGAAATTATTCTGGAGTAAAGGCATTAGTGCCTGCGCTATATGTGATGGAGCAACTCCTCAATTCAGAAATGAAGAACTTGCCGTTGTAGGAGGAGGTGACTCAGCTTGTGAAGAAGCTGAATACCTAACCAAATATGGAAGTCATGTTCATTTATTAGTCAGATCAAACAAATTAAAGGCTTCTGCAGCAATGGCGGATCGAGTTAAAGCTAACTCCAACGTTACTATTCATTGGGATACTGAGCTTTTAGATGTTTCAGGAAATGAATGGCTTGAAAAATTAAAGGTTAAAAGAAAAAAAACTAGTCATGAAGATGAAATTTTAGTAAAAGGTCTTTTTTATGCAATAGGTCATACTCCCAATACATATTTATTCAGCAATCAATTAAGCACTGACTCAAAAGGTTACTTATTAACAAAGCCTGGAAGGCCAGAAACCTCCTTAGAAGGTGTTTACGCAGCAGGAGATGTTGCTGATTCTGAATGGCGTCAAGGTATTACAGCTGCAGGGAGCGGATGCAAAGCAGCTCTAGCTGCTGAAAGATGGCTAGCGAAAAACAAACTAGCAACTCTTATTAAACGGAAAGAACTAGAGCCGTCTCAGGCTGAAACAACAGAAATCTTAGAAATTAGTAACGAGGATAATTTCAATCCCAACAAAACATGGCAAAAAGGAAGTTATGCATTAAGAAAGCTGTACCACGAAACAGAAAAGCCTCTTTTTGTAATATATACATCAAACAACTGTGGACCTTGTCACATACTTAAGCCTCAACTTCAAAGAGTTCTTAAAGAATCAAATGGAGAAGCTATAGGGGTTGAAATTGATATTGAAAAAGACGAAGATATTGCAAAGCAAGCTGAAGTAAGAGGAACTCCAACGGTCCATCTGTTTAAGAATAAGGAATTAAAAAGACAATGGAAAGGTGTTAAAGCAAGAAGTGAATATAAAACCGCGTTAGATAAACTAATTAATTAAATATTAGATATCTATCTTTTTCTGGGTCCTCCTGGTCTATTTCCACCTTGCCTCCCACCTCCAGGACCTACGTTTCTTTCTCTATATGTAATTCGACCACGAGTTAAATCGTAAGGACTAATTTCAACAAGAACTTTATCTCCCGCAAGTAATTTAATTCTGAATTTTGTTAATTTTCCTGCTGCCCTACACAAGCATTGATGACCAGCGGGCTGTTCAAGAGTTACAAGATAGAAACCATTGCCTTGCTCTTTCTCAATAACGCCAGATGTTTCAATCATGTGTTTTTTGCACCACTAAATAATCAAATCGATTGTATTCTAAAAAGTCTTTAATTAAACAATAAATGTATATTTAACTAAAAATGTCTTGCAACTCTCGAGCAGTTTGAAATTGCCCATAATAATAATTCGCAGAAGCTCTTAAATTAGAATCAGCTAAACCATCAAAAGCTTCAAATCCAATGCTTTTCCATAATTCATTACCACATAACTTATCTAGCTCATAAGAAGCTTCTTTAGATAGATTTTCCAATCTTCTATTAAGGTTCTTAATTTGACTAACAGACATCACAAAATAAGATTTCCTTAATAGTACATATTAACTATATTTTCGCAACCTTCTATATCGGAAATTTCTTTTTCTCTTCAATATCTAGATCAACTCCTATGTCCTTAAGTCTTTTCAAAATGACCCCGTAATACTCTTTTATATAACTCTCCATCGTTGTTGAATCAGCTTGACTCAAGCCAAAAACAGCATAAGTATCATCCATAGGAGCATCCAGTTTCCCTCCGCTCCCGCTTAATTCAGAAAAAGAAAGTCTCTCAGAAACATTTAAGGTTGCCTCAAAAAACGATACAACTGATTGGGCAATAGAAATTACTGTTGGAGAAACTTTTAAAACCTTCGCATTTTTCTCACTGAACTTTTCACATAAACTGACCAATTCTTTTGCACTCCATGCTTTGGGACCCACTATTGGAAATCTTCCTTTTATAGTTTGAGGTCTATCCAAGGCTGCAACCGCAAATCGAGCAATATCCTGAGTATTCATGTAAGCAATATCAATGGGATTTCCGCTTATCCAGACAGGTTCGTTATTTAAGACAGGAATTGCAAATTGACCTATAACACCTTGCATAAAGGCAACTCCTTGCAAAATGGTGTAGTCCAAAGAAGAACTAACCAATAACTCTTCAGTACAATATTTAATATCCATTAAAGGAATTTTTCTATACTTCTCAGCTCCTAATAAAGATAAAAAAACAACTCTTTTAACATTTTTTTCATCACAAGCATTATATAGATTTAATTTCCCATCCCAATCTATTTCATAAACACTAAGTGGATCATCAGGCCGACTCGTTGCGGCATCTATAACAGCATCAACTCCATCAAGAGCATATTCAATATCTTCTTTATTGATTAAATTTCCACGAGTTAATTCACAGCCCCACTCTTGAAGGAATGAGGCAGCTTTTGGTTTTCTAACCATGCAGCGGACTTTATGTCCAGCATCTATGGCGTTTTTGGCTATTTGGCGACCAAGAGTTCCTGTACCACCAATCACCAGAACTTGCATAGTTGAATTCATTACAAGAGTGGAGCCTAAATGGGCTGACTATGGATTGTGGAAATTAATCACCTTGAAGTTTCAAAAGAAGAGCTCCGCCTAAGAGTCCAACTGGGATTAAAACCCAAAAGACTGCTGCGATTCCAAAAATTTCTGAGGCCATCCAGATAATTTAACTCATTTACCATTAAAACCTAAAGCCCTGACATTCAGATAACAATCAAAACTCAAAATTAGATTTTTAAAATAAACTTAAAATCACTTCATCCAACTTCGAATACAAGTTGGGGTACGTTTTGAATGAAATCCAGTCAAATATTCATAATGAAGAACCATTAATAGGATCACCTGACTGGGGAGAATCGAAGAATTGGTTCTATAAAGACCTTAGGGTTCACTTTAGAGTCACTGGTGAGGAGTCTCATCCACCTATTGTCCTAATTCATGGATTTGGCGCTAGCAGTGATCACTGGAGAAATAACGCAAAAATATTTGCATCTGAAGGTTTTAGAGTTTATGGAATAGATTTAATAGGGTTTGGAAGATCAGCACAAAATATTCAAGGCAAAATAAAATATCTAGATAATCATATCTGGGCAAATCAGTTAGCTTCTTTTCTTGATGAAGTAGTAAAGGTTAAAAGGGAAGAGAAGGTTATTTTGATTGGAAATTCTTTAGGAGCATTAACAGCAATAACAACTCTATTGCAAAGACCCGAATTAATCAAAACAATAATTGCAGCTCCTCTTCCAGAACCAATTGTTTTTTATCCAATTCTTATTTCATATCCAAATTGGCTTAAAAAAGCTAAAAGTTTTCTAATAAAACTTTTTTTTAATTTGTTTCCAATACAACCTTTAGTAAGTTTAATCTCAAGGACAAAGTTAATTACTTTTGCTCTTCAAAGCGCCTACTTTAGATCAATTTTAAATGACAAATGTTTAAAAAGGATTGTTTCAGTTCCTGCAAGAAGACCTAATGCTTCCAAGGCTCTTAGATCAATGTGTATTGGAATGAGTAACAGACAAAATCCTGAGAAAGGACCATCTATTATTGAAAAGATTCAAAACTTACCAAATCGTCCGCCAATTTTGTTGATTTGGGGTAAACAAGATAAATTGATACCTATATTTTTAGCAAAAAAACTAATAAAGCTTCATCCTTGGCTTAAATTGACTGTTATTGATGATGCTGGCCATTGTCTCCACGATGAATTGCCAAACCTTTTCAATCAAATTGTTCTGAAATGGCTGAAAAACTTAAAAACTTCTAAGTAACCAATATGAAGCACACACTTTCAGTTTTAGTTGAAGATGAGTCTGGAGCCTTAAGCAGGATTGCAGGGCTTTTTGCTCGAAGAGGATTTAATATTGATAGCCTGGCTGTGGGACCTGCAGAAGCCAAAGGAATATCAAGATTAACAATGGTTGTTCAGGGAGATGAATCAACACTTCAACAAATGACCAAGCAACTAAATAAATTAATAAATGTTTTAGAAGTTATTGATTTAACAACTTTACCAGCCGTAGAAAGAGAATTAATGCTTTTAAAAGTCTCAGCATCTTCCGAAAACAGAGGGAAAGTATTAGATCTTGTTCAAGTTTTCAGAGCAAAGGTTGTGGACGTTTCAGATGATGCACTTACACTTGAAGTTGTGGGTGACCCAGGCAAGCTTGTTGCACTAGAAAATCTACTAAATCCCTATGGAATACTAGAAATTGCTAGAACAGGTAAAGTTGCTCTTAAGAGAGCATCAGGAGTTAACACTGAAATGTTAAAGGCAAAAAAATAATACTACTTTCCAAAAAATCACAATCTTTTTGCTTCGACTATAAAATCTTCTTCTTCAATTAAATCAATTACATTCATACCGCTAATCACTTTTCCAAAAACAGCAAACCTTCCATCAAGTTCTGGTAAAGATTTTAGTGATATATAAAACTGAGAACTTGCAGAATTTACTTTTTCAGATCTAGCCATAGATAAAGAAGATCTTTTATGCTTAAGTTCAATATTATTTTTTTGATTAGATATATCTATTTCTTTACCATATGTAGGTAAATTATTTTTCCTTAGTTTTATTTCTAAAGGAATATATCTTACTTTCCCTGTTTTATCATCTATAAACTTATTCTCACCTTTTATCAAACTATTATCTCCACCTCTAATTAAAAATGGATAAGGTTTTCTAATCACTCTATTAAAAATTGTTTTATCATATGCACCTTTTTCTACATAATCAACAAAGTTTCCTACAGTTAAAGGAGCTAATCTACCATAAAGCTCTAACTTTATTGTCCCTTTATTAGTAATCAGTAAAACATATTCAGTAGAAGATAAACAAGGAAGGCTTGATGAAGAACATATATTTAAATCTTCGCTTTTATTTAAAGTTGAACATCCATATATAAAAATTAAATTTATATATATTAGCAGATAAAGTGAATTAGATATTCTATGATTGAAAGTTAAGTTTTTTAATAACTTATTAATTAATTTTTTTTTAAATTCCTTCAAGGTTAACCCCTAGAAATCTAGCAATTTCAGCACCTTCATTCTCTAAATCCAATAAAGGCTTAGGAGATCCAACTCTTGATATAGGTAAATCCTTTCTACCTTTAATTCTCAAAGAAACTCTTCTGCGTGGATTAAAACCTTCTCTAACATCTAATTTCACAGCTTTAATTTCATTAATAGGAATCTCTATTTCAATATTTTTAAATAATCCTTTTCTGGACAAAAATAAAACTCCTTTATTTTTGTCAAATCTATTTACTCCAGAACCATAATCAATACTAATTAATCTCCAAAAATAAAGAGCCAATAATATAGCTGCAAACCCATAGAGTCCCATTACTAAACCTTGAGGAACAAAAATCAACGTAGAAGGTTTACCCAATGGCAAAAAGTCTCTTCCTACATAACTTGAACAAGAAGCCAACAAAAATCCAATCCCTCCAATACTGATCATTGAAGCAACTAAATAGTTGGAAACCTTACGTGAACCTTTAATTTTTTGTTCTAGAACTAAATCAGATAACTCTTTTTCTGATTGACTTAACTTGGATTCAGTTGACATAAGCTCATAAAATTGGGAACTACATCCCTTTCAAATCATTATAGAGACTAAGTTTTTGACAATTACTAACTAGCAATAAAAAACATTGATTTTATCTCATTTCAATACAAGGGATTTCATCAGGTTAAAGATTTACCCACAAACACCGTCATCGTTGTTAAAGTCTCCCACGTATACAAAAGCTCAGCAACGCTCCTCCCATGACGATCGCTGTTGGAAGCGCAACAGAACGAGGTTGGTTTGACGCCCTCGATGACTGGTTAAAGCGCGACCGATTCGTATTTGTTGGTTGGTCTGGACTACTTCTCTTCCCTACGGCTTTCTTAGCTATTGGTGGATGGTTCACAGGTACAACCTTCGTTTCTTCCTGGTACACCCATGGTGTAGCCAGTTCATACCTTGAGGGATGTAATTTCCTCACTGCTGCTGTTAGTACTCCTGGCGATGCCATGGGTCACAGTCTTCTATTCCTTTGGGGACCAGAAGCCCAGGGCGATTTAACACGTTGGTTCCAACTTGGTGGCCTTTGGAATTTCGTTGCTCTACACGGTGCATTTAGCCTTATCGGCTTTATGCTTCGTCAGTTCGAAATTGCAAGACTAGTTGGTATTCGTCCTTATAACGCACTTGCTTTTTCAGCAGTGATTGCAGTATTTACTGCTTGCTTCCTTATTTATCCCTTAGGTCAGCACAGTTGGTTCTTCGCTCCTTCTTTTGGAGTTGCAGCAATATTCCGTTTCATCCTCTTTATTCAAGGATTCCATAACATTACGCTTAACCCATTCCACATGATGGGAGTAGCAGGAATACTTGGGGGTGCTCTACTTTGTGCTATTCACGGCGCAACAGTTCAGAATACTCTTTACGAAGATTCAAGTGTTTATTCTGATGGTAAAAATCAGAGTACAACTTTCAGAGGTTTCGACCCTGTTCAAGAAGAAGAGACTTACTCATTTATTACTGCAAACCGTTTCTGGAGTCAGATTTTCGGAATTGCATTCTCAAATAAGCGTTTTCTTCACTTCTTAATGCTTTTTGTACCTGTTACAGGTATGTGGGCTGCATCTATAGGAATTGTTGGTTTAGCTCTAAACCTTCGTGCTTACGATTTTGTTAGCCAAGAGATCAGAGCTGCCGAGGATCCTGAGTTCGAAACTTTCTATACCAAAAACATCCTTCTTAATGAAGGTATGCGTGCATGGATGTCTTCTGTAGACCAACCACACGAAAACTTTGTATTCCCTGAGGAGGTACTCCCACGTGGAAACGCCCTTTAATAGTTTATTAAAAGCTCCAAATCAAAGTCTTGAAGAGACTGGTTATGCCTGGTATGTAGGTAATGCAAGGTTAATCAATCTCTCTGGAAGGCTATTAGGAGCTCACATTGCTCATGCAGGACTAATGGTGTTCTGGGCAGGAGCAATGATGCTTTTCGAAGTCAGTCATTTCACGTTGGATAAGCCAATGTGGGAGCAAGGATTGATTTGCATGCCTCACGTAGCCATGTTTGGTTACGGAATTGGTCCAGGCGGAGAAGTCACTGACGTTTGGCCTTTCTTCATTGCGGGTGTCATTCACCTTGTTGCATCTGGAGTTCTTGGCTTTGGTGGGGTTTTCCACTCTTTAGCTGGTCCAGAAAAACTTGAAGAAGCTTTCCCATTTTTCTCTACTGATTGGAGAGACAAAAATCAAATGACCAATATTCTTGGTTTCCATTTGGTTGTATTGGGAGTTGGATCACTACTATTTTCAATTAACTGGATGTACCTTGGTGGTGCATATGACACCTGGGCCCCTGGTGGCGGAGAGGTTAGGTTAATCAACCCAACGCTTGATCCAAGAATTATTTTTGGATATCTTGTTTCGACCCCTTGGGGTGGTCAAGGTTGGATAGTTGGTGTCAACTCAATGGAAGATGTCGTTGGAGGACATGTTTACCTTGGTGTAATTGAAATAATTGGCGGTCTTTTCCATATCTTTACTCAGCCTTATGGATGGGCAAGAAGAGCCTTTATCTGGAATGGTGAAGGACTTCTTAGTTATGCACTTGGTGGAATATGTGTAGCAAGTTTTGTTGCTTCATGTTTCATTTGGTTCAATAACACTGCTTACCCTTCTGAGTTCTATGGTCCAACAAACGCAGAAGCCTCTCAGGCTCAGAGTTTTACATTCCTAGTTCGTGACCAACGAATTGGTGCAAATGTAGGATCAACCATGGGACCAACTGGTTTAGGTAAATACCTAATGCGTTCACCTACTGGTGAAATCATCTTTGGTGGAGAAACAATGCGTTTTTGGGATTTCCGAGGACCATGGCTTGAGCCACTTAGAGGACCAAACGGTCTAAGCCTTGACAAGATTCAAAATGATATTCAGCCTTGGCAAGTTCGTCGAGCTGCTGAATACATGACACATGCTCCTAACGCTTCTATCAACTCAGTTGGTGGAATCATTACTGAGCCTAATGCTGTTAACTTTGTTAACTTGCGTCAATGGCTTGCTGGTGCTCAGTTCTTCCTTGGTTGGTTTACTTTCGTAGGTCATCTTTGGCATGCTGGTCGCGCAAGGGCTGCAGCAGCAGGATTTGAGAAAGGTATAAGTCGCTCACAAGAGCCTGCTCTTTCGATGCCTGATCTTGATTAGATCCTTTTTTTAAAAAAGTCCTCCATTAGGAGGACTTTTTTTTTGCATTAAAATATTTAATCTTGATTTTATTTAACTAGCTAAAAGCAACTCAGATAAACCGATTGTTTTTAAATTAGTTTTTAGCCAAGGTAAGCTAAGGCCAATAACATTACTAAAACAACCATCTATTTTCTTTATAAATTTTCCACCATTACCTTCAATCGCGAATCCTCCTGCACAATTGTATGGTTCTGAAATTGAAGCATATTTAATAATCTCAACATTTGATAAAGACATAAATTCAATTTTTGTACTTACAACACCTTCACAATAAATATTTTGAGAAATATTTTTCAAGGCTAACCTTGAATTATTTGTCGAAATTAAATAATGGCCTGTATGCAAAAAACCTGATTTACCAGACATCCTTTTCCATCTAGATATCAATTGCTCTTTATTAATTGGCTTTCCAAAAATTTCACCTTCAAATTCAAACAAAGAATCACAACCTAATAAAGCTTGAAAAGTATTTAAGCCTTGATTTTCTTTGATCAACTTTTGTAATGAACTAACAGCTTTACCCTTAGCTAATAATTTGACCTTCAATCGAGGATCTAATTCTTGAACCTTTGTCTCATCAAAATCACTTACAATGACTTTGTATCTCAAAGCTATTTGATCTAGTAATTTTTGACGTGCTTTGGATGCAGAGGCAAGCACAAGCATAGGAAACTAAATTCTTTTAATAAGTAAGATCATCGTTGACCTTCTATTAAACATAAATCCATTTAATCAAATGTTGCTGATTGACAAAAAAATCTTTAGAAGAGCTAAGGAAGGAATAAGAAATTGTCCCTTTAATTTCTTCCTATTTCAAAGTCTTCAAAAAGGAAGCCTCAGTGCTCAAAATATTTTCCTGAATAAATCAAAATATTTGAATCAAGAATATATGTTTATCAATAGTCCCTTATTCATAGAAAATGAATTTCTCAAGTTAATCAAAATAGGAGTGTTAAGAAGAGAAGTTGATGGCCAAGGTCTGACTGCAAAAGTTCGTATTACCCCAATTGGAAGACAAGTCTTAGAGAGTAGTTCTGATTTATTTGATCAAAAAACAACACTTATCAAAAAGCTAATTACATGCCTAAAATACCAATTATCACCAAGATGAACAAAAAAATCAAACATACTCCTTTAATGGTTTTAGGGACATCTAGTGGCGCAGGCAAAACGCTTATAGCTGCAGCTATATGTAGATTTTTAAAAAGAAGAGGAGAAAAGCCAATACCTTTTAAGGGACAAAACATGAGCAATAACGCCTGGGTTGATAGTCGAGGCAGAGAGATGGCATATTCTCAAGTCATTCAAGCTTGGTCTGCAGGTATAGAGCCAAGTGCTGAAATGAATCCAGTACTTCTCAAACCAAAGGGAGATTGTACAAGTGAAGTAATTCATCTTGGCAAAAGTGTAGGAACTAGTAAAGCGATAAATTACTATGAAGATTGGTTTGATTCAGGATGGGAAGCTATTAAAAAAGGCATGAAAATATTATTAAACAGGGAAGAAGATGGAAGACTTATTATTGAAGGAGCTGGAAGTCCTGTAGAGGTAAATTTAAAACATAAGGATCTAACAAACCTGAAAATAGCAAAATTTTTAAATGCAAATTGTATTTTAGTAGCAGATATTGAAAGAGGTGGAGTTTTTGCTCAAATAATTGGAACAATTGCATTAATGCAACCTGAGGAAAAAAGATTAATTAAAGGTATAATTATTAATCGGTTTAGAGGAGACCAGGCATTATTTAAAACAGGCGTAAAATGGATTGAGAAAGAAACAAGAATTCCAGTTTTAGGGATTTTACCCTGGCTCAAAGAGATCTTTCCACCAGAAGACTCTCTGGATCTACTTGAAAGGAAAAAAATAAATCAAAGTGCAGAAATAGAAATAGCAATTATAAAACTACCTAGAATTAGTAATTTCTCTGACCTGGACCCTTTTTGGGGCGATTCCAGTATTCAAATAAAATGGATAGAACCTGGTCAAGACCTAGGTTCCCCAGATGTATTAATAATTCCTGGAAGCAAGCAAACTATAAAAGATTTAGAGAGACTAAATAATACAGGCATGAGCAATCAAATAAATAAGTATGCAGAAAATGGAGGAAATATTTTTGGTATATGCGGAGGTTTACAAATGCTAGGAAAATCATTAGTTGATCCTCATAAAAAGGAAAGTATTAACGATCTAAATTCATTGACATATAGCGGGATGGACCTTCTTCCCATAAAGACTACATTTGGAGAAAATAAGCACAATTCACAAAGAGAAGAGATTATTTCATGGCCAACCGAAAAGAGTGTAAAGGGATTTGAAATGCATTATGGGGAAAGTGATTTAATCGATAATAAAAATTTAAAAATTATTACTTTATTTAAAAACTCATCATTAGGATGGGTAATTGAGAAACAAGATAAAAGCTTTATAGGAGGCACTTATTTACATGGAATATTCGAAAATGATGCATGGAGAAGACAATGGATAAATAAAATAAGACAGAAGAAAGGGCTAAAAAAGTTAAACCATAACCAAGAAAGTAATCTTGATAAGAGAGAGAGACTATTAGATTTACTAGCAGACTCCTTCGAAAAATATATAACTTTAGATAAACTAATTTAAGCCCTTAAAGCAATGAAAAAAGTAAAAATAACTTGGCCTAATAATAAAAACAGCAATTGCTTTCCAGGAATTGGATGGTTAGATGCTGCATGTGAGGCTAAAATCGAAATTCCTACAGGGTGCCTTGGAGGAAGTTGTGGGGCCTGCGAAATAGAAGTTAATGGAGAAGTGATAAGAGCATGTATTGCAACAGTTCCAGATAAAAAGGAACTAAAAGTTGAATTCTTTAGTGACCCTTATTGGTAATGGTACTTAAGAAATATTTAGACTTCTTACATACTCAATAATATTTCTCAGCTCTTCTAATAGCTTTTATAGAACCTTTATAGTCTCCAATTTGATACTTTGCTTCACTTAAATGCTCTAATTTATTTATCACCTCTTCTATCTTTTTGTTACTAATTACTCTTTTATAATCGGAGATCAAATCATATTTACTCTTTTCAATCTTAGATGCCTTAATTAATAAATTATATTTAGGTTCTAGATCTATTTCGAGAAAAGTACCTAATAAAATATTTTTATATTCTATTTTTATATTCTTCAACTTAGGGAATTTATCAATTTCTAACAATCTAATCTTTCTAGCTTTTCTCTTATCATCTATTGCTCCCTTATAATTTCCAATTTTATACCTCGAATTACTTCTAGCACTATATGAAATATCCTTAGACCTTTGATTTATAGTTTCTAATTGAGCTTCAAAGTGAATTGATTTCGAAAAGTCTTCTATAGCAGAATTATAATCTCCCAAATAATCATTCAAAAAACCACAGTTTAAATATGCCAATGCAATATCATCAGGCATTTTTAAAATATCAATATTATTTTTAATAGACTTCATAGCAGCTTCATGCTCATTTAAATCGATCAAATTAATTGCTTCATTACAAAAGAATGAAACCTCATCAAAATTTTTCATATAATATAACCTCTAAAACATTATAAGCATTTTGAATGAATCTGTTTAAAAGTATTCAAGGTTAGCAAAGTCATTTAATAATGATTAAAAATCTTATAGTTGGTTTGAGATTCAAATATAAAGATAGAGATGCTCTCTTAGAAAAGCTATCCAATTAGATTTTCTCTTCCAAGTATTATATTAAATCCTTTTTCTAAAACTTCTCTTTTGAAATATTTGATATTCATTTAGCAAAATCCACCAAAGGAATTATATAGATATTATTAGGATAGCTAGGGCAAGAATACGGCGTTTGATATCTACATAAATATTCAGCTATTTTATTTTTAACATTCTCATCATAAAGACGCGTATAAAAATCTTTCCAATCCAGGCTTCCAACAACATAAGAGGCACCTTCTTCTGACCAATTTAAAAGACTAGTTTCATTTATGTTATCTATTGAAGTTAACCAACCTTGCCTCCTAGATAAATTTAACAACGTAGGATCACCACCAGTTACACTTACTATCTTCCCATCTATAGACAATGATTTTCTAATCTCACTAGCCAAAGGCATCCAGATTTTATTTTGACGATTTTCAACTAAAAAGTAATCAAAATGTAAAACAATTATACTAACTAAAGTGATTAAAATAATTAATATTTTACCTAAATTTCTCTTAAGATAAAATGTATTGAAAAATGATTCTATCCGAGTCATACCAAATCCCATTAATGGACAGAAATATAGCTGCAATGGTAATTGATAATATTCATGAATCGAACTAGATCTCATAAAGAGAACAGTCGTAATAAAAACTCCTAATAACCCAGATAAAAGTAGATTAATACCAAAAGAATTCCTATTTTTAACCAACGCAAATATCAAAAGAGGAAGTCCAAAAATAGATAAATTACGTATAATGATACGTAAAAATAAATTTAACCATGCCTGAAGACTAAATATCAATTCTATACTACCTCTATCTGAAGATTTGCCCCAAAAACCAAAACTATATCCGCTAGAAGCGCCTAATTTATAAGCATAAAAATACCATCCAATTAAGAACAATAAAGTAAAAGATATATACAAAATAGAACCTCTTGAAAAAAGGTTCTTTAATATTTGCCGTAAAAAACTTTCACTTGGTCTAGATCTATTTATGTATTGATTTTTAAAGTTTCTTATAAATAATAAAGGCAATCCAAGCCATATAAATGGCAGTACTTTAATCAAACATGCTAAAGTAAAACTTAACCAACTAATTAATATAGATAAGAAAGTTGGTTTTCTTATATAAATCAAAAACCTTTCTAGACTTAATGATCCTAAAAATAAAAGTAATGATTCCGCCTGAAAAGTCCTTGTATAATAAACACTTAATGGCATTATTGCATAAAATATTCCAGCCCAGAAACCTGCTTTAGAGTTGAACAATATTGTCGTAATGCGAATAACTAGAAAAATTGTTAGCAATCCAAATAAAATAGAAATGAACCTTCCATAAATTTCATAAAGACCAAAAAATTTATAAATTTGTCCAACAATAAAAGGATATATAGGAAATTCAGACTCTACATATCCTTTCATTGCTCCACCCCAATCAATTTGAGGCAACCAGATAGGAGTATTTTCTAATGCAAAATGTCTAGCCATTGCTGCTGTATCAGCTTGCCTCCAACTATGGACTCCAACAATAGGCATTTGTATATTGACTAATCTCATAAATAGTCCCAAAAATATGGGAATTAAGTTTAAATATTTAGCTCTTAATAAAAATAAAGACATATAAATTTTCTAAACTAAGGAGTATTCCAAACAAATCTAGATGATGCTACATAATTCCATATAAATACGACACATATTCCTGAAATCTGAGCGAGAAGTGTGTTTTCATAAATTGAATTATAGAAAGCAGTTGCGAGTCCAATATTTGCTATTACAGGAAGTGAGGAAACCAGGAGGAATTTAGCTAGACCTTTAACAAGGTAATATCCAAAAAGTCTTTGAGATCTAAAAGTAAGAGCATTATTTATTAAGTAATTTGAGGTCGCCGCAATAAGAACAGCGGCGGGCAAAGCTCTCTCAAATGAAAACAAGAAAAAATACATCATTATGTTAGTTGAGAGTAGTTGAACTATCACACCACTTAAACCAACCAAACCAAAACTTATAGCTCTTCTAGGTAATAGTCTAAATGTTAAAGTATGAATTAATGAAATAATAAAGTCCCATATTATTGACAAGTCTAATTTTGATTCTCCATAGGATCTAGGTTTAAAAATAAGCGGAATTTCTTTTACTTTTAAATAGCCTTTACTTAAAGCTAAAAGTTCATAATAAAACTTAAATCCATTAACATTTATTTTAAGCACAAAGGGTAGGCATGTTTTGAGATTGAGCACTAAGCATCCGCTCATATAATCCGTTAAATGCTTATAAGACTTATTTAGACTTATTCTTGCAAGAGAGTTTGCTGAATTAGATCCAATAGTCCTTCTTTGACTTAACCCAGGAATCTTCGCTTGATCTAGAAAACGACTCCCGACAACCAAGTCAGACTTACTCTGGATTAATTCTTTAACTGCAAAAAGTGCATCAGTAGTTTGATGTTGACCATCAGCATCCATCACAACTGCTATATCGCTAGTAGCATTAAGTAGACCTTCTTTGATAGCACTAGACAAACCTGAACGCCCTACTCGCCTAATCAACCGAATTCTAGAATCTTTCTTAGCTAATGACTTAACAAAATCTGAGGTTCCATCTGTTGAATTATCATCAACAATTAAAATCTCTAAAGTGTAATCATTTGCCAAATCAAAGATTTCATTTACAACAAATTGAATATTTTCCCTTTCGTTAAAGGTAGGTAAAACAATAGAAAGAAGTTTATTATTCATTTTTTTAATAATTTATCAGTTTTGTCCTCAGAGATTAAGGAGATCAAGTTAAGTTATCGCTCGATTTTTTCTGAGGGTAAAGAATGAGGAATAAATTCAACTTACATAAGAAATTAGATTTTGCAGGTTCCCAAATCATAAAAATGTTCTATCAATTCTATTAAGTTTAATAAGATAAAAGTTCTTATTATATAAACAACTTCAATTTTAGTGACATGTCTAGCAAAGTGGACAAACTCCATCTACGTTTTATTTAAAATCAGGATCATCAGAACGACTTAAGAGATTCAGAAATGCTAGAAATAGACGGATTCGAAGAATTGATGCACCATAAACGTCTCAATAGAGCAAGGAATCAATAAAGATTAAAGTAATCTGCTTTAGTTGTGTATTATGTTTCTCTTGTTGATGTATGTACAAAAATGATTTTAAACTAATATGAAAACTAAGAATTTTTTAGCTCACTTTTAGCATTGATCTTGAATCCATTTTTTAGAATCTTTATCACCAAGTTCAGCTGCTTTTCTCCAATCAGTGCACGCTCCATTCAAGTCATCTAAGAATTCTTTTGCATTACCTCTTTTAGCATATGCGTTGGAATTTTCCCTGTCTAATCTTATAACCATATTGAAATCTTTTATAGCACCTTTATAATCCTTGTTTATATGCTTTGCATCAGCTCTAAGCTCCCATGCTGCAGTGTTTTTAGGATTTATTTGAATTGCTTTTGTAGCATCCTTAATTGCTCCTTTATAATTATTTATCATAAACCTAGCTTCACCACGTAAAACATACGGGAAACAATCTGAATCAGGCTCTATTTCTATTGCTTTAGTACTATCTTTAATTGATCCTTTATAGTCTTTAAGATTATATTTTGCCTCAGCACGAATAACATAACCAGCCTTATTATCTATGGGAGCTATCTCTATTACTTTATTAGCTTCATTGATCATACCCTTATAATCCTCATTATTATATTTTTTGTAAGCACGGTCTATATAATCCTTTAAATCTTCTGCATTAGAACTATAACTTTCTGCATGAATCTTAGGAATGAATACAAATAAAGCCGTACTAGTTGCACTTACAGTCTTAATAGTTCCTATAGATAAAGTTGTTGGTCCTATCGTTAGCAATGTAAGGGCAGCAGTAATAGCAACTTTTTTATGATTCATGAAGGTAGTAAAGCTACTTAAAATTAAGACCAGATTTGTTTAGATAGTAGTCTAAATATATTAACTATATTACAAACTGAATGAAAAGAATCGCGTTTACGTCTCTTCTCTTGCTATCTATTGCAGGACTAGTCAGTTCTTGTCAAAAAGTCGAAAAGTCAAAATTTGATGAGTGTATTTCTGAAGTAGGAGCAAGCAGAAAAACCAAGAAAGCAATTGAGAAATTTAGAGAGATCCCTAATCTTAAAAACTTTTTTAAAACCTCAAATGCATATGCAGTTTTCCCAGATGTTGTAAAGGGTGGTATTGGTATAGGAGGTGCTCGTGGCGCAGGTGAAGTTTTCCAAAATTGTAAAGCCATAGGATCAACAACAATGACACAACTTTCGGTGGGATTTCAGTTAGGTGGACAAAGTTTTAGTCAAATTATCTTTTTTAAAAATCAAAAAGATATAGATAGGTTTACCCAAGGCAACTTTGAATTTGGGGCCTCAGCTAGTGCTGCGCTCATCAATACAGGAGCGGCAACCGAAGCAGCCTACAGTGATGGTATTGGAGTTTTAACTCTTGCAAAAGGTGGCTTGATGTATGAAGCAAGCATTGGTGGCCAGAAATTTAGCTTTTCACCTTATGAAAAATAATTTGTTATTTTTTAAGAATGGAAACAAGTAATAGAAAAAATATCCATCACTAGCGATGACAAGTTATTCTATATTCTTTAATTGAATAATTAATTGATCAATTCTTATCAAGAATTGATCAATTAATTATTCAATCAGATTAATGTTAGGCAAAAGTTGAAATTCCAGGAATATAATACTTGAAATAACAACGTACTTAATTTTTATTTGAATTGACAAATTATATTCTTGGAATTTCATGTTTTTATCATGATAGTGCTTGTTCACTGCTGTCTGATGGAGAAATTGTTTCTGCAGTGCAAGAAGAAAGGTTTTCAAGACAAAAACACGATTCTAGATTTCCTATAAATGCCATTCGCTACTGCCTTCAGTCCCAGAATATTGACTTGAGAGATGTTAAATCCATTGTTTACTACGAGAAACCATTACTTACCTTTGAGCGCCTATTAGAAACGTATTTAGGAGTAGCGCCAAGAGGCGGACGATCTTTTATTGCTGCAATGCAAGTCTGGTTAAAAGAAAAATTATTTTTAAAATCAGAACTAAAGAAGCAATTTAAAACCTTACAAAAAGAACTTGTTCCCAAAATAGAACCCAGCATTCCAGAACTTTTATTCTCAGAACATCATCAATCTCATGCTGCCGCCGCCTTTTATCCAAGTCCTTTTGAAGAAGCAGTTGTACTTTGTATGGACGGAGTAGGCGAATGGGCAACCACATCTACTTGGATTGGGAAAGGGAATGAGATAAAACCTCTTTGGGAAATTAGTTTTCCACATTCTCTAGGTCTTCTTTACTCAGCTTTCACTTATTACTGTGGATTTAAAGTCAATTCTGGTGAATACAAATTAATGGGTCTAGCACCATATGGAAAACCTAAATATGTAAAAACAATCAAAAATCATCTAATTGACATTAAAGATGATGGGACTTTCAAATTAGACATTAATTACTTTAAATATCATCGTGGATTCAGAATGACTAGTAGTAAATTCAATAAACTTTTTGGAGCAAAGCCTCGAGGACGAGAGACGGACTTAACACAATTCCATATGGATCTAGCAGCATCAATTCAATGCGTCACAGAAGAAATAGTAATCAAACTTGCAAAATCACTAAAAGCGGAAACAGGTATAAATAATATTTGCCTTGCTGGAGGGGTTGCACTTAACTGTGTTGCAAATGGCAAGTTACTTAAAGAGAAAATCTTTGATGACATTTGGATTCAACCTGCTAGTGGTGATGCAGGTTCTTCTTTAGGGGCAGCGCTAATTGGTTGGCATGAACATCTACAAAAACCTCGGGAAATCAATCCTAATGACTCAATGAAGGGAACTTATCTAGGTTGTAATTTTTCAAACGAAGAAATTATTAATTATTTAAATACAATTAACGCTCCTTTTCAAACATTAGAAGATGACGATCTTTTTGAAAAACTTGCTCATATTTTAGAGAAAGGGAAGGTTGTTGGTTGGTTTAATGGTCCTATGGAATTTGGGCCAAGAGCTTTAGGAGGACGATCAATCATTGGAGATCCTCGTAACCAAGAGATGCAGAGTGTTATGAATCTCAAAATCAAATATAGAGAAAGTTTTCGTCCTTTTGCTCCCTCAGTATTAGAAAAAGATGTTTCTAATCAATTTGAAATCAATAATAAAAGTCCATATATGTTGCTAGTAGCTCCCGTAAGAAAAGAACTTTGCAAAGAGATGACAGAAGAGCAACAAAACCTTTTTGGAATTGAAAAATTAAATATCCCACGATCATCACTTCCTGCAATTACTCATGTTGACTATTCAGCAAGAGTTCAAACAGTAAGTGAAGAAACAAATCCCCGTTATTACAAATTAATCAATGCATTTAAAGAAAAAACTGGCTGTCCAACTATCGTCAATACATCATTCAACGTTAGAGGAGAACCCATTGTTTGTACTCCTCAAGATGCCTACCGCTGTTTCATGAGGACAGAAATGGATGTACTTGTTCTCCAGAATCAAATCCTTTTAAAATCAGAACAACCCAAGACAGAACAAGATGAGACATGGAAACAAGAGTTTGAATTGGATTAATTATGAAAGTCTCTATTGATAAAAAACAACTACGTGAATTTGGATTTCTTATTGGATTAGGATTTCCTATTTTATTAGGATGGATTATACCCTCAATAAGTGGACATAACTTTAGAACATGGACATTATGGATTGGTACCCCCTTTTCAATAATAGGAACTTTAAATCCAAAATTACTTTTTTATCCATACAAAGGATGGATGAAACTTGGGAATTTTTTAGGTTGGATAAATAGTCGTATAATTCTTGGGTTGGTTTTTCTTGTGGTTCTTCAACCTATTGCTTTAATCATGAGAGTGTTAGGTTATGACCCTCTTAGAGCAAAGAAAGGTAACGAAAGATCTTATAGAGAAGTCAAAGAAAATCAAAAAACTAATTTAACCCGAATTTTTTAAATTATGAAAGATTTTATAGAATTAACAAAAGACATTTGGGACTTTCTAAGAGTTCGAAAGAAATATTGGCTAGCACCTTTGATTATTACGATTGTTCTAATGGGTTCTCTTATTGTCTTTACTCAAGGATCAGTAGTGGCACCATTTATTTATTCAATTTTCTAAGAGAATATAAAAACGATAAATATTATAATTACAGGAAAAATATCTATTTTTTCTATATTTGGAGTTTATTAAAAATAGAATTCCTTAACATAATATTAGGTAGAAATACAAAAGAATTCTTATATGAATACAGGGAGCGTGCACTGATTGGAGAAAAGCAGCTGAACTTGGTGATAAAGATTATAAGAAATAGATAAGAGTAATATTGAAAATTTCAAGTAAAAAATAATTTACCTGCTCGAGAATCATGGAATGACGACGGCAGAACTGATTCTATTTTTGGGAAAGTCTTTTTTAGTTTTAATAAGTTTTCATCTATTTTAAACTTGCCACCAAAAGTTGAGTTAGAAAATTCGATTGTTAAAACTTGTCTGGTTTTTGAGACAGCCCTTCCATCTCTATGAAGACCAGATGTATCTGCGATAAACATTGAGCCGATAGATCCTGAGGCAAAAACTGGTTTAGCGAAGGTATCTAAATCGGTATATCTCTGATCTTTATAATATTTAGAGGATCTACCTCTGTGGGTATAAGGAAGAAACTCAAAAGGTCCATTTGTACTATCTACATCATCTAGATTGATAAAAACTTTTAGGAAAGAAAGCCAATCAATGTCATAATGGTATGACTGAGCAGAATAAGAATATAGATCTTCAGGGTTATTTCCTTTCAAAAGAGGGACAACGTACCAACTAGATATATTTGTGATAAGAGGTTGGCAACCCAAATAAGATGATGCTATTTCAATTAAATTATTTTGTTCTATAAGTTGCCAAACTTCTGGTATTGAAGCAATTTGATAATCAAAATGAACATAGCGAGGATATTGAAAATACTTACTATTATTATTTAATTCATCAAATGAAGAATAAAAAAGCTTTTTTTCATTAAATTTTGCAGAATTATAAACAGATAAATTTTTACACTTATTTTTAATAGTTGAAGCGAGTAAAGAAGAGACATTAGATGAACTTATTCTTACATAACCATATTTTTTAAGATCAGAATCAAAAGAAGATTTAGATTTTTTATATTTATATTTTAATATGAATGGATAAGAAAGTATTTTACTACTTTTACCTCTAGTTAAAGAGTAAAGCATCCTCATATAATTATATGATAAAAATAAAGACTTATGTTTGTCAGAAGAAATATTACATAAATAATCAAGTATAAAGATAGGGAAGAAAAATACTAGATAAAGTATTTTTTTTATATGCCTGAGATAATACAAAGCTTATCTTAATTTAATTTAGTATTATTATAACTAAAATAATCAAACAGTAAGGCTAAATTTTCCTCGTTTACCTGAAAGGTATTTCAAGATTTCTATGATTCTTTGTAAAATTCCAGGAGAAGCTATTCGTGTTCCATCTTTCATTAATCCATATAAAACACTAAATTCATGAGTTGGGACGAAATATTTAAACTCAGGTCCATAATTCATAAGCCAAGCTCCATATATATAAGATTCAGAACGATTTATATTAAGAAAGGAAGTATTTTCTGATAATGCAGATTTTAGAGCTTCTTTCGAGTCGACTAATTTAATTGAAGGAACTATGCCATTAAAAAAAGAATTTGTAATAACTAGAGATGGTTTATCTAAATATATTGCTTCTACTCCAATTGTAGATCCAGCAGAAATTACAATTGATGAACGTTTAACTAATTCATAACTGGAATCAGTATCTTCTTCACTGATCCAATAAAAACCATCTTTTTGTATTTTTTTACCAACAGTAAACCAACGTTTTTTTTCTTCTATATGTTTATTTCTTAAATTAGGATGAACTCTTACTACTAAGTAATAACCTAAAGATTTAACAATAGTAGATAATGCTATAACAGCAGATTTTTGATCTTTAAAATTTGGATATCTAGAAGAAAAACCATCGATAGATTGATATTCATCATCTGAAGATGTGAAATATGAAATAATTTTCGTATCTCTATTAGAATAAAGTGCTTTTTTTAAATTATCAGAAATATAGTCTAAATCATTTCTTAAATAAGAGCTTTCATAAACACCTTCACCCTTTACTTTTCTCTTGAAGAAATCCTCCCCAATATAAGAAATAATATTATTAGAAAATTGTGAATTCATTAAAGCCATCTCGTCCTTCCTTTTGTTGAAAAAATGTGGTTGATATTCCTCAAAGAAATACCTTGTATTACCCTTAACTCTCTCATGGAAATATACCTTTAGAGACTTAGATATAGCTACTTGCTTAAAAGCATTCTCGCATGAAAGTCGCCCATTAAATAACACAACACAATCATATTGATCATGAGTTAATAATAACTTTGCAAAAATTAAACTTTTAATTGCTGATTTAATTTGCTCTATAACCTCTTTATTTTCATTAACACTTAAAGGGAATGGATCAGGATTAGCAAAATCAGAGATAATTGTACTAGCCACCCCAACACCAATGTTGAATCCGTCAAATTCTAATTTCTGTAATTCTTCCAAGCTATTAAAAGAACATTTATTGAATTTTTTATAATAAATTTCGAGCATATTACGTACAATCTCATTCACAACAATCCATTGTATTGGAAAATTTTTTTTACTATATTTTTCTATATATTTTCTTGCTCTATTTACTCTTAATGGTAATTGAATTTTCCGTTTAATTAAAGTCTTAGAAAACATTGTAGGTCTAGATACATACTTACCTAGATGAACGTAGGAAATAGTATTGTTCTCACATAATCTGCGGCATATCTCTAGGCCTACCTCCAAATGTGGAGTGGTTCCACAAAAACTTACTACAAGTACATTTTTACCTTGGATTTTATCTATAGTAGATTGAGTGAATTCCATAAATATATAAGGTTTTAAACATTAATCAATGTTAGCATAATAGTTGAAGATAAATAAGATATCAAAAATTCAAAATTGATTTTTAAAAGAATAATAACAAATCAAGATATGTATTATCGAAAGGTGAAAAGTAGATTTAATACTTTAAAATATCTAAGTTCAATGATATTTAAGAATTAAAATATAGATTATTAGTAATTAATATTACTATATCAGTTACCTACCTGAACTCAAAGAATACCCATATATAAACCTTCTCTTGCTTAATTCAAATATCATGAATATCCAATTACAATATAAAGTATGGCAGGTAGTTGAGAAGAGCTTAGCCACTGATTCAAAGCGATTAAATAAAATATTCTTGATAAGAAAAACACTGCTAATGTACTAAATTTAATGTATCACCTTTTTCTATTGATTTAATTATTTATTAAACTTTTCACTTCATTGTATAACAGAGCAATTACCTCCATTCCCATTAGCTAATTCTCCTAACCATTTCCTATTCTGATTACAAAAGTTAGAGCCTATCGAAATAGTATCTATATCAACCATTCCTGCGGTCGTTTTCATTCGATAATCTTTATTATATTGTGTATAACAATCTGTATATTTCATATTTTTTGAATGACATTTACTAACCCATAATCAAAACTAATATACACATTCGTTTTAAAATTTCTTCTCATAGTCAAAAAGGTTTATTTACTCTAAGACTGGAGTACTGACCTAAAGCTCTCATCAACTTGTGGAGCTGATTTTTGAGCAGAATAAAGAGAACACGATCTAAATCCAAACCTGCCACCTAGTGCTCCCAACGCACAGAACAACTGATTAGCATCACTAGGTTTTTACCTATATCTATTTTCTGCGTTGTGTTGCGTAATCCCCCTTAACAATTTAAACAACATTTGTCCACTAGTTGTCTACTTCTGAGTAGTTAATTAAATAATGATTCTGTTAATTCTCCTCCCATATATGCTCCTATATGTCCTAACCAATAAAAAACTGTAGCTGCAGCAAGAATTGCCCAGCCCCATTTAATGTAATAAGTCTATTTTTTCATGAGAGAGAATAAATAAAATAGCTCCAAGTTGAACTACAAGAATTTTTTCAAACATCTATTTTTCTCTAATTATTTTAATTTTAGATAGAAATTCTTTATTTTTCAGAATAGAGAAAGATTGCGATAACAAAAAAAAGAATTAATTCCTCGACCAACATTTCTGAAAAATGCAACAACAATTTGCATCTCATTTCAATTAATTTCCATAGAAACAATTTGATCTTATTAATTACTTAGAGAGAACTCATAGTATTGAAGGAAAATTAAATTTAAGAAGATTAATTACTGGGAAGATGAGTTAAAAGGATAGCAAAGGCATGAAAGGTCAATTATTACTTTGTTATTATATTTGATTTTAATAATTCTTTTCGTCTTGGGTACCATCCATCTTCAGAGCGTTCTCTCATTGTTTCAATAACAAACTCAGGAGAAACCCCTCTTTCTAGATAATATTTAAACTGTTTATATATCAAATCTTGTGAATCATCATATACCCAAGAAGAAAAATCAAATTCATTTTCCCACCCATAATATTCTTGATTTTCCTTATCTTTATAATAATTTTTCATAGATTCACTGCTCCAAGAACTTCGATGAAACCCAATCTTAGATCCTTTTTCTAATGTTCTTGTTTTGCCACCTATTAATAACAGAGGACAAGCACTAAAACATATTTCTTTTACATGCGTATCAAGTTCAAAATCAATAATTATATCTGCCATATCTGCAGCAGCATCAATAGAACCTCCCCAACTCGTTAGATGAAGTATTTTGATATTAGGGTTCTCTTTTAGGGTTTTCAAAAGATAGTCAACATCATCCCAATTAATTTCTTGGTTATTTTTATCTACTGCAATTTCAGTATTGTAATGTAAAATTTCACCATTAACTTTAAACTTTTCGTTAGCATAGACATCTACAGAATTTAGCAGAATAAATACTGAGACTATGCATATTTGCTTAAGTATATTCATAATTGAATTTTAATCTAACTTAAGAATACTAGAAAGAGATTGACCTAACAAAATCGAATAGATCAGTCAGAAAAAGAAAAAGCCTCTTTCCTTCCATATATGGAAGGAAAGAGGCTACCGAAAATTTTATGCTTATAC
>QCPI01000012.1 GCA_003212625.1 Prochlorococcus sp. AG-436-J02
ATTTCTTGAAAATTTTGTTCTTCTTCTTTTTTAATTGGATGTTGATTAAGTGATTGAAATTGGGGAAACCATTATTAAGTTTCCCCCTCTTAGAGAGGGAAACTTAATTAAGAGATATAAGAGATTTTTGGCCGATGTTGAGTTGGATAGTGGAGAAATTGTTACTGCTCATTGTGCAAATACAGGTCCTATGAAAGGGGTTTTGTGGCCTGGAGGTCGAGTCAGGCTTAAGTACTCTCCTTCACCCAAACGTAAATTAGATTGGTCATGGGAGCAAGCTGAGGTTCCAAGTCATAATGAGATGAAGAAATGCTGGGTTGGTATCAATACATCTTTGCCTAATAAATTGATTAGGTATTTGATTGAGGAAAATTGTTTAGAGAAACAATTTGGCTTGATTTCATGCATTAAACCAGAAGTTGTTTATGGCTCTGAAGGTAAAAGTAGAATTGATCTATTACTTGAACCAGAAACTAGTAATACAGATACTAGAAAGATATATGTAGAGGTTAAAAATACGACTTGGTGCAATAAATCATTAGCGTTATTTCCAGATACTGTGACTACAAGAGGACAAAAACATCTGAGAGAACTTATGAGTATTTATCCAGAGTCGCGAGCAGTATTAATTCCTTGTATTAGTAGAAGTGATATAGATCTTTTTGCACCGGGTGATTTAGTTGATCCTTTATATGGAAATTTATTTAGAGAAGCATTATCTAATGGAGTAGAAGTGATTCCTTGTTCATTTGGTTTCTTTCTAGACCACATTACTTGGGAAGGAATTAAGCCTTATCAGAATTCGCAAGAAAAATGAATACTATTAATACAATCTGGATAGGTTGTTTCCTTTGACTAGTTTTAATTTAGTTGTTATTGACCTATCAAAAATCTAAAAAGTTAATTTACGATGACTAGAAATATCAATAAAACATATTTTCAAGACCAAACTCTTTTTTTGTATCAACACTTACATCGTTCTTCTCTCTCTTGCCTTCATATTTAAGAGTGTGTAAATTTTGGATTAACTATCCATTTCTGTTTTTCGAAGTAAGCATCATTTATGACCACTGCTTTGCAATCGCCTCCTAGGCGAAGTACCTCTCGCCTACAGGACGCAAGTCTTTTAAATGGCCCAATGCTTCTACTTAGAAGTATTCGAGGATTTAGAAGAAGTCAGTCTTTGGTATGGTTAGCCACTGTACCATTGGCACTTCTTGGATTGGGTGTCTTCACCTTTTCTGCCCGCGCGGAAGTAGGCCTATCAGACTTAACTGGAGCTCAAGCAGCTTCTTTCTTAGCAGATAACCTTTGGTTATTTGTGGCAACCATCCTCGTTATTTTTATGAACGCTGGATTTGCAATGGTTGAAGCTGGTATGTGCCGCCAAAAAAATGCGGTCAACATCTTAGCTAAAAATTTATTTGTTTTTGCTCTTGCAGTTACTGCTTATTGGGTAATTGGATATTCCCTAATGTATGGCAATAGCGTGATTGACGGTTTCCTTTATTTTAAAGGTCTTTTCGTTGATCCTGATCCATCAGATGCATTGGCATGCGCCGCTGGTCTGGCAGGAGATGAGTGCGTTCAACTTGTACCTTCAGTTGATTTCCTTTTCCAAGCTGCTTTTGCTGGAACTGCTGCAACTATCGTCTCTGGATTGGTTGCAGAAAGGGTTAAATTTGGAGAATTCGTAGTTTTCTCTCTCGTTTTAACAGCTTTTATTTATCCAATTGCAGGTAGCTGGGAATGGAATGGTGGTTGGTTGAACAGTGTTGGTGAGAAGGAGTTTATAGATTTCGCTGGATCATCAATTGTTCACTCCGTTGGAGGTTGGGCAGGACTGGTTGGGGCAATGCTTCTTGGACCTCGTATAGGTAAATTCGTGGATGGTAAAGCGCAAGCTATGCCAGGCCACAATATGGCCATTGCCACTTTAGGAGCACTAATTCTTTGGATTGGTTGGTATGGATTTAACCCCGGCTCCGAATTAGCAATGGATCAATATGTTGCCTATGTTGCAGTCACAACAACTTTGGCTGCTGCTGGTGGAGCTATTGCAGCAACTGTTTTTTCAACGATTACTTCCGGCAAGCCTGATTTGACAATGATCATTAATGGTATCTTGGCTGGGTTGGTTAGCATTACAGCAGGATGCGGCAACATGACTTTTGCGGGTTCATGGCTTGCTGGGGCAGTCGGTGGAATTATCGTCGTTTTAGCTGTAGCAGCTCTTGATTCTGCAGGCATTGATGATCCAGTTGGTGCCTTTTCAGTTCACGGTGTTTGCGGAGTTTGGGGAACTGTTGTTATCGGCCTTTGGGGCGTTGATGGCATGGATCCAGGCGCAGCAGGAATTGGCCTTTTTAATGGAGGAGGTATTAGTCAATTAGGCATCCAGGCTTTGGGAGCTGGGGCTTATGCAATTTGGACTGTTGTTACATGTTGGATTGCTTGGCAAATTATTGGTGGCTTCTTCGGAGGTATCAGAGTGAGCGAAGCAGAAGAGACCCAGGGTCTTGATATTGGTGAACATGGAATGGAGGCTTATCCTGACTTTGCGTCTAGCTAATAGTCTTGTTTAATTCTCTAACATTAAGTCTAAAAAAGCCCGGAATATATCCGGGCTTTTTTAGTGTGGTTTAATAGTGATGTGAGTCCTATCAATTTGTTTTTGACGATTTAATTGAAATGGATACTCAAGCTTTCAAACAAACTCTTCATAAATCTGACCGTTATAACCGACGAGGTTTTGGCTCTGCAAATAAGCGAGCTCAAGCCCTTGCAGAGGCTTATCAAAGTGGATTGATCGGATCAATTAGAGATAACGGAAATGAATTGGAACATGGTCGACTCAAAGTCAAAATTGCAGAGGCTTTTGGATTTTGTTGGGGAGTAGAAAGAGCTGTAGCAATGGCTTATGAAACTAGAAAGCATTATCCGAATGAAAAGATATGGATTACTAATGAAATTATCCATAATCCCTCAGTAAATGATCAGCTGAGGAAAATGGATGTCCTTTTTATTACTGAGGAGAAAGGGGTCAAAGACTTTTCGGGAGTAAAAGATGGAGATGTTGTAATCCTTCCTGCATTTGGAGCAACCGTTCAAGATATGAAAATGTTGCATGACAGAGGCTGTCACATTATTGATACCACTTGTCCATGGGTTTCAAAAGTTTGGCATACAGTTGAAAAGCATAAAAAACATACATTTACTTCCATCATTCATGGAAAATATAAACATGAAGAAACGCTTGCCACTAGTTCTTTTGCAGGAACTTACCTTGTTGTATTTGATCTAGATGAAGCTAATTATGTCGCTGAATATATTCTTGGTAAAGGAAATAGAGATGAATTCTTAAAGCGTTTTGCTAAGGCCTCTTCCGCAGGGTTTGATCCAGACAAGGACTTGAAGAGAATTGGGGTTGCTAATCAGACAACAATGCTTAAAAGTGAAACAGAAGAAATAGGAAAATTATTTGAAAAAACGATGCTACAAGAATATGGCCCTGCAGTATTAAATGAACACTTTCTAGCTTTTAATACTATTTGTGATGCGACCGAGGAAAGACAAGGAGCAATGTTTTCACTTGTTGATGAGCCCCTTGATCTCATGGTTGTTATTGGTGGTTATAACTCTTCGAACACTACTCATCTTCAAGAAATAGCGGTTAGTAGGGGTATTCGCTCGTTTCATATTGATACTCCTGAGCGAATTGGAGAAGAGACAAACACTATTACTCATATGCCACTTGAAGGTGAATTAATTACTGAGAAGGAATTTCTTCCAACCGGCAACATAAAGGTCGGTATTACCTCCGGTGCATCTACTCCAGATCGAGTGGTTGAGCATGTGATTCATAAGCTTATGAAAATAAGTGACAAAGATTAATTCGTATAAATCACAATTATTACCAAATTTCTCGTAGGATAGATTATCAATATTTGTTGAATATGGCTCAACCTAGCAACTCTAATATTAAAGATACTGACTCACAAAAAGTTGAAGTCGTTGTGCAGTCTCCTGAAGGGGAAGTGAATATTTTTGGAGAACTGTCAATATTAGTACTTCGAGTTAGCTTTAGTTTGTTGATGGTTCATCACGGTTTGGAAAAATTAAATGATCCAGGGGGATTCGCGGAATTTGTTGTGGGTAAATACTTCAGCTTTCTTCCTGGCGATCCTGTTATCTGGACATATATAGCCGGAGTAACTCAAATAGTTTGTCCAATTGGATTAGCAACAGGAGTTTTGGCAAGATTATCTTCTTTGGGGCTATTATCAACGATGCTATTTGCTTTGTATTTCCACTTTATAGATACTGGCCTAGAAGGATTTCCTTTTGCGGTAGTGGAAAATCATAATTATATATTTGAATTGTCTGCTATTTATGCCGTAATATCCTTTTATTTTTTATGTGCTGGTCCTGGAAGACTGTCACTTTTTAGAAAATCAAATAAAATAACTTACTACCCTAAAGGTACATAAGTTTTTTATAACTTTTAAAGTTAACTTTGAGAATTTTTAATTAAAAATCACTTGATAAAATATCAATGTAAGAAGTGCCTCTTACCAGTTAGGACCATTTTGATACCTAATTCATTGCATGCATTTATAGAATCGCTATCTCTAATACTTCCGCCTGGTTGAATAATTGAACTAATGCCATAATCTGCTGCCATCTTTACAGTATCGTCGAAAGGGAAAAAGCCATCACTAGCTAATACAGCTCCTTTTGCTCTGTTCCCAGCGGCCTCTAATGCAAGCTTTGCTGAACCTACCCTATTCATCTGACCAGCTCCAATTCCTAAACTTTGCTCATTTAATGCAATAGCTATTGCATTTGATCGTATATGTTTTACTATTTTCCAAGCAAAAGATAAGTCCTTTAATTCATTCGCAGTTGTTGTGAGTTTCGTAACATTTTTCCATTCTCTTTGATCTGTATTAGGTTCATCTAAATCTTGAATTAATAAGCCTCCAAGTATACTTCTAATGTGAGATTTATCTGCTTTTGCTATATACTCAGATTTCAACTCTAAAAGCCTTAGATTTTTCTTTTTTGACAGTATTTCTTTTGCATCCTTATCAAATGAGGGGGCTACAACACATTCAATAAAAATATTTTCAAGTTCTTTAGCCGCAGCTGCATCTACCTGGCAATTTATAGCAATAATTCCACCAAAAGCACTTACTCTATCTCCATCTAATGCCCTTTTTAGAGCTAAATATGGAGAATTTCCAATTGCCACCCCACAAGGGTTTGTATGTTTAATTACTACAGCAGCTTTTTGATAGGAAGCACTGTTAATAGTATTTTCATATCCAAATTCTCGAAGAGTAGATAATGCAGATTCTAGATCGAGAAGGTTGTTTGTACTTAATTCTTTTCCTTGTAATTGATTAGCCCCACCCCATCCTTTTTCTGAATCTCCATACCATGAAGCCTTCTGATGTGGATTTTCTCCATACCTAAGTTCTTGTCTTAATGGTAAATTTTCCAACCAAGAAGACTTTCTTGAAGAGATTTGGTTGGCAATCCATTTACTGATTGTTAGGTCATAAATGGAGGTATGTTCAAAAGCTTGTTGTGAATATTTTTTTCGTAAATCATTAGTTATTGTTTTTGATTTATATGCATCAATTAAGTCTGAGTATTGACTTGGATTGGTTACTACAAGAACATCTTGATGGTTTTTAGCTGCGGCTCTAATCATTGCTGGACCACCGATATCAATATTCTCTATAGCCTCTTCCCAAGAAACATTTTCTTTTGAAATGGTTTTCTGAAATGGATATAAGTTAACAACTACCAAATCTATTGGATGGATGTTCTGTTTGTTTAAATCATTTAAATGAGATTGTTTATCTCTTCTAGCCAATATTCCTCCATGTATTTTGGGGTTAAGTGTTTTGACCCTTCCTTCAAGAATTTCTGGGAATCCTGTGTAATCAGCTACTCGAGTGACAGGAAGATTTTCACTTTCGATTAATTTTGCAGTACCTCCACTTGAAATAATTTTGAAGCCAAAATCATTAACTAAAGCTTTAGCTAAAGGTATTAAGCCAGTTTTGTCTGAGACACTTAGCAGAGCTATTGGTGACATCTTTATTGTTTGAAATCAATTCTTCTCGATAACCTACGCATCAAAGAACCATATTGCATTCAAGATGACTGAACTAATCTCTTTAAATTCTGAATTCGCAACAAATAGATTAGTTTTACTTCATGGTTGGGGCGCTGACGCTAACGATTTGCTGCCGGTTGGAAAATTATTAACTGAAGGTTTTAAAAATCGTTTTGAAATAGTTTCTCTCGCCGCTCCTCAGCCTCATCCAAGTGGATTTGGTAGGCAATGGTATCCTTTGTATCCTCATGAGTGGGATCAGGTCCCAAATGCAGTTTTAGATCTTGAAAGACGTCTGAAGAATCTTTCCTTTGAAAAAATACCTTTAGATAAAACATTGCTCCTTGGCTTTTCTCAAGGAGGTGCAATGGCATTAGAGCTTGCTTCTAGAAATAAATTTGCAGGAGTTTTTGCTCTTAGCTCATATCCTCATCCTGAGTGGGAACCATTAAAAGATATGCCACCTGTTTTCCTTTGCCACGGAAATTTAGATCAAGTAGTTCCTAAAGAAGCTTCTCAAAAAAGCTTTGATATTATTAGGGAAAATGGAATTAAATCGGATTTATATTTTTTTGAGGGAGGCCACGAAATCAATAATGAGTTGATCGACCATTGTAGACGAATAATTAAACAAAAATTTCTAAGTTAAACAAAAGCGTATTCGTACTCTTCGATTTCTTCCCAGTCATCTGCTGTAAGCTCTAAACCTGCGAAAATTTTATCCTCACCAAGAAATTCAACAATTACTCTTAAAGAAGGGAAAAGAAAATGATTTTCCTCAGCGTATTGAGCGCTAAATAGCCCTTTCTCTCCCCAGAAGAAGCGATCAGTAGTGTGTTCGTTACGTCGTACATTTAGTATCGCTGGCGCATAAAGCCCCTCTTCTGCAATAAAGCGCCTAGCTGCAGTTACAGGCTTGTGCTGCCCGGTTCCTAGATGAAAAATAGGAACATGTGACATAACACGCTGACCAGCGAGTCTTCTTCTGCTAATTCTTTTACGCTTTTTAGACATGAAAAAACTACCTTATTTGGTGGGAGAGAGTTAGAGGTTTCGCTTTTGTATTCGCTCTGGCTGAAGCTAGAGTTTTTTGAGGAAATTAGAATCAAAACTGAAGTGAACGTTGCTTTCTCAAAAATCAAAAGTTGACTACAGAGGTGCCCCATTAATCTCTGCCGTAGTCTCAAAGTCACACTAAGTGTGCACTTTGTCATCAATTCTGAGATAGCCTCCTAAAGTGGTTCTCTAAATCCTTTATTAACATCTTAATACTTTTTTCAAATTTATCAAGTTTTTGAATACCTCTTTCCCCTTGTTTAAGTTTGCATAATGAGCTCAATGAAGTATTCAGAAAGGTTTTTGAATTTTGTTCAACAACAGTTGATGAGCGTTCAAGCTGATCAAGAACTAGAGCATGTTGTTGTTTATGTAGCTAGATCTGGAGACAGTGGATCCCCTACTTTAGAGGTGGTAGGCCAGTGGCCGAAGTCAGATAAGGTTTTACAGCCAGTCGAAACTGATACTGCATTGCGGACACCCTCATCGAATAGAAGATGGTACCCCTTACAAGAGGGCTCAATTTTGTTGGGCGTTATTCGAGCGGAGAGAATTCCTTCTGAAGAAGAATGGCCTGAATCTCTTGATCAGAACTTGCAATCAATGTCGATTTCTTTAGCAAACTCTCTAGCCTCTGAACTTGAAAGGAAAAAGTTGTTAGATCAATTAGATGATCAAAAGGAGCAAATCTCTTTAATGGTTCATCAACTAAGAAATCCATTGGCTGCTCTAGGTACTTATGCAAAACTTCTTTTGAGAAAAATAGGCCCTGAAAGTGAACATAGAAACCTTGTAAAAGGCTTAATTACTGAGCAAGAACAAGTTGATAAATATCTATCTGTACTTGATCAACTTAGTCAAATTAAATTACCTCAAGCGGATAATGGATCCAATAGGTTACTATTGCCACCTCTTTTGCCAACAGAGACTTATATCAGTGTAAAAAGCTTAATAGAACCATTGATTGAAAGAGCTAAAGCTAGAGCTAATTTACAAGGCAGGAAATGGTTTAGTCCTTCAGAATGGCCAACTTGGATGGAATCAAGATCAATTTCTGAGGGAGTAATTGCTGAAATAGTGGCAAATCTTTTAGAAAATGCATTTCGTTATAGCCCACCTCGATCTTCCATTGGTATAGAAGTAACTGAAAAAGGGATATGTATTTGGGATGATGGTCTCCCAATAAATGAGGAAGAAAGAGAAAAAATTTTTGAGAAAGGTTTCAGAGGTGAAAGTGGTTCAAAGATTTCTGGAAGTGGAATAGGGCTAGCTCTTGCCAGAGATTTAGCTAGACAGCTTGATGGAGAATTGAAGTTAGTTGTTAATCCAAACCAATTTAAAAATTCTTTGCCTGAATCAGGAAACGCTTTTGTTTTTAATTTGGAACCAAAATGATACTTAATATTAATAAATTAGTTGTTTCAGTTATTACTAAACCTGCTCCATAACTATCACCATTATGGCCTCCTAACGATTTATTTAAAAAGTATGGGATTAATATTGAAGTAATTAAACCTGATAAAATACAATATATCAATAATAAGCTATTAGATATATTGAAGTTGGTTGAAAACATGAAAAATATTATCCCCAAACAAATTATTACTAAGGATGGCCGTATCTCTTTTGATATTCCTTGCCAGTATTTTTGATGTAAGGAACTTGATTCTTTGTAGACAATATATTTATAACTTCCAATAGCAAAAATTTGAGAGGTTCTTCCCCAGAATGCAGCCAAAGGGAAAGCTAAAGGTGCATAAAAACCAAGTTTTATTATTGTTGCAATTTGAAGGATCAAAATGATTACTAAACTTTGCACACCTAAGGCTCCTACTCTGCTGTCCTTCATTGCCTCAAGTTGCCTTGATGACCCTGCACCAATTCCATCTGCTGTATCCATTAATCCGTCAATATGAAGCCCACCAGTTATACAGATGCTAATTGCAATAGATATTAAAGCTGCAGAAATATTTGGCCATTTAAAATAGCTCAACAAAAACCAGGTAAATGATTGTAAACAGCCAATGAAAATTCCTATTAAAGGTGCAAAACGCGCAATTCTTTTAAATCTAGGTTTGATTAATGGCCATTGAGGCAAAATTGTGTAAAAAACCCATGCACCTGCAAGGTCACCTAGCCAGTTTTTAAAGATCAGAATTACAACCTCAAATGTTTCCTTAAGTCTCAAATTAGTTATATAACTAACTTAAGTTATGGAATATTTAGGAAGAATTGAAAAATCCATTCTTTGATTTTCAAATAAAAAGCAGATGCAAATCGACATTAGCTCGTGTCTGTTCAATTAAAACTCGAAATGGAATTGTAAATACTCCTAGATTTATGCCTGTAGGGACTCTAGGAACAGTAAAGGGAGTTACATCTCAACAACTCGAGAAAACAGGAGCTGAGATGATACTTGCAAATACTTTTCATCTTCATCTTCAACCAGGAGAAAAGATTGTTAAAGGTGCAGGGGGACTACATAAATTTATGAGTTGGAATCAACCAATACTTACTGACTCAGGCGGATATCAAGTATTTAGTTTGGCAAAGTTAAATAATATTAATGATGAAGGAGTTTCGTTTCAGAGTCCAAGAGATGGTAAACAGATTTTTCTGACTCCTGAAAAAGCCATCCAAATTCAGATGGATTTAGGTTCCGATATAGCAATGGCTTTTGATCAATGCCCTCCTTATCCAGCAAGTGAAGCAGAAGTAGAAGATTCTTGCAAAAGAACTCATAATTGGTTAGAGAGATGTCTTAATGCTCACAACAAAAATGATCAGGCAGTTTTTGGAATAGTTCAAGGTGGTTGTTTCCCTCATTTGAGGAAATTAAGTGCAAAAATCGTATCCGAATTTGATTTACCTGGGATCGCTATCGGAGGTGTAAGTGTAGGTGAACCCATAAATCAAATGCATAAAATTGTGAGAGAAACCTGTCCTTTGTTACCAGAAGATCGACCTAGATACCTAATGGGAATAGGAACATTAAGAGAAATGGCTATAGCGATAGCAAATGGAGTAGATCTCTTCGATTGTGTGATCCCTACGCGCTTGGGAAGGCATGGGAGCGCATTAGTTAATGGGCAAATATGGAATTTGAGGAATGCACGTTTTAAAGACGATTACAAACCACTAGATTCATCTTGTCCTTGCGAAGCTTGTACTGGTTATACAAGGGCATATATTCATCATTTAATTCGCAACAAAGAATTACTAGGTCTTACACTTTTGAGTCTCCACAATCTCACTCATTTGATCCGTTTTACAGGCGCTATTAGGCAAGCAATTCTGGATGGTTGTTTTTCAGAGGATTTCGCTCCGTGGAATAGTGACTCTAAAGCGCGTCATACGTGGTAGCGTGCGTGCTTAATACGTCCATTATTTATTAGGGATGGCACTGATTAATTTCGACTTGCTTGCTGAACTTCCTCCTGCTTATCAGGCTTTTGCTCCAACAGTGGATGTACTTCCGCTTATACCTCTATTCTTCTTTCTGCTTGTTTTTGTTTGGCAAGCGGCAGTTGGTTTTCGTTAAAAGCGAAGTGTTTTCTTCTGGATTTTTACAATTTAAGTAATCGATTAGAGGTTCTTAACAAAATAAAATTTTTGCTTGAATTAAAACTTCAGGCAAAAATTTTTATGTTTTATTTTGAATGATTTACTTGATATGGCTAACTAAATACCTTTGCTTAGCAAAATATCTTCACTTTGAGTAGATACTGCTTGCTCAATTAAATCAGCAAGATGAAGAACCCTAGATGCCTGAAGTCCATCAACAGCTGGCTTTTCTTTTCCTCTTACACACTGAAGAAAATGTTCCAGTTCTGCATATAAGGGCTCAATTGATGTTGTACTCACTTCTTCAATAAAACCGTCATTTCGATAAAGTAATTCTCCATGATCCGCGGAATACCATTCATGGGCTTTTCTATGAATATGAATATTGTGATTTAAGAAATCTGTTTCTATTAAACTTTGTTTGCAATGTGCGCTCAAGCTTCTAATTTTTTTGTGACTCATTTTGCTCGCTGTAAGACTTGCTACTACCCCGTTTTGAAAACCAAGTGTCGCGTTAACGTAATCCATAGGTCCCTCTCCACTGCATCCTCCAACGGCCGCAAGCCTTATTACTTTCGAATTTGCAAGTTCAATGACTAAATCAATATCGTGAATCATTAAATCCAGTACGACAGAAACATCATTAGCTCTGTCAGGATGAGGGCTATGTCTTCTAGCTTCTAGAACTACAATTTCTTCATTGGCAACTACTTTTGTTAATTCTCTAAAAGCTGGATTAAACCTTTCAATATGACCAACTTGTAGTAATTTTTTGGCATTGTTTGAAGCATTAATCAAAGATGATGCTTCTTCTTTGTTTGCTGCTATAGGTTTTTCAATTAATACATGTTTACCTAAATTGAGACAATCTAGACCTACTTCATAGTGCAATAGTGTAGGTACAGCAATGCATACAGCTTCTACTTTATTTAATAAATCCTTGTAATTTCTATACCAATTACAATTAAATTGCTCCACAGCTAAATTTCCTCGTTCTTCATCTAGCTCTGCAACTCCTACTAGCTCAGCATCTTTGAGAAGACTAAGTACTCTTGCATGATGCCATCCCATATTTCCAATCCCTATCACTCCGACTTTTACGGGAATTATATTTTCGTTGATCTTTGAGATGGGTTGCATATTTATTTGATTATTAATTCATAGAGTTTTCTATCATTTATTTTGGAAGAGTTATTTTAACTTTGTTTATTCTCGGACCTTTCATTGAAATGATTTCAAATACAATTCCATTATGAACTAGTATTTCTCCTGGTTTTGGAATCTCTTGGAGTTTTTCTAAAACAAAGCCAGCTAGTGTGTAGTGATCATCGGCTTCTGGCAATTCTAGTTTTAGCTCTCTATTTAGTTCTATTACTTCTATATCTCCAGAAGTAATCCATAATTTTTTTATTTCATCAATAGGTTTTAGATCAGATTCTTTATTATCAAATTGGATTTCATCACCAACAATCTCACCTGTTAAATCTGCTGATGTTATTAATCCTTCTGTGCCACCATATTCATCAACAACTAATAGAAGTGGGTTCCCATTTTTTATAAGGGGTAGTAATTCGGCCAAAGTGGAAGTTTCTAGCACACGAACAACTGGCTCTATATAAGGTTCTAAAGATGAGTGGGCTTGCATTTCCCCTTTTGCTATTGGATCAGCCAGTTGTCTTAGGTCTAAAACTCCAAGAACATTATCAAGTGAATCATCAATTACTAAGTATCTTGCATGACGAGTTTTGTGAACTTCTTTCATCATTTGCGTGAAGGACACTTCCCTTGGAAGGGTAACCATCCCTGATCTTGGAACCATTACTTCTCTAACTTGTGTATCTCTTAAGGCAAAAACACCCTCAAGGATGTTTCTTTCGTCAGGCTTTAATCCTGTGACTCCACCTGTTTCAATTAATTTCTCTAATTCTCCTGCAGAAAAGGCTGCAGTAGTAAGACTTTCCGATTGATTATTAAGGCCAAACAACCTCAAACTTAATAATGCAAGTCCATCTAACAAAGAAAGAAATGGTGACATCCATTTTATTGCTGCCTCAATAAGAGGTGATAGTTTTAAGGCAGAAGTCTCAGGTTTATTAATTGCAAATGCCTTTGGTAGAAGACCAGATATCAGAGTAGCTAAAATTACAACAGTAATAAAAAGGCCTAGATCTAAAACGTGGTTAATTGAGTAATTGGTTCCCCACCATTTATTTGCAAAGCTTTTGCAAATCCACCCAATTGAAATTAATGAAATAGTTATTCCTAACTCAGCAATTAAAAGTGTTCTTCTTAGCCTTTTCTGTAGACGAATTATGGAATTTGAACCAGAGAGACCTTCTTCTGCAAGCCTTTGAACCTTAGTCGAGCGAAGTAGCAAAATAGCAAATTGCCCTGCATTGAAAAATGCAGGTATTACAAGCAATATACAAAGAAGTAATAAACTCATTAAAAAATTTCTATGGGGGTGGCGAGGATCGAACTCGCCTAAGGCGAATTATGAGTTCGCTGCATTCACCAGATTGCTACACCCCCAATAAAGCGGAACCAAAACTTTTTTTGATAATAGTAATTAGTTTGCCTAACGTAAATATATATCTAATTGCACCAAGATGTTTAATAATTAAGATTGCATATAAATATATGAACCCATTGAATCCTTCATACGATGGAATGAAAGACAATCTTTTAACTTTATTAGCTCAAAAAGCTTATAAGTTGGGTGATTTCTCTTTGGCTTCTGGAAAGAAAAGTTCTCATTATGTAAATTGCAAGCCAGTTTCGCTCTCAGGTGAAGGTCTCTTTTTTATAAGCTCTCTTTTTCTGAAACAAATAGATAAAGATGATAATGCAGTAGCTGGTTTGACGTTGGGTGCTGACCCTCTAGTAAGTGGGGTAGTACTTCTGGGTGCCCAATCAGGTATTAATTTGAGCGGTTTAATAGTAAGGAAAGAAGCTAAGGGGCATGGAACTGGTGCATGGTTAGAAGGACCTTTGCCTCCAAAGGGATCTGTGATTACTGTTCTTGAGGATGTCGTGACTACCGGTGGCTCTTCTTTAAAAGCTGTTAAAAAGCTTAGGAATGAAGGGTATGTAGTTGATCGAGTATTAGCAATAGTAGATAGAGAAGAAGGAGGAGAAGATGCTATGAAAAAAGCTGATTTAAATTTAAATAGTCTTTTCTTTTTAAAAGAAATTGTTGATAGAGCTAAAAGTTTGTGATGACTGAAAATAAATCATTAATTTGGGATGAAACTTTCCCTTCATTACTTCTCAAAGGAGATGGAGCTGCTGCTTTTTTACATGGCCAAACAACTGCTGATGTTTTTGCTCAGAAACAACTAGAGAGAATCTTTATGAGTTGTTTGTTATCAACGAAAGGAAGTTTAAAAGCTTTGTTGGAAATTCGATTTTCAAATAATATTGCTGAAATAGTGATAATTAGTGGTGAAATTAATTCTATAGTAGATGGTTTTGAATCAGTTATATTTCCTGCAGATAAAGTAAATTTGGAAGTTATAGAACCAATTAGAAGAATACAAAAAATAAATAATTTTGATTCATGGAAAATGTCAGATTTTAAATGGCTAGATAATAACCAATTAATTGGAACAGAATTTTCTAACTGCATGAGAGCAAGTAAACAAGAGTTAGCAATATGGAAAATAAAACAAGGATTTCCTAGCTTTCAGAGAGAGATAAATGGAGAAACAAATCCCTATGAATTAGGTTTAGCAGATACTATAAATCTTGATAAAGGTTGTTATTTAGGTCAAGAAGCAATTGCAAGGTTTTTTAGGTCTAAATCTTTAAAATATCAACTTCGTTATTGGGAAGCTTTTGGAAAATCTAATAATTTCGATATTGGTAATAAATTTTTGAATATTAATCAGGATGAAAAATTGAAAAAAAAAGTAGGAGTTATTACTTCTTCGATTAGCGTTAATGAAAATTTATTTATTGGACTTGCTTTGATTAAGGATAATTTTATTAATAATACTTGTTACTCTGAGAATGGTGAATCTATTACTATAAAAAAACCAGTTTCTTTTTCTCAACCTTATTGATCTATTAACCACTTAGCTATCATTAATGTAGCCAGGCAATCATCACGGTTATATTCAAAAATTGAATTTAAATTTTTAGAATACATATTATTTAATTTACGCGATTTTTTCCATTGCCTCCACCATAAAAGAGCTCTAGCACCATCAACATTTGATTGCTTCCATTCAAATCCTATCCATTCCGCTATTGACTTAAGACCATAATTTCTTACTGGAAGGCACCAGTATTCTCTAATTAATAGATGTATATCAATAAATCTCTTTTTTAAGGATTCAATCTCATGAGTTTTAGCTCCTTGACGCTCTGCGAGTCTTAATAAAGATATTGGTTCTGTCTCCCCATAATGTAAAATAGGAAATTCTTTATTGTGATTTAACTTTCTCTTTATCCTTTTCCACAAGAAACTTTCATTGTTTTTTTCAAAGTTAAGTAATGGTGAATATTTAATTGTTTTGAAATCTATTTCATTAGTAAGATTATTTGGTAAACGAATAAAGCCATGTAAAAAATCGTGCTTAATATCCGGGTCAGACTCAATATCATAAATAAATAAACCTTTAGATTTTGTAAAATCATTAATTAATATCTCTTGCTTTAGCTTAATAGCCTTATTTGTTACTTGAGCTTTGGATTGCAGGACAATTTGCTTAGAAATATCACCATGGTGTGTTCCAAAAATTTCTAACTTTTCCCTTAATTTTGAATGCTCAATTTTTGAAAGATCTTCTATGTTATTAATTCCAACTTTGCTTAGCAAAAGTTCTCTTTTCGCCCCAATTCCACTAACTTCACTTAAATTACCTTCTTTGATTGCTACAGAGGCACAATCTTTTCTCCATGAACAAATTGTACATTTTTTTCTATTAGATGTAATGGGGGGAGGGTTGCTTGATTCAATATCTTTTTCTAAGCTTAATAATGCATCTATTAGTTCCTGATTAAGCTTATCGGTTAATCTTATTTTTTCTATTTTGATATTTTCATTTTCTTTATGTAAAAGCAAACCTGCTGAAACTTTATATTTCTGTAGGCTTTTTATTAATAATCCTCCCATCGCAAGTATTAATCTGTGTTCTCTAGTCACCTTTTTACCTTGTCTGGCTAATACCGGTTGGTAAGAGAATTTACCCCAAATACTTTCTCCTGAAGTTTTTCTTAGGAGCGGTAAATTACCTTTGATAATTCTATTTTCTATTAGAGGATATTTGAGTCTGATTCCATAAGCAATATTTTTCCCGTCTTTACAAGCTTGAATCCCTATCCCATAATTTTTTTGTGAGAGATGATGAAAACAGTCGATTTGATGATTTAATTGAAGTGAGCTATGCGCTGTCCACAATTTTTTATGCTTATCACCATAGATTTCAAGCCAGGCTTTACGTTTGCATTGAATCCAACTCCTTAAAAGGTGGTTGTTAATTTGTTTGGATTTTTTGCATTTCATGCCTAGAGAATAATGTGTATTTCTTTCATAACAAAGTTTCTCCAAGTTAAAAGATGAAAAAGAAAAAGTTGAATCTAATTAAGGACAAAATTTCTTTCGGAACAGATGGATGGAGAGGCATATTAGGCGTTGATTTTACCTTGGAAAGATTGCTTAAAGTGGCGGCTGCTTCAGCGCAAGAGCTTGCCTACTTAAAGGAGAAAAAAAATAATAAAATAATTATCGGTTATGACCGAAGATTTCTTGCTGAGGAGATGGCTGAGGCTGTTGCATCTGCAGTTAGAGGAGTAGGCTTACTACCTTTATTAGCGTCTTCTTCTCTTCCAACTCCTGCTTGTAGCTGGGGAGTACTAGAGGAAAGTGCACTTGGTGCATTAGTCATAACAGCAAGTCATAACCCATACGAATGGTTGGGTTTAAAGATCAAAGGTCCTTTTGGTGGATCAGTTGATACCTCTTTTACTGATGCAGTTCAAAAAAGAATAGATGCTGGAGGGGTATCAATTCCGATTGAAGGAGTAACCGAGAGAATTGATTTTCGAAAACAACATCTTATCGGGATTAGTCAGAAATTTGACATACCTTTGATCTCGAATGGCTTGAGAAAATTAGGAGTAAAAATTTTCGTAGACCCAATGTTTGGATCTGCCTCGGGATGCATGAGTGAATTATTTGCTTCTCATGGTGATGGAATTATTTGTGAAATAAGAACTAATAGAGATCCTTATTTTGGTGGTAACCCTCCAGAGCCTATGAAGGTTTATCTAAATCAATTAATTAAGGAAGTTCAAGATTCATTTCGAGATGGTCAGTTATCTATAGGCTTAGTTTTTGATGGAGATGGAGATCGAATTGCGGCAATAGATGAAAAAGGTAGATTTTGCAATACCCAGTTATTAATGCCTGTGTTAATAGATCATCTAGCAAGAGTCAGAAATATGCCAGGTTGCATTGTTAAAACTGTAAGTGGTTCGGATTTGATGAGACTGGTGGCAGAGGATTTGGGTAGAGAAGTTCTTGAAAAGCCAGTTGGATTTAAATATATTGCTGATGAAATGCTTTCAAGGGAAGTTCTTATTGGAGGAGAGGAGTCTGGAGGGGTTGGATTTGGACATCACTTGCCAGAACGTGATGCCTTGTTTACCGCATTGCTTTTGTTGGAGGCAATAGTTGCTGATGGTAAATGTTTTGGAGAAAAAATAGATTCTTTGCATTCTCGTTTTGGGTCTAGTCATTTTGAACGTATTGATTTAACTCTTAAAAACATGGAAATGAGAAGGGATTTAGAAAATTTTTTGAAACAGAAGACTCCATCTTCGATTGGTCATAAATCTGTTTTAGAAGTGATTGCAATTGATGGAATTAAACTTGTACTTGATAAAAGTCATTGGGTGATGTTTCGTTTTTCCGGAACAGAGCCCCTTTTAAGAATTTATTGTGAGGCCCCATCAAGTGCAGAAGTTAATTCAACTTTGTATTATGCAAAGCAACTTATAGATAAAAGTTTTGAATAATATTCCTTTAGTAATTGCTAGTAGCAATGAAGGTAAAATTAAAGAATTTCAAAAACTTTTGCAGGATTTTCCTTTTAACTTAAAGACTCAACCTTTAGGTCTTGAAATTGATGAAACAGGAAAGACTTTCAGGGAAAATGCAAGAATAAAGGCCATTACTGTAAGTAAGGAAATAGGTGATTTGTCTTTAGCTGATGACTCGGGATTATGTGTTGAGTCTTTAGGCGGTGCTCCAGGTGTTTATTCTTCTAGGTATGCTAATTCTGATAAGGAAAGAATTGAGAAACTATTAGCTGAGTTGCAACCTTTCACAAATAGAAAAGCTAAATTTGAATGTGCATTATGCGTAGCTTCTGGAGAGAATGTGTTGATAGAAGTTACAGGTTTTTGTGAGGGACTAATAACTTTTTCACCAAAAGGAAAAAATGGATTTGGTTATGATCCGGTGTTTGAGGTTTCTGGATTTGGAGAGACTTTTGCTCAGATGAACTATAAAAAAAAGAAGCAAATTGGGCATAGAGGCAATGCATTTAAATTACTCAAGCCTGAATTAAAAAAGCTATTAACTTCCCTTGCTGATTAGTTTTAGTTCTTAGTCATTAACCCAGCTCCCGTGCAATCCATGAGGTATTGAAATAGGTACTTCGAGAATAGCTTTCTCAGTCATATCTTTAGAATCAAGGATTATTAAATCAGTTCCGCATCTAATACTATTCCATACCAAAACAACAAGCCATCCATTGTCTTCTTCAGTTTTTGAGTATTGGGAAGGGATGAAGATAGGCTCACTTACAAAACCTTTTGGTGCTGCACTCCAACTGATTTCTTCATTATTTAAAGAATCGAATTTTTTGATAGCTTGGAGTGGTCCATTACCTTTTTTATTTTCAGCAGTTGCCATCCAACTGAATCGAGCTTTTCGTCCTTCAAAATGTGGATTAACCATTGCAAACTCACAACATTGATTGCTCAATGTTGAACAGTTAAATGTATTTTTATTCGGATTGATTTCACATCTTTTTAACACTCCTTCTGGTAAAAGATCAAAGTCAACGTTTCTGAAATCATCCTCAGGCCCAATACTAGGAAAATCATCATAAAAAATACTTTCAACATTTATTGTTTCATTTTCTTCCCATGCATTTAGATGATGAAAAACAAAACCTTTAGGTGCCTTAACGGTCTTTGGGGCGGTGCCTGCAAATTTTCCGCAGTCTCTAGGAATTAATAAAAATTTTGGAGTTCCATTAGGTTTTGATGCTAAACATTGTGCGGCTCCTTTTTGACCTAGAAGAAAAGGGAGAGGGTTAAAACTGATCGCATTTTGTAGAAATATTGCCCAGTTTGGGGTTATTGCAAAATCATGTAAAAAGGCAAAGCCATTAAAAGAATCTTTTCTATCGCTTAAAAGAGAACCAACCTTTTCTCCTTCTGTTGAAAATTCCATCAATCTGATTGTGCTTTGAGGGCCTGTTTTTACGCCAAAGGTAACCATTCTTTGTTCTTTGTGATGACCAGGGTCAAACCTAGGATGAGCACTAAAAGCTTCGCCTTTCTTTAAAACACCTTTTAAATCAGATAAACCATTAGTCTCAAGGGTATTTGGATTGAGTGAATATGGACTAGATGCTTCCCATAAAGCTAGAAGATCGTTTCCAAGTTTTATTACATGAGTATTGGCTATATTTTTCAATCTAACGTCAAAGGCATTCGCTAAAACGCCGCCTTCTTTTTGAGTACCAAATACCCCTCTATATAGAAATTTCTGCGACTCTTCTTCTTCTTTCCACTCTTTTGTTCGAACAAAACGATTTGTAAGATTTATTTTTCCATTTTTAAATTTGAATGCAGCTATCATTCCATCTCCATCAAATGGATGATGTACCCATTGTCCACCTCTTTCTAATCTGCCAGGACCATTTCGATAGAAGGTGCCAGATATTTGTTTAGGGATCGATCCTCTGACAAGTTTTATCTCTGCGTGCTCTAGTTCTTTTTCAACATTACAATATGCACTCGACCAATCCTCTTGGCTGAAGACTGTTTGTTTTGGTGATGCGTATCTTTTTAAATAACTAACTGCCACTACTTGAATAAGATTGGAACTTGATTTTCGCTTAAAGTTGTTAATTTTGCGAGCTTATAATCAAATTGATTGATTTAAGGCGATGAATTTAATTTCCAGCTTGTTCAAGAACTCCTTTACTGCTTGGTATTTGACTTGATCGTCGATGGTCAATCTCAGTAGCCATGCGCAAGGCTCTAGCAAAAGATTTAAAAGATGCCTCAACTATATGATGTGTATTAGTGCCTGCTAGTTGCCTTATGTGGAGTGTTAAACCACTGTTACTTGAAAAAGCAGCAAAAAATTCTTTTACCAACTCGGTATCATAGGTCCCTACTTTTTGAGAAGGAATATCTAAGTCAAAACTTAAATGAGGTCGACCTGAGCAATCAACTACTACTTGTATAAGTGCTTCATCAAGAGGAGCAAGAAAATGACCAAAGCGTTTTATACCCATGCGATCTCCTAGCGCCTTCGAAAAGGCTTGTCCTATTGCGATGCCAACATCTTCATTAGTGTGATGATCGTCTATATGAGTATCTCCATTTGCGCTTACCTTTATATCAAATAATCCATGGCTAGATAATTGTTGAATCATGTGATCTAGAAAACCAATGCCAGTATTGACATCGCACTTACCAGATCCATCTATATTGATTTGGACAAAAACGTCCGTTTCCTTCGTTACTCTTCTGATTTCTCCTGATCTTGTTCTGGCCATATCAATTTAATAAATTCAAGTTAAATAAAATCACATTCCATTTATGCAATATCCAGCATCAACATAAACAGTTTGTCCTGATATACCACTTGAAAGCTCGCTAAGCAAGAAAGCAGCAGTATTACCCACTTCAATTTGGGTCACTGTTCGCCTTAAAGGCGCTTTTTCTTCTACGTTATGAATCATATCTAAAATTCCTCCAATAGCTGAACTTGCAAGAGTTCTTATTGGGCCTGCACTAATTGCATTAACACGAACTTGATTGTCAGGACCAAGTTCTTCTGAAAGATATCTAACTGAAGCTTCTAATGCGGCTTTAGCTACACCCATAACGTTGTAATTAGGAATTGCCCTTTCTGCTCCTAAGTAAGTCAATGTGACTACGCCAGCACCTTTACTGAAAAGAGGTTTGGCGTATTTACACAATGGAGCAAGAGAATATGCGCTTATGTCTAGAGCTCTTGCAAAACCCTCTGAAGAAGTTTCACTGTAATTACCTACTAATTCTTCTTTACCAGCAAACGCCAAACAATGAACTAATCCATCTATAGTTCCCCATTGATTTTTAATAGCTTCGAAAACTTCTTCTATTTGAGAAGGGTTTTGAACATTGAGTGGTAAAAATAAGCTTGGATTTAAAGGAGATGTTAATTCTTTGACTTTTGCTTCAAATCGACCTTTTTCATCTGGTAAGTATGTAATTCCTAATTCTGCTCCAGCTGCGTTTAACTGTTGTGCAATTCCCCAGGCAATTGATCTGTTGTTTGCTATTCCTGTAACAAGAATTTTTTTGCCACTAAGGTCGAGAAGCATCTTTACTGACTAAATTGGTTAGTATTGCTTATTGTCCCTTATTTAGGGCTAAGACTCATAATTAAATGAATATATAGTTAAAAGTTCTTTAATCCATTAACTAAAAAAAATAAAAACTATGGTTCGTACAGCCTCAACAATGCTTCCATTAGGGACTAAATTACCTGATTTTGAATTGGAGATGGTTTCAGGTTTGAATCTGTCTCCTAATGATCCCTTCTTAGGTGTTAGAAATATTCGAAGTTTGGATCTAATTAAAAAACCATTGTTCTTGATGGTTATATGTGCACATTGTCCCTTTGTTAAGCACGTAGAAAGTGGAATTACAAATTTGTTCCAATCTTTTTGTGATGATGTTCAATTTCTAGCTATTTCGAGTAATAGCTTAATTACACATCCCCAAGATTCGCCAGAATTATTAGCTGCACAAGCTAATAAGCTTGGGTGGAAATTTCCTTATTTGTTTGATTCTGATCAGAAATTAGCAAAATCTCTTAAGGCTGCATGCACACCAGATTTTTATGTTTTTTGGCCATCCGGTAATGGAGACTTGAAATTGCGTTATAGGGGGCAAATGGACGAGAGTCGTCCTGGAAATGATGTCCCTGTATCTGGTGAAGATATTCGTCTAACGTTCGAGTCATTATTAAGGGGTGAAGATATTTCAACTGAGCAAAAGCCTTCAATTGGTTGCAACATTAAATGGCATCCTGGAATGGAGCCCGAATGGTTTGGCTGAATTTATGATTTTCTTTTCAATTTTTATCATTGGAATTTAGTCTTTTTATATGCAAATCCCTCCTTTTAGCCTTGAAGCTCAGATATCCGATATCGGAGAAGAAATTGAAGAAGTTTTAATTAGAGTTTTTAGAAGTGGAAAATATATTGGAGGTCAAGAAGTTGCTTCATTTGAACAAGCGTTGGCATCAAAGATACAAACCTCATATTCAGTTAGCTGTAATAGCGGAACAGATGCGTTAATTCTTGCTTTAAGAGCACTAAATATTGGGGAAGATGATGAGGTGATAACATCATCATTTAGTTTTTTCGCGACAGCAGAAGCAATTAGTAGTGTTGGGGCGAGGCCAGTTTTTATTGATATTGATCCCGAAAATTATCTTATGGATTTGCGTTTAATAGACAAAGCAATAACTCCAAGAACAAAAGCTATTTTGCCTGTGCATTTATTTGGTTATCCAATTGACATGGATAAACTAATTGCAATTGCTGAACAAAATAATTTAAAGGTTATAGAAGATTGCGCTCAAGCTATTGGTTCAAGTTGGAGAGGGAAACCAGTTGGTAGCTTTGGTGACGTGGGTTGTTTTAGTTTTTTCCCTACAAAAAACTTAGGCGCAGCAGGAGATGGAGGAGCTATAACTACTAACGATTTTGATTTGGCAAAAAGAATTAGGGAATTGGCTATTCATGGGATGCCTAAGAGATATGTTCATACGAAAATTGGCTATAATAGTAGATTAGACGAATTACAAGCTGCAATTTTGAATGTTAAAGTAATTCGATTAAACAAATGGATAAAGCAGAGACAAGAAATAGCAAATAATTATATTAATAATCTATCATTTGTTGAAGCTATTAAATTGCCATCGAATAGCTTAAACAATAATGTTGGACATTCTTGGAATCAATTTGTGATCAGAATACTGGATGATTCATTTGTTAAAAATAAACCAGAAAATGCAGAGATTGTTGTTGGAAGTGAGAATAGAGATCTATTTAAAACTGAACTTCAGAGACTAGGTGTAAACACAATAATTTATTATCCAATACCTATACATCTTCAACCTGCTTATAAAGACTTAGGATATAAAGCAGGATCTCTTCCAATTACTGAGAAAGTTTGCAATCAGGTAATTAGTTTACCTATATTCCCTGAGTTGGAAACTATTCAGCAATCTTATATTATTGATACAATAAAAAGAATATTTAAAGAATGAATTAATTTAGATTAGCATATAATTCTTTGAATATAGAGGTCTGATATTTGTGGTTTATTATTGGTTTTGGATATCCTTTTCTCTCGGAAGATAGTATTTCCCCTGAAAGTAAATCGGCTGTTGATATGTGTGATAATTCAGGGATCCATTTTCTTATATAATGACCATTTTTATCGAACTTAGAAGCTTGACTGAAAGGATTAAATATTCTCATAGGCTTTGGATCCATACCACTGCTAGCACTCCATTGCCAGCCGCCATTGTTTGATGCTAAATCGCCATCAACTAAGTTTCTCATGAAAAAGTTTTCTCCCCATCTCCAGTCAATTAAAAGGTCTTTTACTAGAAAAGAAGCAACAATCATTCTACATCTATTATGCATCCAGCCAGAATACTTAAGTTGTCGCATTGCAGCATCGATGATTGGTATACCAGTGAGTCCATTACTCCATGATTTAAGCCAATCTGATCTATTTTGCCATGGAAAATTAAGCCATTTTTTTCTATATGGACCTTTTTCAAGTTCTGGAAAATTAATGAGAGCATTTTGATAAAACTCTCTCCAAGCAAGTTCTTTTATCCAAGTATCGATGGAATTATATTGGTATTTATTTGTTGCAATATTCTTTGATAATTGTGCACCATTCCATAGGGCCCTGCAGCTTATAGTGCCTTGGCTTAAAGCTGCGCTTAGATTAGAAGTTGATTCTAAATATGGAATGTCTCTTGCCTCATTATATGAATTTATAGATCCAGAATGTATAAAGGATTTTAATTGCTTTTTGGATTCTGATTCCCCTGGCTTGCAAGGGCATAAATTGTTATTCTTGAATCTATTTGAGGAGATTAAATCATAAATAGGATCACTTTCTCTAATGATAGAATAATTTAAATCAGAATTTTTCAATAATAATATTTCATTATCATTTAGCCCTTGAAATCTTTTAGGTGTTAATAATATTTTTAATGAATTATCATTTAATAATTGTGTCTTATTTATAATATCAATCCATTTACGATAAAAAGGTCCATATACTTTATATGGGTTTTCATTATTTGTTTTTATAGTCTTAGGATTAACGATTAATTGATCTAAAAATGTATATACTTTCCTTTTGTCTTTTTCTAGTTGAGCTATGATTTTTTTATCCCTAGTGATTTCATATGGTTCAATATTTTTGTTCCAGTAAATACATTCTGCTTTGATTAATTCGGCTAACTTAGGAATTAATTTGATAGGGTCTCCAATCAATATTAATAATCTAGAGCCTCTTTTTCCCCAGTTTTTTTGTAGCTCTAAAAGACTTTCTCCTAAGAACCAATTTTTCGCCTCTGATGTGGTTTTCTTGAGATCTAAAAGATTAGGATCTAAAATATATACTCCAATAAGATTTCTTGATTTTTGAGATGCTTCAAATAGACCAATATTATCTTCAATTCTTAAATCTCTTCTATGCCAAAATATTGATCGAAACTTTGTCATTCTTTTTTCAAGATTTGACATGCTCTAAACCAGGCTGTGATTGTTTTTCCATCAAGTAACTCTTGCCCACTTGCAATAATCTCATTTAAGTTTTCTGAGGAGATTTTTAATATTTCAATATCCTCATCTGCATCGCCTTGAGGCTTCTTTTCAAGTTTAGTTAAATCTCTTGCAAGGAAAAGATGAATTTTTTCGTCTGAATACCCTGGACAGGGGAGCATTTCTCCAAGACTGTCCCATTTTTGTGCAGAGTAACCACTTTCCTCTTGAACTTCTCTTTTAATCGATTCAAGTGGGCTTTCCCCTGCTTCTAAAGTTCCAGCTGGGAACTCTAGAATTCTTCTTGAGCAAGCAAATCTGTATTGACGAAGAATAATAACCTCTCCTGATTTTGTTATAGGTACAGCTAAAGCAGCTCCTGGATGTCGAATTACCCCAAATTCGCCTTTCATTGAATTGGGCATAAGAAATTTATTAATTTCAAAACGAATTTTTTTTGCATCCAGGCAAGCTTTTTGCTCAAGGATTTCTGAAGGTTCTGGGCCTGGGATAGTCATGTATTTATTTCTTACTTATATTAGGATGACTGATTTTTGTTGAAAAGGTTGGTGATTTTTGTTACGAGTTTTATTCAGGCCATGTGTCTGGAGATTTGATCCGTCTCGGTTTCCCTTGAGTCCTTGATAAAACCTCTGTAAGGGGAATTAAAACAAAGTTTCTCTCATTTAATCTTGGATGAGGCAAAATTAGAGTTTCTGTATTCACCTGAAGTTCTCCCCAACATAAGAAATCAATATCTAAAGGCCTTGGCGCCCCATAAGGGTCTGAATTTTTCCTTTCTCTTCCGGCAACTTTTTCTAATTCTAAAAATCTTTTCATTAAAGAAATAGCTGCTTTTTTCTTGGGTTTTATTGTTTCAAAT
>QCPI01000013.1 GCA_003212625.1 Prochlorococcus sp. AG-436-J02
CAACTCTTAAATATTCCAAGTATTTCAGCTGGGATACTTGAGAGTTGGGTAGAGGAAGGTGAGCCTTCAGGTGCCATTGCACTTGCATTATTTGCGCTTACTTTAGTTTTTCTATTAGTAGCGATTGAGCGCAGATCAAGGGAAAGAAGTAAAAGATGGACTGATGGAACAGGTAGGCAAGATTTTCCAGAATGGGAATTAAAAGGTATAAATTTACTTCTTGCTCAAGTTATAACCCTTACTCCTCCAATCTTTACCTTAGGGATTCCTATTACATGGGCAATAATAAATATTGATCAAATGAATCAAGGATTAAATACCGACTTAATTGGATTAACACTTAGAAGCTTTGGTTTAGCCTTTATTGTTTCCTTGTTGACGATATTTATATCATTAATTTTATCAATTTCTAAAAGATGGAATAATAATCAATGGCTTAATATATTAACCTTTTTATCAGGTATTGGTTATGCAATTCCCGGATCAGTTTTAGCCTTAGCTCTTCTTTCATTTAAAGGAAGTATCTTGCCTATAAGCATATTAAGTTTACTAATTTGGGGATATAGTATCAGATTTCTAGGCGTTGCAAAAGGTGGGCTTGATGCTGGCTTCGAAAGAATCTCGCCAAATATTGATAACGCGGCTATAAATCTTGGCCAGAGCTGGCCAGAAGTCCTTTTTAAAATACATATACCACTTCTTAAAGGCCCTATGCTGATTGGAGCACTTCTTGTGTTTGTTGACACTATTAAAGAGTTACCTTTAACTTTTATATTAAGACCATTTGATTTTGACACTCTTTCAGTACGCATATTCCAATACGCAGGAGATGAAAGAGTAGCAGAATCCATCATACCTTCAATGATAATAATTTTCCTAGGATTAATAGCATCTTTAGCCTTAAGTCCAAACTTAAATAATAGAAATAATTAATATACAATTCAAACTTTAAGTAATCTCCTAAATGGATAAAATAAAGCCGCCAAGATATCAGAGATTGTAGAAACAATTCGATAGCAAAGTAATGCTGCCAAAAGAGGAGCCTCTGGCAACTTTGAGCCAAGAGAAAACAAGACCACAGATTCAAAAACGCCCAGTCCGCCTGGTGCTGCCGGGACGATAAGACCAATTATCCAAGCCAAAGAAAAACAAGCTATTAATTCTCCTTGAGAAATCAATGCTCCAGTAGAAAATGCCTTTAGACAACACAAAAATCCTAAAAAACGAAACAAAATAAATATAATTTCAATGAATAGTGGCTTATAAGGATAATATATTTTTTGATGTAAATCCTGATTATCTTGAATTGAATTCCCATCATTTACTTTATGATTTTTAGTAAAAATATTAGCCTTAATCTCAAGCAACATTTTAATTATAAATTCTCTAAATCCAGTTAAAAGAAGAAAAGTAGAGGACCAGCAAATAATGTAAATAAATATATTAAAGCTTCCAAATGGGATAAAAATTAAAGCTGCGACCATCATTAACAATGGTTCTAATAAAATTGATTCTACTGATTTATCTGTTGAAAATGTGACTCGTAAGATATTATATCTGGATACAAAATGCCATATTCCTCCTGGTAAATATTTATATATATTTGTATTTAAAAAAATTCTAATTATATCCAACTTATTACTATTGCAACCTATGCTATTTATTAAAAACTTCCAAGCATAAGCATTTATAATTATACTTAAAAAACTAAAGAGAATTCCTTTTGATAGCCATAAAATCTCTTTAAGACTAATTGTCTGGCTAGCTAAATCATCAAAATTTCCATATATTGAGTTAGCAATAAATACCAAACAAACTATTGTTATCAAAAATTTAATATTCATTTGGTATATAATCCCAAAAATAAAAATTTTTTTTTACTTTTAATATTTTTAAAATCAAGCATCAATAGAACCCATCTTCTAATTGATAAAATTCTGATAATTCCTTCAATAGCATCATACGGATTTCTTCTAGAGAAATCCCTGTATTTAAGCTTATTTGAGTGAGGTCTTTATGTTCTATTTTTATTGAAGTCTGACCATTTGGTCTTATTGCTTGTTTAAAACTAATTTCCCCAAATTTAGTTTTATGTTTACCTATTCGTCTTGGAATTAACCAGCGATTAATTCTATTTTCTCTTATCCCAAGTGTTGTACTGTAATTAAACCAAACGTCACGAAGTAAATCTTCATCCTTAGGGTAGGCAATAGCTTTAATACATATACCTTTTCTATTTTTTTTCATATCAACCGAATGAGAAGTAACATCAATAGCACCTGAAGATCGTAGTCTTTCTATCAAAATCGCAATATCTTCAGGTGTGGAATCATCAATCCAAGCCTCCTGAGAAATTACCGTCTCATAATGAGGTTTATTATTATTTGATATAGAAATTTCATTGTTATCTAGCAGCAAAACTCGTAGGAAATTAGGTCGGCAAATATTTTTATTGCCTAAACCAACTCCAATCTTTTTAATATTTATATCGCCTGGTTGACCATTTTTATCTATAAAAGTTGCTATTAATGCTATACCAGTGGGTGTTGTTACTTCACCATTGTATTTATCTTCTAAGAACATTAATGGAATTTGATTTTGCTTCGCTATTTCTAAAACGGTAGGGACTGGGACAGGAAGAAGGCCATGAGAAGTAGATATAACTCCTCTCCCAGCAGGTGGAGTTGAAAAATAAATATTCTCGGGCTTTAAAAAATCAATAGCAGAACACACATTAACAATATCGAGTATGGAATCGATTGAACCTAGTTCATGAAAGTGAACATTTGAAACTTTAGTACCATGAACAATTGCCTCTGATTTCGCAAGAATTTCAAAAACATTAATAGATTTTTTTTTCACGTAATCATTTAAATTTGAATCAAAAATTAAATTTTTTATATCATTAAAACTTCTGGAAATATCTTTAAAATTAATTTCCATTTTTTTACATAAAATTCCTTCTATTCCCTGTCTATCTCCCTTTTCAAAAGTCATATTATAGTTTTTATCTATCTTCAGATTTACTAAATTATCTAAGAAGACAGAGGGAGGGATGCCTATATCAAATAATGCTGATACAAGCATATCCCCAGAGATACCAAGACTACAATCAATAAAAATAGATTTCATTTACAGAGAAATTAATAATTAGGTGTATACACAGAAACAATTTAAATAAATTTTTTGTATGAGGTTAATTCTTATCTTTGAAGATTTTTCCTACTTTTATTATTTTTTAATAGCTTAGGAATGGGTCCTATTATTTGAAAATCCTCAACCAAAAGTTGATAGGCATCACGTCGAACATTAAGACTAATAAAATGTTTTAAGTATTTAATAGATATTTCACCTTTAAGATTAACTTTAAAAGGTAAAGCTTTTTTATGCTGATTTCTTGGCTTTTGACGGATTTTAATAACTATCTCCTTTTCTTCTGGCTTAGTAAAAATCAATTCTCCTCTTATTGAGAAATAATCATCCCCTTCTAATATCTCATCAGAATCAATATTCATACTTGTATTTTTATTCAATTCATCTTTCTCTTCAAAATCCTTCTTCAAGGTACTAGGCTCCCAAATACCTGTGATTTGCAAATGAAGATTTTGATTATTCCTACATCTTGGATACACAACCCAGAGATGTGATTTTTCTAATGAAACGTGATTACGGAGCAAAGTTATAACTCTGCCAAGAACAACTGAATCAATTTCATTACCTTTAGAATCAATTAAAGTTCCACGCGTAAAGTTCTCATCGTCTTGAGGTTTGTAAATACCTCTCACTATTCCAATTGCTCTGTATTGCAATGGGTCAGTAACCGAAGGGATCGGATGGTTTTGCATCTATTTAATAAATGGGCCATTAGTGCCCAATCTTAAATTTACCAAAATCCTAGAAATACTATGGTGATTTAATTTAATTGGGACATTTTTAATATTGAGCATCATCAAATGCATTGAGCGCTTCATCTAGAGCTTCTGATGGAGGTGTTGCATTATCCATTGCCCCAGCTTTCTTAAGACGATTCATCAAATCAAATGGATCGAGAGGTAAACCTTGATCATTTTGATCTTCCATATCAAAAGTACTGTAAATATCCCTATTTTCATCAATTGAATAATTGTTTAGTTCCGCCATTGTTGTTGATCTTGAATAAAAAGAAAACCCTCCAATGGAAATAAAAATTGGAATAAAAATTACAAAGGTCCTTAAAAACTGACCAACAGTAAAACGTTCAGTTTGATTCAAAACTAAATTTCCGTCTCCATTTACATAATAATAACGTAAGCAATAAATTTTAGAGCCTTGCTTATTGCAACATGGAATGTCAATTCAATTCGTTCAAGAATAGATCTTGTCAAAGATTGGCTTATAACTAATGAAGTTGATATCCTTTGCTTACAAGAAACAAAAACAGAAGATCAATTTTTTCCAGTCGAAGTCTTTTCAAAACTTGGGTATGAAGTTTCAATCTCGGGACAAAAGTCTTATAACGGGGTGGCAATATTAAGTAGATTTCCCATTAATGATATAAAGATCGGCTTTGATCAAGTAATTTCAGACTACAAGGATTTATCGATATTAAGCCAGCAGAAAAGGATTATAAGTGCTGAAATTAATGATATTAGAGTGATAAATGTTTATGTTCCAAATGGATCAGCTATGGATTCAGATAAGTTTATTTACAAAAAGAAATGGATAGAGTGTTTAAAGATTTATTTAGAAAAAATTAATTCAAATAATATCCCTATATGTTTATTAGGTGACTTTAATATTGCCCCTGAAGATAAAGATATACATACCCCAAGTAATTACAAAGAATCAATTATGGCATCTTCCAAAGAAAGAAAATTACTTAAAGATGCTTTGAGTGGAAAATTAGAGGATGTTTTTAGAATTTTTGAACCTAGAGCCCAAAACTGGTCTTGGTGGGATTATCGCCATTCTGCTTGGGAGAAAGACAAGGGTTGGCGAATTGATCATATTTACTTAACAGAGAATATTCTTAGTTGTGCCAATAGTTGTTGGATCGACAAAGAAACTAGATCTAAAGAAAGACCGAGCGACCATGCGCCTGTAATCGTCGATATTAGTTGGCCTCAATCAGAAATTGAAAATGAATTTTTCTTTTAAAAAAATTGGCTATTTTCTATTTTCAAATCATCACAGAATTAACAAATCAAAAATTTACAATTCATAAGAAAGCATTAAATTCAAAAGGTCCTATTCCATAAAAAGTGAGACTGCACCTTGTTTTTATGATCAGAATCAAATAGGTAAATAGTATTTTTAAAGCTTTCATAAAAATAACCAGATGCTGAACAGATTCAAAAATTTAGACGAATCAGTCACTTTTAGGCCATTATGACGAACTGTGTTTATGAGCTCATTCGCTGAGGTGCCGTGACAGACGCGTTGAACACAACAAAATCTGAAGAAATTTTTGGATCTGCCAAAAATTTAATGCCTGGTGGAGTTAGTTCACCAGTAAGGGCCTTCAAATCCGTTGAAGGGAATCCAATCGTTTTTGATCGAGTTAAAGGTCCTTATGCTTGGGATGTTGATGGAAACAGATACATTGACTATGTAGGCAGCTGGGGACCTGCTATATGCGGGCATGCCCACCCTGAAGTGATAGCAGCTCTTCAAGAGACACTTGAAAAAGGTACAAGCTTCGGTGCTCCTTGTGTTCTTGAGAATCAACTCGCTGAAATGGTTATTGAAGCTGTCCCTAGCGTTGAAATGGTTCGTTTTGTGAATAGTGGAACAGAAGCTTGTATGGCGGTTCTACGTTTGATGAGGGCCTTCACTGGAAGAGATAAAGTTATCAAGTTTGAAGGTTGCTATCACGGTCATGCAGATATGTTTTTAGTAAAGGCAGGATCCGGTGTAGCAACACTTGGACTCCCTGACTCACCAGGTGTTCCAAGAAGTACAACCGCAAATACACTTACTGCCCCTTACAACGATCTTGAAGCAGTCAAAGAGCTATTTGCAGAAAACCCTGATGCAATTTCAGGCGTCATACTGGAACCTGTTGTAGGAAATGCAGGATTCATAACACCTGAACCAGGATTTCTAGAAGGATTAAGAGAGGTCACACAAGAGAATGGAGCTCTTTTAGTTTTTGATGAGGTAATGACTGGTTTTCGAATCAGCTATGGGGGGGCACAAGAGCGTTTTGGAGTTACTCCAGATTTAACGACTATGGGCAAAGTCATTGGTGGAGGCCTCCCAGTAGGAGCATACGGTGGCCGCAAAGAAATTATGTCTATGGTTTCTCCTTCTGGTCCTATGTATCAAGCAGGTACATTAAGCGGCAACCCACTTGCTATGACAGCAGGCATTAAAACTCTTGAGCTTCTTAAACAAGAAGGTACCTATGAAAAATTAGAGGGTATTACTAAAAAACTTTTGGATGGAATCATTACTGCCGCTAAAGAATCAAATATTGCTATCCATGGCCAGAGCATTAGCGCGATGTTCGGTTTTTATCTCTGTGAAGGACCAGTTAGGAATTTTGAAGAGGCCAAGTCCGCTGATACAGAACTTTTTAGCAAACTGCATAGACTTATGCTTCAAAAAGGGGTTTATCTAGCTCCAAGTGCATTTGAAGCTGGCTTCACATCACTTGCTCATTCTGAAGATGATATAAGTGCAACAATAAAAGCTTTTCAAGAAAGCTTTTCTGAAATCAAATAAAAACCAACTTAAATTAATAATTTAAGTTGGTTTTTATTTTGAATTAGTAATAAGTAATTATCTGTTCCTTCCACCAACAATTACAGGAACATTGCCAGCTGTACTACCTGGTAGTGCAGGCACAACTTGTGTCTCACCATTCCATTTATCTAAGAACAGTTTAAAAAGAACTTGATCATCAAGACTTTTATTTAAGGTGTCATATCTCAAAGCCTCTTGTTCCGCAATTTTAACTTCAGTTTGAGCTCTTAATAATTTCTGCTCAGCAATCTGTTTTTCTTCAATAGCTGCTCTATATTCATCTGCAATTGTTAAACCAGTTAAATCAAGAGATTGAACATCTACATAATCAAACTTATTAAGTTCATCAGCAACTGTTTTTTCAACCAATTCAGAAATATCACTCCAGGAACTAGCTATCGTTACCAATTCATATTTTGAAAAGACAGATTTAAGAGCTTTCAGCAATGATGGTTGAATAATCCTGTTATAAATCTCTCTATCGTTGTAAGAGATAGTTTTAAATACTCTTCCAGCCTCACTAGGCTTTAGAGCATATTTAACAGTCGCAGTAGCAGAAATAACTTGCAAATCTTTAGTTAATGAATCAAACTTTTCAGGTCTAACTTGAGTCTGAACATTAAAAGGATAGGTATTTTGAACAAAGGGGACTTTAAAATTTAAACCTGGCTTACGTGATCCACCACTTACTTTGCCTAATGTTGTTACAACTGAAACTTGTCCAGCTGGTACAACAAAAAATGCTTGTGTAAGAAGTAAAAAGCCTGTAAAGGAAAGGACAAGTAGAAGAGTTGTTGTTCCACCTGGTCCATTCGGAGTCACATTACGAAATGGAGTTGTCATAAAAAAGATTATCTAATATTGATTTTATGTTGATTTAGAAAATATTGTGAAATTTGTTAGATAGAAAAAATAATTGCCTTCTTTTTAAACTTTAGGGAATTGATAAAGAAGTGCTTTTCAATAAAACAATTAAGAGTATCAGTCTTCTTTCTCTAAAGCATTTCTTTAGCCGTTCTTAAAACCTCCAAATATAATTCTTCATCAATCTCTCTAATATCATATTCAGTTGGCATAGCATCATGTTTATACTCATGAACAATCATCCAACATGTTCTTTCTAATTCTTTTTTTGACTTTCCAGATAAGTCAATTGCCTTTTTAGAAAGGTTTTGTATTAAAGTATCCATAATTAAATAGCAGATTGAATAAAGCCTTTAATTGTTAATTTATTATCTATAATTCTCAAATTGAAGAGCTATATCCAGAGCATCTTCCTGTCCCTTAATTAAATTAATTGCAGATTGCAAATCATCTTTATTCTTTCCGGTTACTCTCATGCTATCGCCTTGTATTGAGGCAGTGACTTTCTTTAAATTATCGCGAACCAACTTACTTAATTTCTTTGAAATTTCCTGTGGCAATCCTTTTTTTAATATTACATTTTGCATTACCATATTCCCGCCAATAGTCTCAATCTTTTGAAAATCGAATATTTTTAATGACAAATTTCTTTTAGTGGCTTTCTGCAATAAAATATCTTTTACAGATTGGATTGTCATCTCACTTAGAGAAACAATTGATAATTCATTTTCGTTAATATCGATCTTGGTCTTTGAGTCTTTAAGGTCATACCTATTATCAACTTCTCTTCTCAATTGATCAATAGCATTTACTAATTCCTGCTGATCAAATTCTGAAACCACGTCAAAAGAATAAGAAGATGGCATAAATTTTTCTATTAGTTTCAACCATTTTATGAATAAAAAGACAAATTGCTTATAAATAAAATTAAAAGATATTTTACAAGATTAAAAAGTTTTATATACCTAGAAAATAAGTTTTGATTAAAAATCAATCAAAAAACATAAGGCTCACTACTTTTCCCATATCTTCAGCGCTATGACAACTACTCAATAATGTTTCACTATCATGAAATGCAAAACAAATCAATTGATCACATCTATTAATAATTTCTTGATTACAAAGACTACTTGCCATTGGCAAAGGTAAATCATTATTTTCCTCTTTCTCTATTAAATGTAAAACGTTCCCAAGAAGATCCTTAACCTCTGAAGTTTGTCTCTCAAGAGATTGAGGCAGTAAAACAGTTAAGAGAGTGGGATTAACCTCTAAAACGGCTCGAATTACTGCTGCATTTACGCCTTGAGAACCTGATGTGATTATCGAATGACCTTCTTGTGCCAAAGAGCGTGCTATTAATTCAACTATGTGTATCGAAACGACTGGTACATGCCTACTCCCTAGAAAAGCAATTCTTCTTTTTCCCTCGTTTTTCAACAAGGCCAATTCCTGAGCGAGAGTATCAACTCGTCCTAATGCAGGAAGATCGAGTGATCGACTCAAGGACATCCTAATTCAGATAATTTAAAGTTAGCATCATTCATGAACTCAATAAGAAATTCCTAAAGTTTTAAAGATTCGATCAAGCTCACAATGTTCTTGAACCAAACGAAAAGCATAAGTAGCTTTGACTGTTTCATGAAGACGAACATGACCAAAGGCTTGCTCAATAACCTCAACTGTTGAGAGAGTATCTCTATCAACCTTAAGCAACGGAACTTCTAGCTCTTCTGATCTATTGATTAATTGTGGCAGTGGTTCTCCTGCGCCTGTAAGTATTAAACATTGAGTAGAAGCCTCCAAAGCCGCTAATTGGATATCAGTTCGATCAGCTCCTGTCACTACAGCCATATTACGCCTTTTTCGAAAAAATTCCATTGCAGAATTAACGCTCATCGCTCCTATACTCAGTGTTTCAACCATCAACTCAAGCCTTTCAGAACAACAAATAACTCGAGCATTGAGACGTCTCACTAGTTCTTCCACAGTGACACTTCTCAACAAAGGGGACCGAGGCATTACCCCAAAGACATCTAAACCTAATAACTTAAGAGATGGAACTACATTCTCTTTAATATCCTTGATCTGATCAGGATTAACCGCATTCAGAACAACACCAATTAAATGATCTCCAAGTTGATTTTTAGCCTCCAATAAAGCTTCAACACTCCTACTATCTTCCCAAAAATGAGCTAGTAAAACATTAGCATTTAGACCTTTAGCAAGTTGACTCAGACTTAATCCATATAATAGTCCCTCATGTAAGCTACCTGCTGCTTCGAGAATATTTATAGCATCATTAGAGGATTCGAGAGATGATTTAAACTCATCAAATTTAATTCCAGCATCTAACATATTATTTTGAATCCTCTTACTGGCAGTAGAGGCAGCTAAAAATTGAATGGAAGGAATTAAATCATCATCAGATAATTTCAATATCTCTCCAACAAATTTGACATCATCATCAATCATGTCTTGAATGTCTCCTGTTTCAGAGACATTCAATTCAAGGCTTGTGGCTAATGGCTTCCCAAATCTAACCAAATGATTTGAAGCAATTAAATTTCTTGCGATACCAAGAACTAATGCCGACTTGCCACTAAATGGTTCACACGATCCAATTAAAAAGGTCTTGCTCATTAATTACAGACCGGAAGTGACTTAATAACTTTATAAGTTTAGGCTTTTTGAAAAAGATCTCAACACTAAATCCGTATAAAATTCTAATTAAACAAAATTTTATACTAAATCCTGATTTTTAAACCACCTCAATGGATTCAGACACATGACTAAGAACCTGTCAGATCACTCAAGATTTAAAGGTTTAAAAATCGCCATAACTGGCGCGAATGGCAGCCTTGGAAGATTTCTTATTAAGGAATTCAAGCAAAATGGAGCTTATGTCGTTGGCCTAACTCATAGCAAAAAAAACAGTAGTCAATCTTATGATATTGCCCCAGATGATTGGATTTATTGGTCATGTGGAGAAGAGAAACTCCTTTCAAGTAAAATTTCTGATATTGATATTTTAATACTAAATCATGGATTTAATCCCAAAGAAGATATTGATTACAATGTAATCAACAAAGCCTTAGAAATAAATTCACTTAGTCATTGGAAATTAATTGAGATCTTTGAGGAATTAGCACTAAGAGAAAATGATTTAAATAGATGTAATTCTAAGGAAATATGGATAAACACTTCTGAAGCGGAGATTCAAATAGCTTTTAGTCCAGTATATGAAATAACAAAACGACTAATAGGTGAACTAGTAAGTTTAAAAAAAAGCAAATTAATAGCAGAGAAAAGCAATTACCTTGTTATCAAAAAATTGATACTAGGTCCTTTCAAGTCAAAATTAAACCCACAAGGATTACTCAATCCTGAAATTGTAGCCAAGAAAATTATAAAAAAAGCAGAAAAAGAAGATTATTTAATCATAGTTAGTCCAAATCCAATAACTTATTTATTCATGCCTTTTATTGAATGCATTAGAATATTATATTCAAGATTTATAAATAAAATCTATTCAAAATAGTCCTTTTAAAATCAATCTCCTCTATCAGTTAATATCTCAAAACCGTCTTTTGTGACTAAAACAGTATGCTCCCATTGAGCGGAGAGATTTCCATCTTTTGTTATCACTGTCCATCCATCACGAAGAGTCTTACAATATTTTGTACCAAGATTAACTATAGGTTCCACAGCAATTGTCATACCCTCTCTTAATGTGACATTTGGTAAATCATTAGTTCTAAAATTAAATACTGAAGGCTCTTCATGAAGATTCCTACCAACTCCATGACCGGTATAGTCTTCAACAATACTAAAACCGTTAGATTTCACATAATCCTCTATAGCGCCAGCTATATCAAGAAGTTTATTTTGAGGCTTTATTTGTTTGATACCTAGCATCAAAGCTTCTTTAGCAACTTTGCTTAATTTAATTCCTAAATCTGAAGTCTTACCTACACAAATAGTTATACAACTATCTCCATGGTAGCCATTAAAAAATGCTCCTGTATCTACTTTCAATAAATCTCCATCATTAATAATTTTGGTCTTTCTTGGTATCCCATGAACAACTTCGTTGTTAACACTTGCACAAATACTACCCGGGAAGCCATGATATCCTTTAAAACTAGGCTGAGCGCCTTGCTCTCTTATTCGTTTTTCTGCATAATTATCTAAATCCAAAGTAGACATACCAGGTTTAACTAAATCTCTAATCTCACTCAATACATTTGCTACAATTTTACTAGATTTACGCATAATTTCTATCTCTCTTAAAGATTTAATTTCAACTCCTCTCCTCTGTTTAATAATAGGAACATTATTATTAGGAATTTTTGAATTTGAAGAAGAAAGAAGATCGGAGAAAAGTTTCATTGTTTAAAAAAGTAAAAATCTAAAATTTTGCATTCTATTAACCAATTTATATTAGTTGAACCATTAAGTGTAGTAATACAGTTTTATTAAAAAAATCTTTTCTTTAATAAAATTTCTATGTTAAAGGAAAGGAATCAAAGGATATTTTTTCTAAAGCTCCTCTTCACCAATAATGAGTACTAAATAGGACAAAATCAAGCTCAAATTGGGAATGAAAAGATTAAATACAAAAAAAATTTTTAATTTGAGAAACAAGCGGTTACAATAAGTGTTCGGTAATTCAAGTGTGATCGGGATGTCTGTTGATTCGAAAGAGGCCTCATCTAAAGAGGCAAAAGTTGAAGATAATCCAAATACCCCAGAAGCTTCTGGGGAAGAAAATCCATCAAAATCTAATGGAAAGAAAATTTCCAGCAAAAAGCTCTCTCCTGCAGAAATAATAAAGACTTTTGAAGAAGCACAACAAAACAAAAAGCTACCTGAAATTTATGTTGGAGATACAGTTCGCGTTGGCGTCCGTATAAGTGAGGGTAATAAAGAGAGGGTTCAGCCTTACGAAGGTGTTGTAATAGCAAAGCGACATGGAGGAATTAATAAAACAATCACAGTTCGTAGAATTTTTCAAGGGATAGGCGTTGAAAGAATTTTTCTGGTTCACAGTCCTCAAGTTGCATCCATTAAGGTTGAACGCCGAGGTAAAGTAAGAAGAGCGAAGCTTTTCTATCTGCGGGAGCGGGTGGGCAAAGCCACACGCGTAAAGCAGCGCTTCGACCGCTGAGGTTTCGGCCTCCTTAATCAAAAGTCATTGTTTAACAATGACTTAAAGGGTATATAAAATGCGCCGTTAGTTCAGTTGGTAGAACGCAGGTCTCCAAAACCTGATGTCGGGGGTTCAAGTCCTCCACGGCGCGTTCGAAAGCCCTTTCTGCAGTTACTATTTTAAAGAATGGAGTTGGATCTTCAACCTGGCGATGTCGTAAAAGTTCTTGAGTCAGCCGCATTAGGCTGGGTCAGGGCCCGAGTTATTCGTGTAAAATCAGGTGGTCGTGTTGTTGTTCAAAGCGACCAAGGCCGCGAGTTCACAGCTCGTGGAAATCAAGTTAGGCTTATAGAGCCTGCAGGTTTCCGTCCTTAGTCTTTAAGTTTATCAACTTAATTTAGTTTCATTTAATGAGCAGATCTCTATTAAAAAGAGTTTCAGCTTGTTTAAAAAACTTTAGACATAGCTTTTTCAAGTCAACAATTTTAATCCTTAGTTGACTAGAAGGCATTTATAGGTTGATACTCATTTGGTCTATATAAAGGACTAAAACTGGGACCGTAGTTCAACTGGTTAGAGCACCGCCCTGTCACGGCGGAAGTTGCGGGTTCGAATCCCGTCGGTCCCGTATCTAAATCGATTAAGAACTTTGACAGTTAGGGTAAGATTGGCTCCAAGTCCAACTGGAACACTTCATCTAGGAACAGCCAGAACAGCTCTTTTTAACTGGCTTTTTGCCAAAAAAGAAGGTGGTACTTTTCTTCTAAGAATTGAAGATACTGATATTGAAAGATCAAAAGAATCATATATAAACAATATATTCGATGGACTTAAGTGGCTAGGTATTAATTGGAATGAATCCCCAATCATTCAAAGTAAAAGAGTAAATGAACATAAAAAAATCATAGAAACTCTTCTCAACAAAGGCTTTGCATATAGATGTTATGCATCGGAATCTGAATTAGATGAAATGAGAGAAACTCAAAAGAAAAATGGTTTAGCTCCAAGGTATGACAATAGGCATAGAAATTTAACTCCAGAACAAGAATCCAAATTCATAAAAGACGGGAGAAATCCTGTTATCCGGTTCAAAATTAATGATCAAAAAATAATTTCATGGAATGACTTAATCCGCGGAGAAATGACTTGGAGTGGAAAAGATTTAGGAGGAGATATGGTCATTGCAAGGAGAGCGCCAGCAGATTCTATTGGCGATCCCTTATACAATTTAGTCGTGGTAGTTGATGATTCAGCTATGCAAATCTCCCATGTAATAAGAGGAGAAGATCATCTTGCAAATACAGCAAAGCAAATTCTTCTATACGAGGCACTTGATCTCAATATTCCAGTTTTCGCTCATACACCCTTAATTCTTAATTCTGAAGGGAAAAAACTATCAAAAAGGGATGGTGTCACTTCAATCTCTGATTTCAAGGAAATGGGTTATACCTCTGAGGCTATGGCAAATTATATGACTCTTCTTGGTTGGTCTGTTCCGGAGGGTATTAATGAAAGATTTAAAATTTCAGAGATTTCAGATGTATTTAGTTTTGAAAAGGTTAATAAAGCTTCAGCAAAATTTGATTGGGACAAATTGAACTGGCTCAACTCTCAAGTGATTCATGAAATGTCACCCATAACTCTTTTAGATAATTTAGAACCTTTGTTTAAAAGAAATGGATGGAAGCTACCAAGTCAAGAATGGGGGATAAATCTTGCTGAATTATTAGGCCCATCTATGGTTCTAATAAATGATGGAGTTAATCAAGCAAAACCATTTTTTGAAGAGCCACAATTACATGAAGATGGTAAAAAACAATTAGAAATTAAAGAAGCAAAAGAAGTTTTAAGGTTCATTCTTGAAAATCTGGAAAAGTTAGATTCTTCATCTATTAGTAACCAGCAAGCACTAGATTTATTAAGTCAAGCAACAAAAACCTGCAAAGTTAAAAAAGGACTTGTCATGAAAAGTCTGAGAGCTGCACTTTTCGGAACTCTAAATGGTCCTGATTTAATTAAAAGTTGGGTTTTACTCTCAAGATTCAGTAAAGATAGAACCCGTATTAGAAGGTTTCTCTAGATTTTGATCCTCATCCAACAATCCCAACATTTTTGCTAATGGTTGGGCTGTTAAACCTTGAATCCCTACTGTCATTAATATTGTCAAAAAGACTAATCCCTGAAGTTTTCCTGCGCCTAAAACACCTGCCTGCTCCAATCTAATAGAAAATAAAGAAGCAACTGCTGCAGTAACTATTCCACGTGGAGCTAACCAACCAAGAAACAATCTTTGTTTATTATCAAGAGGTAAACCATAAGTAGCGATCGATACGGCGATAGGTCTCACTACGATCATCAAAAAAAGCACACAAGTTATACCGCCCCAACCCAAAGGACTTAATTCCCCCCATGACACATCTGCTGCCAATAAAGGGAAAAGCATAGTTATCGCTAACTGGGCTAATTCTCTGATTAATTTATCAAGTTCATTAGCCTGCGTAGAAGGTCTTTGACCTACAACAAATCCTGCAGCAACAGATGCAGGCAGTCCTGATTCAGGTAATAACCATTCGCATACTCCATAAAGCAAAAAAATCACTCCAAGAGTTAATTGCAATCTGATCCCAATATAAGGCTCGGTTTTTAAGCGCCTCAAACCTTCTGAGAGCAATAGACCTGCAATTGAACCAATTAATACTCCTCCTCCAAGCCTTGAAAGAAGACCAAGCAATAGTTCTTTCCAACCATGCAAATCTCCTACAACAAGCTCTAACAACAAAAGAGCTAATACTGCTCCAACAGGTTCGAGTATCAAACCTTCCGCTTCAAGTACATCACTTAAAGGTGAAGCAAGTCGAATTTGTCTAACTAATGGAGTTACAACAGTTGGCCCGGTAGCAAGAACAATTGCGCTATAAACCCCTGCCACGGACCAACTAAGTCCTGCAAACCAATGAGCTGCAAGGAACCCAGCTGCGAGTGAAATAATTAATCTAATTGACGAAATTCTTAAAACTATTGACTTAATCGTTCCTCCAGGAAATCGGAGATTTAATCCACCATCAAATAAAACAAGGCTTACTAATAAACCAACTATTGTCTCCAACCCCTTACCAAGATCTAAAGGTTCAACCAACCCAAGGCCTGATCTTCCAATCAATAAACCAGACAACAATAATAAAACTACCCCAGGAAGTCCTGTTAACACTGACAATAATCTTGCTCCAGCACCAGAAAAAACTGTGATTCCCCAGAGCAAGCCCAGTCGCTCAGGAGTCATAAATAATTAGGAATGAAGACATAAACAAGTATTCATAAAATCTATCTAAAAAATTCAACAAGTTAACAGGCTAATTTTAACTTCATAAACATCTTAAATAGTACGCCTTTAAGTCCAATTATTATTTATACATTCTCATTTAAAAAAATAACTGAAAAAATCCATTAAAAAATTAATGATCAAATGGTTTTAAGAAAGATTCATTAGGCATATAAAGAGGGTGACGAGGGTTCCCTTTTTTACTGATGCCCAAACTTAAAACACGTCTGGAGTAATTATTTTCTTTTGACTCTAATTTTGAAAATTTTTTAATTAATTTTAAGATCGTACGATCACGTTTATATAATTCTCCTTTATCACCCCATCCCAACCACAAGTCGCAATTAATATTTGTTCTCCAGAATTCTAAGGTTTTGAAAGTAATTAAATCATTATTTTCTCCTACTGGATCTTTATTTTTTGATAATTGTGAAGGTGACTTTGAAATTAATCCAAACAGATTGATTACATAAATATTTTTATAATTCCATCTTGAACAAAAGTTAATTACCCGTATAAGAGTCTTATCATTATTGAATGCATTCGCCTTTGATGGATTCAAACCAATAAAGACTACAGTCTTTTTTCCACTTATCAACTCTCTTTTCAAAAACCACCGATAAGACCTACATTCACTAAATAAACAAAATGACAATCAAAAAATTAAAACTAAACAAAATTATAAAATCAAATCATCGCTTCTAAGCAGATAAAATTAAATTTGATACTAAAAGAATAGTTAATAGAATAATTAAACCTGCAATAGCCATACGGCCATTCCAAATCTCAGCTTGTGGAGTAAATCCTCTTTTCCAAGAATTAAGTTCACTTGCACTGGCTGGTCTAGTGGATTGGTTTGATTCATTTTCTTTCTTTAAAGACATAATAAAGAAATTAATAACCTAAAAATATTTATTAAAAAGGAGGGGGAAAATCATAAAGCAAATCGGATTTTTCTAGCGGCCATCGAGCTGAAACACCTAATTCTATTGAGCTTTTATTGTTTTTTGAAGACAATCTAAACAAAGCTGCGGCACCAATCATGGCTGCATTATCAGTGCAAAATTCCATTGGTGCAAGAGTGATATTAATTGATTTTTGAGATGCTTTCTCAAGCATCATTTTTCTTAATCGCTTATTTGCGGCAACCCCTCCAACCAAGACAAGAGAATTTAGACCTTGATCGATGACACAGCGAAGGCTCCGCTCAACTAAAACTTCAGCAACAACGTTTTCAAAACTAGCTGCAATATCCTCTGAGGGTAATTTTTGATTGTCTGACTTAAGTTTCTCTATCTGGCGAAAAACAGCTGTTTTCAAACCACTAAATGAAAAGTCATATGGATAAAAACCACCTTCAGGTTTCGAGACCCTTCCTTTTGGGAACAAGAATCTTTTTGGATCTCCAAATTTAGCAATTTTCTGTATTGCAGGCCCACCTGGATAAGAAAGCCCCAACAACCTTGCAACTTTATCAAAAGCTTCTCCAGCTGCATCATCGTGACTTCTACCAAGTCGCTGATACTTATGATCAGCATCTACTTTTATTAATTCGGTATGACCTCCACTTACCAACAAAACTAAAAAAGGAGGGGTAGGATGATTTTCTGCCAAATAAATAGAGGAAAGGTGCCCTTCCAAATGATGAACGCCCAAAAATGGAATTTGATTTAAATTTGCAATAGTTCTTGCAGTAATTGATCCAACAAGAAGAGATCCTGCTAATCCAGGAGTAACTGTTGCAGCAACTGCATCTATATCTTTTATATTTAATTTTGATTTCACAAAAACTTGTTCTATTAAAAATGGAAGATTCTCAAGATGTCTTCTTGAAGCTATTTCTGGTACTACCCCACCCCACCTGGCATGTTCTTCAATTTGCGAAGCTATTTCATTAGCTAACAATTCAATTCTTCCTTTTTCATTCGAGACCAGAGCAGCAGCTGACTCGTCACAACTTGTTTCGAGGGATAAAATTATTGACATTAATGACTAGTTATCAACTAAGTTTAATAATGAAATCCTATTAAAACAGGACAACAGGAAGAAATCAGAACTCATGAGCCGTCTTTTATCAATCATGCTTTCGGTATTCCTTTTCTTAGGGATAGCTCCAATAGCAAACGCAAGACCTGGTCCAGCTCTAAATGCTGATAGAGCACCTACAGATTTTAAGGCTTCTGCTCTAGTGACTTGCTCTGAGAATACCCGCTTCCAAGAAAGAGCAAGTGCTGCTTCTACTGATCAAGCTATAAAAAGATTTAATAGATATGGCAAAGCATTGTGTGGAGATGATGGACTTCCTCATTTAATCATTGCTCCTCCAATAGAACCTTGGGGCGCATGGTTTAACAGAGGTCATGAAGGAGACTTACTTATCCCTGGAGTAATGTTTATATACATTGCAGGAATTATTGGTTGGTCAGGTAGGGAATATGTAAGATCTGTTAGAGGTAAAAAGAATGCTGCAGAATATGAAATTATTATCGATACTGATTTAGCCTTGCAATGCTTAAAAAGAGGAGCCGCATGGCCTCTTCAAGCGAATAGAGAAGGCAAGAATGGAGAGCTTAGAGAAAAAGACAATAATGTAACTCTTAATGGTCCAAGAGGCTAATAAATTATCTATCCACTCAAAAACACTTAATTTTTTCCAGTCATGTTTCAATTATTCCGTACTAAATGGTTTAGATCAGCCCCAGTGGTTGCAACTATTTGGATTGCTCTAACGGCCGGTATTATTGTTGAATTTAATCGATTTGTACCAGATTTGCTTTTCCACCCAATGTCTTTTTAAAAATATATAGTTTTTATTAATTAGGTTTTAGTTTCAAACCCATTAAGCCTTCAATTTCCTTGAAGGCTTTTTCTATATCTTCATTTATAACTACAGCATCAAACTCTTTTTTTGCCATCATTTCTTTATTAGCTATTGCCAAACGATCTTTAATAGCTTCTTCCGTCTCAGTTCCTCTTCCTCTAATACGTTTTTCAAGCTCAGATATACTAGGTGGTGCTAAAAATATTTGCAAAGCCTCAGGAAACGACTTTCGAATTTGTCGAGCACCCTCCAATTCAATTTCAAGTAGAACATTAGTTCCTTCTTCTATTTTTTCTTTAACTATTTTCTTTGGAGTTCCATAAAAATTATTAGAAAATGAAGCCCATTCCAGAAAACCTTCTTTATCAATAATTTCTTGAAAATTTTTCTTTTCTACGAAAAAATAATGCTTTCCCTCGATTTCTCCTTCTCTTCTTTCACGAGTAGTAGCAGAAATAGAAAGCCATACATCACTATGACTCTCAAGGATTTTCTTAACAATTGTTCCTTTACCTACACCACTAGGGCCAGTAAGAACAGTAAGATTTCCTAAAGATGACATAACTAAATCCTATCCAATTTTCCTACAAAAGTTAATTAAATTATTTATAAAGTTATAAGGATGATATATGAACAAAGTTCCAATTCAAGCAATGGACTTAACTACGCTTAAGGCGGTTGTAGTTGAACTTCAACAAAACATAGTTCCAAGTCGATTTGAAAATGCACAACAAGTTGATTCACATACTGTTCAATTAGGATTTAGAACCTTAGAAAGTCTTTCATGGATAGAACTTAGCTGGTTGGCTGAGTCGCCACGAATTGTACAAATAAAACCTCCAAAAAAAAATGGGGAAAAAAGCACATTAGCGAAACAACTTAAACATTTACTAGCAAACTTAGCATTAGTAGAAATCAATCAAATTGGCTTTGAAAGAATAGTAAGGTTTAAATTATCTAGCAGACCTGGTAAACAAATAGAGAAAGAATTGGTAGTCGAATTAATGGGTAGACACAGTAATATTTTACTTTTAGACAGCAAAGGTAAAGTAATTACTCTTGGTAAACAAATAAAAGATAGTCAATCAAGATTAAGACCAATAGGAACAGGGGACATGTATACATCTCCTCCACCTCTTAAAGGCTTAGTTCCTAAATCTTCTGAATCATTCAATTCATGGAAAGATAATATATGCTTGGTTCCATCAACTTTTAAAAATGGGCTGAAAAATACTTATCAAGGGATAAGCCCAGCTCTAACGTTACAAATTGCTAGCAATAATTATGATGAAGCAATAAAAATAATAAATCAATCAGTAACAAATATCCAATTAAAAACTTGGGAATTAATATTTCAAAAATGGAAAGATTGGCTATTAGATATTGAAAATAGTAATTACACTATTAGTTTCGAAGGCCCAACGGATTTTATTGTGTGGGGGAAAAGAAAATCAGCTGTTCAAAATAAAAAAATAGGACTTAGCCTTAGCATGTATTATTCAAATAAGATTGAAGAAAGGAAAATAAATTCCATTAGAGAAAAATTGAAGCTAGATCTCAAAAATTTAAAAGATAATGAAATCAGCAAACTAGAGTCACAGCAGTTACTAATTAAGAATATCTCTGAATATATAACTATGCAAAATAAAGCTAATAATATTCTAACTTTAGAATCACCTTCAAAAAAGCAAATAAATGAGGCGCAATCCTTATTTAAAGAAGCTAAAAGAAAAAAAAGATCTAGAGAATCAGTTATGAATAGAATCGAATTTCACAAGAAAAAAATATCAAATATAGAATATTGTGAATTATTCCTTGATACATTCATATATGAAGAAGGTGAAAGCAATAAGAATAAATTAGATTCAATTCTTGAACTTAAAGAAGAAGTAGAAGAGTATATTTGCATCAAAAAAATTAGCCCTAAATTCAAATCCACCAAGAGAAAGGAACAATCGTCAAACATCAAAGAGATACAAAGCCCTAATGGTCTAAAGATCCAAATAGGAAGTAATAACAGGCAAAACGAATTAATTAGTCTAAAAAAAGGCAAAAAAGGAGACCTTTGGTTTCATGCTCAAGAAATACCAGGAAGTCATGTTGTCCTTAAATCATCCAATAAATTTGTAGACGATCAAGACATTCAATTAGCGGCTGATCTAGCTTCTTTCTTTAGCCGTGCTCGGGGGAGCAAGCTTGTACCAATAAATATGGTTCCAATAGAGAATCTACAAAGGATTTCAGGATCCTTACCTGGAACAGTGAGCCACAGAGGTGGAAAGATCCTTTGGGGAAAAGCTGAAAGAGCAGAGAAATATTTCCACCAGAAGTGAACTTCAATGACTTAATATCAGCTTCATAAGACCAGTTTAAAATGATTGACTTTTTGCTAGGTACACATGAGTTTCTTGGAAATCACACTTTCCCAGAATTTTTAATTGGATATTTATTTGGTGCAGCATTAATTATTGGTGCTCCCACAGTATTTCTTTTATTGGCTTTTACAAGCGCCTTAATGAAAACCAACGGAAAAATGGGAGGATACAAAGAATATGCAAACTATGGGGAATCTTCTCTTAATGATTGTCCTCCTTTCATTTTGCCTGACCCAACAAAAAGTAATTAACAAAATAGAATAACACTTAAAAATTGAATCTTCTACTAAAATAAAATCATTAATTTAGATTAAACTGGCTAGCTCAAATCAAAAAGAAAATAATTTCAAAGCTCCACCTCCAATAAGGTTAGGTAAGAAAGCTCAATCAGGAGAAGATTCTCAAGCACTTGAGATGCCTTTGTTTGATCATTTAGAAGAACTTCGACAAAGGGTCCTTAAAAGTCTCATCTCAATTGTTCTTTCTTCAGGCTTTTGCTTATTATTTGTAAGAAAACTTGTAGAAGCGTTGGAGATACCTGCAGGGAAAATACATTTTTTACAAGTAGCGCCTGGTGAATTTTTATTTATTTCAATAAAAGTTGCTGGTTATGGAGGGCTGACTATTTCTCTCCCCTTTATTCTTTATCAATTTTTAAAGTTCATCCTTCCTGGTCTAACTAAAAAAGAAAAACTCTTGATAGCTCCCTCTGTTGCGGGTTCAGCAATTTTGTTTTTTTTAGGAATCTTCTTCGCTTGGAAGGCTTTGATACCAGCTGCTCTAGGATTTCTAATAAGCTATGGAGCCGATGTAGTTGAACCACTTTGGTCAATAGAAAAATATTTAGATTTTGTACTTCTACTTATGCTTTCTACTGGTTTGGCATTTCAATTACCAATCCTGCAATTAATTTTAGGTTTTTTTGAATTAATTTCATGGCAAAAAATGTTATCTGCATGGAGAGTGGTGATCATCACCTCAGCAATTGCAGGAGCAATAATAACTCCCTCAACTGATCCTATAACAATGCTTCTTTTATCAACATCGATAACTTTTTTATTCTTTATAGGAGTTGGGTTAGTGGCATTAACAACAAATCTCAAAGAACAAATTCGTTCATCCTTTGATCAATAGGCAAAGGTAAGGTTATCGCCCTTCCAAGTCTTGGCTTCGCTTGTACATTTTTTAACCAATTTCTTACAAAATCAGATTGGCCTGCTCGATTAATAATTTCTAAGGTTCTATTCAAATTTTCTCTAAAGGTCTCTTCATCCAATGGAAAAGATTGTTGTTCTAAAAATCCCCACATCATTTGTAAATATATACGTTCTCTTTTAATTAACAATTTCAAATCATATGTCACACCCCATCGCCTTCTTAAACACCCCACTACCTCGTCTACATCCAATGGGATAGGAGAAGAAAAGCCATCAGAATTTAACTCATTAGATTTGAAACTCATATCAAAAGCCAGTCTTGGCAGAGATTAATAACCTTTTAGTGTCCATTCTGGTCTAGTATCAGAATTCAGGTGAACATCTGTAATGACACAAATGAATGCTGCAGATGTGCCCTCAATGGGCAGAAGGCAGTTCATGAACTTGCTTACCTTTGGCACTGTTACAGGAGTTGCCTTAGGAGCTTTATATCCAGTAGCTCAATACTTCACACCCTATCGAGCTGGAGGAGGTGGAGGTGGAACAAATGCTAAAGATGAGTTAGGCAATCCAGTAAAGGCAAGTGCTTGGCTATCTACTCATCCAGTTGGTGATAGAAGTTTAGTCCAAGGCCTCAAAGGAGATCCGACCTATCTAATAGTTGAAGGTGAGGATGCAATCACTAGTTATGGAATTAATGCTATTTGCACTCACCTTGGTTGCGTAGTTCCATGGAATAGCGGTGCTAATAAGTACATGTGTCCATGCCATGGAAGTCAATATGACTCAACAGGGAAAGTGGTTCGAGGTCCTGCACCATTATCACTAGCAATTGCTCATGTATCAGTAGAAGATGATCAGGTTCTAGTGAGTCAATGGACAGAAACTGATTTCAGAACGGGTAATGCTCCTTGGTGGGGATAATTAATAAATGAACAAAAAAAACTTCTACTACCAAATAAAAATCATGAGTCGATCATTAAAGCTTTTCCTTTGTTCATTAATTCTTGGATTTTCAATATTTCTCGTTCCTCAACCTAGCTGGGCATACCCATTTTGGGCCCAACAAAAATTTGAAAATCCTAGAGAGGCTACTGGGAAAATTGTTTGCGCTAATTGCCATGTCGCAAGTATGCCAACAAGAGCTGAAGTCCCTCAGGCAGTTGCAGCTGATAGTGTTTTCAAGACCGTAGTAGAAATCCCTTATAAAAAAGATTTACAAGAAATTGGAGCGGATGGTAGCAAAGTTCCTCTTCAAGTTGGAGCAGTTGTAATGCTTCCAGATGGATTTAAGCTCGCCCCACAAGACAGATGGACTGATGAAATCAAAGAAGAGACACAAGGTGTTTACTTCACTCAGTACAGCGAGGAACAAGAAAATATTATTTTAGTAGGTCCTTTACCAGGTGATCAAAATAGAGAAATTGTTTTTCCTGTCCTTTCACCTGATCCCAGAAAAGACAAAAATATTAACTTTGGAAAATATTCAATTCACGTAGGAGGAAATAGAGGAAGAGGTCAAGTTTACCCAACTGGCGAAAAGAGCAATAATAATTTATTCACCGCAACAAATTCTGGAACAATAACCTCAATAGAAACAAACGAAGATGGATCACAAATTATTAATCTGAATAATGAAGCAGGAGAAAATTTTGCTGAAAATATTCCTGCAGGTACTGCATTAATAGTAAAAGAAGGAGACACTATTAAATCAGGAGAAAAGATAACAGAAGACCCTAATGTTGGAGGTTTTGGTCAACTTGACAAGGAAATTGTTTTACAAAGTAAAGCAAGAGTTATTGGTTTGATAATTTTCTTTATAGGAGTTGGTTTATCACAAATAATGTTAGTTCTTAAAAAGAAACAAGTAGAAAAAGTACAAGCAGCTGAAGGAATATAAATTCAAATAATTGATGGAAAACATATTTATAGCTCTTAGATCTCCTGGGCCCGAGGTGATGCAGCTGGGGCCTTTTTCATTAAGATGGTATGGGCTTTTAATAGCTATTTCAGTTTTATTAGGGCTTAATTTATCATCTGGATTAGCTTACAAAAAAGGCTTAAAAAAAAGTCTAATAAATGATTTACTTCCTATTTTAGTTTTGGCATCAGTAATTGGCGCAAGACTTTATTATGTTGCATTTGAATGGAGAAACTACAGTGGGAAAAATTTCTGGAGTTCAATTGATCTATTTAACTTAAATATACCTATTCCAAGTGCAATAGAAATATGGGGAGGAGGAATTGCAATTCATGGTGCTCTAATAATGGGAACATTATCCGTAATATTTTTTTGCCGTTGGCGAAGAGAATCTTTTTGGGATGTTATTGATGTTTTAGTTCCTTCAGTTGCATTAGGGCAAGCAATAGGTAGATGGGGGAATTTTTTTAACAACGAAGCTTTTGGAATCCCCACAAACTTACCTTGGAAATTATTTATACCGTATGAATTTAGGCCAGAAATATTCTCTTCACAGGATTATTTTCACCCAACCTTTCTTTATGAATCTGGATGGAACATTATAGTTTTTAGTATCCTAATTTTTCTTTTTAACAAATCAAATACTAATAAACTTTGCCTACCCTCCGGTAGCTTAACTTGCATTTATTTAATAACCTACAGCTTAGGAAGAGTTTGGATAGAAGCTTTAAGAATTGACCCACTCTGCTTAGGAGGAATACCTCCTTTTTGTG
>QCPI01000014.1 GCA_003212625.1 Prochlorococcus sp. AG-436-J02
GGTATTAATGGGCCATTGCATAACTCAATGGTTACTCTATTAGCAGATAAAAACAAAGTTGATAGTAGATTATTTATAAACTCAATAAATAATATTTTAACTCTAATATTATTAATAATAAGTTTTTTTATTTTCTTTTCATCTGATTTGTTAATAAACATAGTTGGACCGAATCTAACACCTCAAATAAAAGAAATAGCATCATCTCAATTAAAGATAATGTCTCCAATGGTATTTCTCTCTGGCTTAATAGGCCTAGGGTTTGGATCCTTAAATGCCAAAAAGGAATTTTTCATACCATCTATAACTCCCTTAATTTCTAGTCTAATAATAATAATTTCAATATCAAACTTTTGGATAAATAAAGGGAATGCAAATGAGCTATATCAATTGGATATAAGTGGAGGAGTTATTCTCGCAAAGGCAACATTTATTGGAGCTTTATCTCAATATTTAATTCAAATACCATTTCTAATTAAGAAGGGAATATTTGCTATAAGTTTTTCAATCCAAACACAATATTCAGAAATTAAAAGAGCCTGGGGAATGATTGCTCCTGCAACACTTTCTTCAGGAATGATGCAAATTAATGTTTTCACTGATTTATTCTTTGCATCCAAAATAGTAGGAGCTGCAGCAGCTCTAAGTTATGCAAACTTCTTAGTTCAAACTCCTCTAGGAATAATATCAAATACTATTTTAATTCCATTATTACCAGTTTTTGTAAGTTTAAGAGCTCGAGAAAATCATTGGAAGTTGATAAAAAAAATCCATCAAGGATTCATTCTTTCTTCTATTTCTATGGTATTTTTAGGATCAATATTTATCTCACTTTCCACCCCTATAGTAATATTGATATACGGGAGAGGCTCATTCAATCAAAATGCAATAGATATTGTAAGTAAACTATTAATTGCTTATGGAATAGGAATGCCTGTTTATCTATTTAGAGATCTATTAGTTAGAATTTTTTATGGTATGGAGGATGCTAAAACACCATTTAGGATATCAATGATAGCAATCTTTTTAAATTTATTTTTTGACTGGATTCTAATAGGAGGATCAAGCCCATGGGGAGATCTATCACCTATAAATCTAGGAGTGAATGGCTTAGTATTTTCAACTACATTTGTGAATTTTTTCGCTTGTATAATTTTATTATTTAAATTAAACAATAAATTAGATAATTTTAATTTATCTAATTTATTGTATCAAAATATTAGAATTATTCTAATTGGTTTTGCATCTGGTATTAGTTCATTTTTGATTTTTAAAATAATATATTTACCCTATAGCTTCTTTAATTTATTTATAAAGATAACAATATCCTCTGGAATAAGTCTTCTTATATTTTATTGTCTAGCACTGATTCTTAAGATTGATGAAATTGATTATTTAAATAAGGTTATAAAAGAAAAATTTATTCGCCTTTAAGAAAAACATCTTTTTGTGATCTAACTTTAAGAGGAATTTCCAAACAATTCATTTCATCAGTCTTTACACCACTTACTGAAAGAATTCTTGCTTCGATTCCAAACTCTTGAAAAGCTATTTCCATCTCTTTCATTAATTCTTTTTCAACTTGTGCATCAGCATCAGCAACTTTCCCTATAAGTCTTTCCCCTAAGCGACCAATTCGCTGCCTTACAACTTCTCTAGCATTAGTCACCTGAATAATTAGCAAGAATAACAAAGCAATTGATCAAATCTTATCTGCAATAGGGTTCTAAAATCTCTTCAAGGTCAAAAAATTGATTTGGTGGAATTAAACTTGACAAAGGCAATGTCGTTTTACCTCCGCCAAGTTTTACTTGAATAGCTTCAAGACCCTTTTTAGCTGCAACATTTGCACCCTGGTCAAAATTAGCCTTACATTCAATAGCTAAATCCTTAGCAAGTCCAGCATCACCTAAATAGAGGTTCCAATTCCCTACTTGAATGAATAATCGATCAGCTATTGAAACCGCTAGCTCATTGATTTGAGATGAATCAATAGAAGTGGACATGTAGTCAAATTTTTTACTATTAATAAAGACATTAGATAAAGAATGGATACTGTCTCAAAAATGACCAAAATTAATGGAATAAGGACTGGTTAAGCGATCACCTCCTTATTTCAATGAAGTCGTCTGGAATAGATCAGAAGATATTTCTCTATTCTTTGGTAGTTAATCTGATATTGTTTTTTCTGTGCGCCTGTAGCTCAGCGGATTAGAGCATCTGACTACGGATCAGAGGGTCGGGAGTTCGAATCTCTCCAGGCGCGTTTATAAAATATGTAAATCCTTATATAACTAGAAAAACAAGAGAAAGTTTTCTCTTAATAGACTAAACATATGCTTACTATCACATCATCAATAAAGGCATAAAGTGACTATTCAATCTTCTTTGATGGAATGTGATCCAAGTGTTGCAAAATTCATAAACAATGAATTATCAAGACAAGAGACTCATTTAGAACTTATAGCAAGCGAAAACTTTGCCTCTAAGGCAGTAATGGAAGCTCAAGGGTCAGTCCTAACAAATAAATATGCTGAAGGTCTCCCAAATAAACGTTATTACGGAGGATGTGAGTACATAGACGAAATTGAAACGCTAGCAATAGATAGAGCAAAAAAGCTTTTCAAAGCAAACTGGGCAAATGTCCAACCACATAGCGGAGCACAAGCAAACTTTGCCGTCTTCTTAAGCCTGCTAAAGCCTGGTGACACCATCATGGGAATGGATCTATCTCATGGTGGGCACCTCACACATGGTTCACCTGTAAATGTCAGTGGCAAATGGTTTAAGACATGCCACTACGAAGTTGATAAGAAGACCGAAATACTTGATATGGAATCAATCAGAAAAAAAGCACTTGAGAATAAACCTAAACTAATTATCTGTGGATACTCAGCCTATCCACGAAAAATTGATTTCCAGGCCTTTAGATCAATTGCTGATGAGGTTAATGCTTTTTTACTAGCTGATATTGCTCATATCGCTGGCTTGGTTGCCAGTGGTCTTCACCCAAACCCTATCCCATATTGTGATGTAGTCACAACAACAACTCACAAAACTCTTAGAGGGCCAAGAGGCGGACTCATTCTCTCAAAAGATGAAGAACTAGGAAAAAAACTTGATAAGTCTGTGTTCCCTGGAACTCAAGGAGGTCCTTTAGAGCATGTAATTGCTGCCAAGGCAGTAGCATTTAAAGAAGCTTCTGAACCCGAATTTAAGATCTATTCCCAAAGAGTAATCTCAAATGCACAAGTTCTAGCAAACCAACTTCAAAAAAGAGGTATTTCTATTGTTAGCAAAGGGACTGACAACCACATAGTTCTTCTTGATCTAAGAAGCATTGGTATGACTGGTAAGATTGCTGATCAATTAGTTAGTGATATCAACATAACTGCAAACAAAAATACTGTACCTTTTGACCCAGAGTCCCCATTCGTGACTAGTGGGCTAAGGCTAGGTTCAGCAGCCCTTACGACTAGAGGTTTTAATGAACAAGCCTTTGAGGAAGTCGGCAATGTAATTGCCGATAGACTGCTTAACCCTAATGATGAAGATATCAAAGAAAAATCAATCAAAAAAGTATCTGAACTTTGCAATAAATTTCCTTTATATAGTGAAAACATCTAAAGAGCTTTGTCTTCAAAATAAGAATCAATCTGGAGCAGAGATTTTATGTATTGGGAGTGAAATACTCCTAGGAAATATTGTTAATACTAATTCTCAATGGATAGCTGAACAATTAGCAATTTTAGGTATTCCACATTTCAGACAAACTGTTATTGGAGATAATCCTATCAGATTAAAAGAAGCAATATTTGAGGCATCTAATAGATCTGAAATTCTAATAACAACTGGTGGGCTTGGACCAACACCAGATGATATAACAACCAAAGTAATTGCTGAAACTTTTGACACCCCATTGGAAGAGAGAAATGATATTTTGCTTGACTTGAAAAACAAATTAAGATCTAAGGGTAGGAACTTATCCGAAAGTCAAAAGAAGCAATCATTAGTACCAAAAGGAGCTAAAATTATAAACAATTACTCAGGCACAGCGCCAGGAATTATTTGGAGTCCAAAGGCTAATTTCACAATACTTACTTTCCCTGGAGTTCCAAGTGAATTAAAAGAAATGTGGGTTAAAGAAGCAGTAAAATGGTTAACTAATAATAATTTCTCCAAAAATATTATCTCTAGCAAAGTTTTACATTTTGCTGGTATAAATGAATCATCACTAGCAGATAAAATTCCACATTTACTTAAATCAAATAATCCTTCTGTCGCAACTTATGCAAGCACGGGTGAGGTAAAGGTAAGAATCACAGCTAAAGGAAAAAATTCAGAAGAAACGAATAAAGCTATAAAACCTATTGAAAAAGAATTAAATCAATTAACAGGATTAAAATGTTTTGGTGTAGATCATGAAACTCTTGAAGAAGTAGTAGTTAAATTATTACTTAATAGAAAAGAGACAATTGCTGTGGCAGAGTCATGCACTGGAGGTGCCATAGGTTCTAAATTGACAAAAATTCCTGGATCTTCAAAAATTTTCTATGGAGGCGTCATCGCATATAACAATTCAATCAAGCAGAGAATATTAGAAGTCCCTGAGGAAATAATTAATAACCATGGTGCAGTCTCGAAGCAGGTTGTTGAAGCAATGGCGAGAGGCGTCCAAAAAAAATTCCAAGTTAACTGGGCTATCTCTATCAGTGGAATTGCAGGGCCCACTGGGGGAAGCAAATTAAAACCAGTTGGTTTAGTCAATTTTTGCATTAAAGGTCCTGAAACCCTTATTTCATGGGAGGAAAGATTTGGATCTAATAAGACAAGAGAAGATATTCAAAAATTAAGCGTTTTAAATGCTCTTGATAGATTACGTTTATCTATAATCATGGAAAATTAAGTCCTAATTATTGGATTTGAAAGTTGAGTTCTGGAACCCTCTACGACAAAGTTTGGAACTTCCATCAGGTAAAAGAACTGCCTGGGGGATCAACTCAACTTTTTATTGGTCTTCATTTAATTCACGAAGTTACGAGTCCCCAAGCTTTTTCAGCTCTTAATGAAAAAAATCTTGGAGTCAAGTTTCCCAATCTAACTGTCGCAACAGTTGACCATATAGTCCCAACCTCAAATCAGCAACGTCCTTTTAGTGATCCTCTTGCAGAGGAAATGTTGGCTACTTTAGAAAATAACTGCAAAACTCATGGGATAAAATTCCACGGAATTGGAAGTGATTCTCAAGGCGTAGTACATGTTATGGCTCCAGAGTTAGGTTTAACCCAGCCTGGGATGACAGTAGCTTGCGGAGATTCACATACCTCAACTCATGGAGCATTTGGAGCAATCGCATTTGGCATTGGAACAAGTCAAGTGCGAGATGTTTTAGCTAGTCAAAGTTTGGCAATGAACAAATTAAAAGTAAGAAGAATATGGGTAGCTGGTGAATTACAAAAGGGAGTTTATGCAAAAGACCTAATTCTTCATATCATTCGTCATCTTGGAGTCAAAGGTGGAGTTGGATTTGCATATGAATTTGCTGGGCCTGCAATAGAAAAACTGTCAATGGAGGGACGAATGACTATATGCAATATGGCTATTGAAGGTGGTGCAAGATGCGGTTATATCAACCCAGATGAAACTACTTTTAGATATATCAAAGGGAAAGCGCACGCGCCAAAAGGGCCAGAATGGGATAAAGCTGTTTCTTGGTGGAAAAGTTTAGCTAGTGATTCAAAAGCTACATTCGATGATGAGATTCAATTAGATGGATCATCAATAGAACCAACTGTTACTTGGGGGATAACTCCTGGGCAAGGAATTTCAATCAAAGAAACAATTCCAAACCCTGAGTTGCTTCCCAAAAATGAGCAACAAATCGCTAAAGATGCATGTAAATACATGAATCTAAAGCCAGATGAACCCATAGAGGGAAAATCAATTGATGTTTGCTTTATAGGTAGCTGTACCAATGGAAGATTAAGTGATCTACAGGAGGCATCTAAAATTGTTAAAGGTCATTCCGTCGCTACAGGCATTAGAGCATTTGTCGTTCCTGGTTCTCAAAAAGTCGCTAAGGAGGCTAAAGAAAAAGGAATAGATAAAATATTTCTCAAAGCAGGTTTTGAATGGCGCGAGCCAGGCTGCTCAATGTGTCTTGCTATGAACCCAGATAAACTTGAGGGGAGGCAAATAAGCGCTAGTTCGAGTAATAGAAATTTCAAAGGAAGGCAAGGATCTGCAAATGGGAGAACCTTATTAATGAGCCCTGCTATGGTTGCTGCTGCAGCAATCAATGGGAAGGTTACAGATGTAAGAAACTTCCTGCAAGAGTAAAACCAAAAATAAACTTATTGAAAGATGAAACAAGAGTTCCCAAAAGGTGAAATCAAATCAATACAAGGCCGTAGCTTTACAATTAGAGGTGACGATATTGATACCGACAGAATAATTCCTGCAAGATTTCTCAAATGTGTAAGTTTTGCCGCTTTAGGAGAACAAGTATTTGCTGATGATAGAAAAGAACTAAAAGGTAATCATCCATTTGATCTTGATCATAATAAAGGAGCAAATATCCTTATTGTTAATGACAATTTTGGCTGTGGTTCAAGTCGAGAGCATGCACCTCAGGCTCTTATGAGATGGGGTATAAGATTAATTATTGGAGAAAGCTTTGCTGAGATTTTCTTTGGGAATTGCCTTGCTCTCGGGATACCTTGTTTAACAGCTACAAAAAAAGAAATAACTAAATTACAAAATCTAGTTGAAGAAGACCACACTCAAAAATGGTATTTCAAGCTTAAAGAACTATCAATTACTAATCAAATAGAAACGGTAAAACTTGATCTTGAAGAAGGTGCCTACAATATGCTTAGCACAGGAAAATGGGATGCAACTTCACAACTACTAGATGAAGAAGAAAAAATCAAATACACAATAAGTAAGCTACCTTATCTAAATAATTTTAGATAATAGTTTTAAAAGATAGCCTCAACAGAATCATCAAAATCAAATCCATTTATACGAAAATATACTCCTCCTGCATGATTTTCAGGATGATAGTAGATTCCACATTCATATGCTCTTTTATGCCACAATATTCCTAACTTTGTATCATAATATTCTCCATAGTTTTCCGAATTATTATCAATATTTAAATTAGAAAGAATATCAACCATTAAAGGTCCATATATTTGTTGTATCAAACTTATATTTATTGTTTTGAAGTCAATTGCATTATCAAACTTAAATGGACTATTGCCAGATTTAAATTTTATACCTGGCATGACTGAAAGTTTAGTATAATCAAGAAAATTTCTCTCTAATTCCCCTAATCTAATCTGTGGTCCAAAGGCAATCTTCACAAATCCCTGTTCGCTACTATCTTCGTATTTAAAATAGCCTGAATCAATCTCAGTCTTAAAAAATAATTCAGGGTAAATTACAATTGGAGATAAAATCATCTCTTTTTTTTGATCAAGATTTTTTTGATTTTTCTTCCATATTTTATATTCACTATCTAAAGATGCAAAAATGCTAGAACGCCAAAGACTAATAATATCATTAATTCTAAGCTTCTCTGCCTTATATTTAGCTGTTCCAAATCGTAGATTTAAATCATTTTTAATGTTGCCAGACTGAAAAGAATGAGTCTTTTCTATAAAACCTCCATACGCAGATTTAATCTCAGTCTGCCCCATTGTTCCATTCCAGGCTCTAGATCTATAAGTAGTAAAAATATTGAAACTTGAATCATCCAAAATAGGAATTTTAGTATCCTTTTTTAAAGAGGAGTAATTCCTAAGACCACTAAAAATTCTTTTGGTATTTAATGTACTTAAGTCACTTACACTATCGAAGCTCCAATCATTAAAATTTGCTTTTGATTTTAGTTTTACACCAAATAGATCTGAAAAACTAATAGTTTTATCTTTCTCATTTTGATTATCATCATAACTATTAGTCTTACCTAATATAGCTCTTCCAATTAAAAATTGAGGTATGAAGTCAAGTTTTATATTACTATTAATATTCATACTATCATTTCTTCTTATCAAGACTAATCCATCGCGATCTTTACCATCCATCATTAATTCAAATTTATTTTTCTTTTTTCTCTTACCTCCAAATATTCTTTTACCTAGAAAAATTTTAGTTTTACTACCAAGAATTAAATTAGTCTTAAAAGACGTAATAATCAATTCTCCATCATCACCATATTCTGCTAAAACATCTATTCCCTCAAAAGAAATTTGATGAGGATTAAATGGATCATTTGTAAACTGAACTCTATTAGATTTCCAACCATTTTCCTGAATAGTTATTAAATCAGATTTAAGTCTCCAATTATTAATTTTTCCTATTGATTTATTAGATCTAGTTATTCTATTTTGTGGTACATTAATATTACCAAAATCAAATTCTATTCCATCAATATAAGTATTACTTCCTTTATTATTTGTTGATCGATTTTTTTCTACTAATTTTTCTGGATTAAAATCAAAATTTAAATCATCTAATATATTCTCCATATCTAGGATTCCATATGTATCCTTAATAATTCCCTCTTTCTTTAATAAATTAAATCTAAATTCTTTACCTCTGAAATATTGTCCACCCTTAACAAAACTAACATTGCCCTCAGCAGATAAAATGCCAGTTGATTTTTCATACCTTAATAAGTCAGATCTTAAGATGCCACCGTTAATTTTAACCTTAACATTACCTTCAGCTAGATAAATATTTTGATCATAATAGTATTGCTTATCAGCAAAAATGTTTAACGCTAATAATACTCCTTTACTTTTAACTTTTATTTCTTCGAAAGATGATTTTTGCGAACTATAAACTACATTTCCAACAGAAAAATTATAAGGACCAGATTTAGAAAAACTTTCAAAAGTATTCTCTTTCCCTATCGCGACTAGAAATAACGACAGGAAATAATTAAACCCCAGGAATCCAAGGCTTAAAAGCAATCTATAGTTTTCTTTCTTCGCCAAATGAATTAAGCCGAAGAAAAAATATGATACTTAATAAAGCAATTACATGAGCCGGTTTAGTCCAGTAATTAGCGTGTCATTAATTAGTCCTGAGGACTTTCTAAATCCTTTCTATTGGGTGTCCTTGTTGGATCACTTGCTAAGAAACCAAATAAAAAGATCCCGACAAAGAAAAAGACGACCGTATAGACGGAAATCTTGAGGGCAAGCATGAATACAAAACAACTAATTAGAAATTAAACCTATCCTATGAAGTCAATAACTCCAATCAGAAAACCAAAGGTGTTACAGACTTTTGGAAATAGAAAAAAGTTTTTATCCCTATGTAAAGGTCAAAAAGCCAATGAAATCAAGGTGTATTGATAAAAAGATCAAATTTTTTCTAATTTAGATTCAAATAATCTTTAACTATTTTTTTTTTTTTTTTTGTAATTTTCCTAGTTTTGCGACCTATTTCAGAAAATATTTCTCAAATATCATTACTTTTTAGGACATTCCATCACAAGTTTCTACAGTCTCTTCTTCTTTTGGACAAGTTCTCATACAATATCTTGACTCATTCAAATCTGAGCTTAGAAAAACAACATGGGACAGAAAACAGCACTTGGATCTTTGCTGAAATCTATCGGCAATTCTGGACAAGGAAAGGTTGTACCAGGTTGGGGAGCGACTCCAGTAATGGCCTTCATAGGAGTTTTACTACTGGTTTTTCTCGTGATTATGCTCCAAATTTATAACCAATCTCTTCTTCTACAAGGATTTTCAGTCGACTGGAATGGCTGATTTGATTAAATTCTGAATAGTTGAGGTTCGCTCATGAATATTTTTGGGGTTGGTTTGCCTGAAATAGCTGTAATTGCTGGATTAGCACTTGTTATTTTTGGTCCAAAACGTCTTCCTGAGCTTGGGCGAACTATTGGAAAGACTCTTAAAGGTCTTCAAAGCGCCTCAACAGAGTTTGAACGTGAAATCAAGAATGCGATGACCGAGGATGAGTCATCAAATGAAAACATTTTGGACAAAGAAAATTAATTTCTTCGAAAATAATTAGAAATAGCTAATCAATGAATCATTTATGATTCATTAAAGTGTTTATGTTTACAGATGAGTTGAAATTATTAGTTGGATTAGGAAATCCTGGGACTGAATATCATAAGACTCGTCATAATGTTGGATTTATGGTTTTAGAAGAACTCGCTAGACAACATAATTGCACCTTTCGTGAAAGTAAAAAGCTGTATGGAAAAACTTGCGAAATTGGAGACGGAGTTAGTAAAAAAAGGCTATTAATGCCTCATACATATATGAACGAGAGCGGAAAATCAGTTAGATCAGCAAAGGATTGGTTTAATTTTGAAGATCATCAATTAATTATCTTAGTGGATGATATGGATCTTCCACTAGGGAAAATAAGAGTACGTTCTAAAGGAAGTGCAGGTGGTCATAATGGATTAAAAAGCATTATCAATCATCTTGGAACTAATGAATTTAAGCGATTAAAAATTGGGATAGGCTCTCCAAGTGAGATTAAAGAAGAGAGAAAATCAAAAACTGTTTCTCACGTTTTAGGGAAATTCTCGAAAGAAGAATTTGTCATATTAAATTTGATTATTAAGGAAATAATAACTTGTGTTGAATCAAATAAATCTAACAATTGGGAGAAAATAACTACTCGCCTAAATTCCTATAAACCTGAAAATTCATAATTTTTGAAAAATGTCTAATCAACCATCAACTACTGCATATCTTCAGATTCATAAGCAGTGCTTTAATCAAAAAAAAGTAGAGGGAATAGTCCGAGCAGGAGATTTTGAATGGTATTTCATCTGGGCCTTTAACCAGGGACAACTTTTTGTAGAACCTCCGCTAGGTAGAGCATTAATAAAAGATGCATTAGAGCGCTATCTAGTTAACGCAGATTACAAACTTGAGTCTGGCGGAGATTACATTTTTACAGTTAGAGCCAAATTTTAATATCTACTTCCTCTGGCCAAATAAAAGTAAATTTTAAGAAGTCTTCCAATAAAATCAATGCTACAACTGCATCAAGATTCTCGGGAGGGAAAAGCATTTGCTTAGGAAGCCAACGAATAAAATAATTTGGTGGCCAGATTTCCCAATATCTATATCTCGCTCTCAAAGTAGACCCTCTTTCATCAACAAAAGTCAGGTTAATAATATTTTTTTGTTGTAATTTGTTTTCTATATGGCTACTGTTTGTCCCATCACCAATTATTATTTTACAAATATGATATTTCTGATTCCATAAGGAAACTAAGTCAGAAAATTTATTTAATGTAGATATGCCTGATTCAATAACATTTCCAGATTTCATATCAGCCAATAATAAGCCACATTTTTTATTTCCAGGATCTATAGATATAAAGAAACTCATTTCGTATTGTTTTTCTCAACTTTATCCAAATATTTCAATTCTAAAGAGATTGGTACTTTATCTGCACTTTGACTATTATTAATAGCTCTTGCAAGAATTTGGATATCACCCCTTTTTCTATTCACTAACTCCTTGCCTAAATTATTAATCTGATTTGCATTAATTTTCAACTCAGAACTTAAAGATCCTCTCCTCTTCACTTCAGCCAATGTTGAAGAAAGTAGAAGTTTAATCTTGTTTCTTATAGAATCAGAGTCTGATTCTGAGTCAGATAAAGATATATTTTCTGAAGCAATAACTTCTCCTTTTCTAGTAATATTTTTATTTAATGTAACCTCAGGAAATGCATAAACATAAGTTTCCCCTCTAAGTATATTTCCTGCTGATTTTATACTCACCACCCAACTTCTTCTATCAGCTATTATTCTTTCAAGATTTTCAATATGATCTTTTCGAATTAATAATATTCGACGATATTTAGATTTATTTATTTTGGTTAAATTAAATGCATATAAATTTGCTTTTTGAAGTATGCCTTCGATCTCTTTTTTTATATCATCCTTTGTATCAATCTTTATAGTTTTAGTTACAAGAGATTGTCCACTAGTTATTACAACATCTCCACTTCTCAAAGCATATAAGTTCTTTTCTAATGTTTTCAACTCCTTTTCACTATCTTTAATCTTTGCTTGAATACCTTCTAATTCAAATAATCCAACCCGCAATTGACTATTAAATGCAACCATAATTGCAAATGATATAGCGCTAATAATACTTCCAGTAAGAACAGTTATCAAAACAGCCGTTCTTTTGGGCCTTAACTTAAAAATACTTAAACGTGCTTTCCCAACTTTTGTTCCCAGACGATCACCCAATGTAGAAAGTATTCCACCTAGGACTAATAGTGAAAGAATCAGGAGCCAACCAGTCACAGAAATAAAAAAGAAGAATGAAATTACATCTTCTAAACATTCTAAACATTAGTAAGTGATGGCCTTCAATTAAATCTTTTTGCTAACGCAACTGGATCGAAGATAGTTATCTTCTTCCTGTCGATTGCCAATAATGAGGAACTTTTTAACTCCCCAAGTAATCGTGTAATCGTGACTCGAGTTGAACCTATAGCTTCAGCAATAGCTTGATGCGAAAGTCTCAAATCAATGGTAACTCCTTGTTCCCCAGGCACACCAAAGTCCCTACATAAAACAAGTAAAAAACTTGCTAGTCGAGAGGACATATCTCTATGAGTTAAAGTTTCTATCATAGTTTCAGTTTGTAGTACACGACTTGATAATCCTTGAAGAAGCAGTAATCCAACAGAAGCATCTTGCTCAATTGCATTCCTTACAGATGTAGCTGGAGCTGCTACAAGTTCCACACGAGTAAAGGCAATAGCATGATAAAAACGATCTGATCTATTCCCTGTCAATAGAGATAGAACTCCGAACAAGCTATTTTCTCTTAATAAAGCAACCGTAATTTCTTCACCTGTTTCATAAACCCTGCTCAATCGAACTGCACCTCGCCTAATCAAGTAAACCCTTTCTGCAGGATCACCAGGAAAGAAAATAGTTTTAGACCTATCTACAATTTCAGTAGAAACCCCATCAAGAGATTTCATTACTTCCAGCAAAGTTTTTGCTAGAGGTAAAGATGATGAAGATTTCACAGCCATCTGGCTATTTCTTTGATGATTGAAACGGGTAAAGCCACGATTTAAAGTGACCATATTGAATTAAGTGTTAGAAGAACATTAATAAATTGAGAAAAAACGATATGTAGCCATGGCGACTTTTTTGACCGTTCGTGCCTAATTAGATCACTTCTCTGCATATGAAATCTATCTTTTGTAACCCTCAGCTTCAAATGCTTTTGAAAAATATTAAAAAAAATATTCTTGTCTTCACATTTTCTTTCTTATACAGTCTTAAAAAATTTTATACCTAAGAATCTTTTATTCCATACACCACAGATAGTGTTAATTTAGTTGATTAGAAATTTTCTGCCGCTAGATTAAGAAAAGCCCATCATGATCAAAATTGATATGAATGCACAGGCTGGCATTAATGCTCAAACCAAAGGTTCATCACCATTTAATGAGCCTTTACTGAGATCTGTTCCAAACTGGAAACCTTTACAGCTAGTCAAAACACAAGGACAAGTACAAATACATACTTCTGCTGTTAGAGGTAGTTTTTCTATTGTTCTAAGCGAGGCTTTACGATCTGCAGGATTAGGAAGCAATGTTTTAATATCTCAATTTTTAAAAGGCGGCGTCAATCAAGGGGCCAATGGAGTTATAAATCTTTGTGGGAGCCTAGAATGGATAAGACCATCCATTGAAATGTGCTTACCTGAACAGATACAAGAAAAAGATTTATCTTTAACACGAAAATTTCAAGAAAAAGCCATTAAAGAACTGTGGGAATTTTGCAAAAAACGTTTATTTGAAAAAAATTTAGATAAAATCGTACTTGATGAAATAGGAATGGCAATTAACCTTGGTTTCATTGAAGAAAATGATTTAATTTCTATGATAAATGATCGGCCATCATCCACAGATATTATTCTTACAGGACCATCAATTCCTCCTAAAGTAATTGAAATGGCTGATCAAATCACTGAATTACGCAGTAATTAAATGTTAAAAAATGATCGTTGGATTTCCGAGCAGGCATCTTTGGGAATGCTTGAACCATTTCAAGAAAAACTTATAAGACATCTTGAACCAGAATCAAAAAAATCACCTGTTTTAAGCTTTGGATGCTCATCATATGGATATGATTTGCGTCTTTCCTCAAAAGAGTTTTTAATTTTCAAGCATGTTCCAGGGACAGTGATGAATCCCAAACAATTTAATCCTGAGAATTTAGAACCTACAGATTTGAAAGAAGACAAAGATGGTAAATATTTTATTTTACCTGCACATTCTTATGGCCTTGGTGTGGCATTAGAAAGAATGAAAGTTCCGTCTAATATTACTGTTATTTGTCTTGGGAAAAGCACCTACGCTCGCTTAGGAATAATCGTAAATACAACTCCTGCAGAAGCAAGCTGGGAAGGACATCTAACCCTTGAATTCAGTAATAGCTCTGGTGCTGATTGCAGGATTTATGCGGATGAAGGAATTTGTCAATTACTTTTCTTTGAAGGTGACCCTTGTGAGACTACATATAGTGATAGAAGAGGTAAATATCAACATCAACCAGAGAAAGTAACCTTAGCAAAAGTTTAAATATGAGTCTTGTTAAACTAATAACTTCTACACCAGATGCGGAAAAAAGCATGGCATACATTGCCAGGGTTAGTAATCCAAAGAATCAAGATAATCATGACTTTACTAAATTAATAGGTTATTGCATAAAAAATGAACATTGGAGTGTATTTGAACAAGCTTATATGACTTTACAAATAGAAACTACTAGGGGGATCGCAGCACAAATATTAAGGCATCGATCATTTACTTTTCAAGAATTCTCACAACGTTATGCAGATAGTAGACAATTAGGAAATATTCCCATACCTGAATTAAGAAGACAAGATAATAAAAATAGACAAAATTCTATTTCAGATTTATCTGAAGAAGTTATTAATAAGTTTAATAAAAAAATTAAACATCAATTCAATCTCAATAAACAATTATATGAAGAAATGCTAGAAGCTGGAATCGCTAAAGAATGTGCAAGATTTGTACTTCCACTTGCCACACCAACCAGAATTTATATGACAGGATCATGTCGTTCTTGGATTCATTACATCAATCTCAGAACTGGTCATGGGACACAAAAAGAACATATGGATATTGCGCAGGAATGCAAAGATATTTTTTCACAAGAATATCCCGTAGTTTCATCAGCATTGAATTGGTTAAACTAGCTATGATCTCTAGGACTTTGAGATTTAATAATATTATTAAAATCTCCTTGACTAGAATAAGTGTTAGAATTTAAATCACTAGAATTAGATAATTGAGCAAAAGATGGCAATTCTAAATTATTAATTAGAGCAAGGAATATTTCATTAAGTTCACTATATTTCCTAACTCCTAAAGAAAAACCCTTAAATTCACCTTTATCATTAAAAAAAGTCAACTGAGGAATACCATTAACATTATATTTATCAATCAAATCACTCCACCTGGAATTATCAACATTCAATAAAACAATATCTAATTTATTGGCATTTTGTTTTTTCGCATCAATCATATCAGGAGCCATCTCTTTGCAAGCTTCGCACCAATCCGCATAGAATTCAAACACTGTAGGTCTTCCATTTGATAAAGCCTGTTCCGGTAAAAGAGAGTTTTTTGCTAATTGGTCAAGCATGGAATTGGCTTTAAAACTATTGCGTAAAAACAATAAAGAAATAACCAGCAAAATACTAAGAAAAACTAAAAAATATTTTTGAAACAGGTTCAGTTCTTTAGCAGAATTACTTGTATCGACCATCAGAGATAATTATTGACATACTAATTATATACAAGCTTTATAATTTCAAAAACATATAATAAGAGCTAAAAATTTAGTTAGTTGATAGTGATGTGCTATTTCTAATATACATTGCTCTATATATTGGGAGATTTTTCTTGATAACAAATAACTCCCTATCTGTATATGCTTTATAAGGGTTTTTATTAAGCCATTTCAATCCCTGTAAATCTTTTCTATCAAAATAAGTACTTGTATCAATAACATCCATCATCGATGAAATAAGATTAAATATGTCGCTTTGAATGAATAGTTCTCCATCCTTACACATATATCTAGCAATTGAATTAAGAAGACTTTTTTGTAAAACTCTCCTTTTCATGTGTTTTCTCTTAAACCACGGGTCTGGAAATTGAATTGAAACTCTTTTTAATTGATCATAATCTAAACCTGATAACCATTCATCTAAGCTTACATTCACATTACAATATAAGAATTTTAAATTATGCAATTCTAATTTTTTTCTTTTTCTCTCAGAAGAATTAACAAGAGGTTCTCTTATTTCAAGTCCTAAAAAATTCCACTTTGGATATTTTGAAGCTAATTCAATTAGAAATTCACCTTTAGCTGATCCAATATCTAAATGAATTGGATAAAGAGAATCCTTGAACAGGATAGACTTACTTGGAAGTGCTAAAGGAAGCTGGAAAAATTGACTTAGAGGATTTACATGCTGTCTCACAGAATGAACCCTGATATTTAAGCTATCAAATTATTATTCTAGCAAGTTCTTTTAGATTTTCAGAAGAACATATTTGTAAATTTCTCAATAGGGGTTTTTATTAATTTGTCTTTTTATAGTGTTTTAATCATCAATGAAACGAAAAAAGAAATTTTTTGTTTCTTATGATTTTTTTCAAATATAGATAAAACTCTTTAATAATTAAAAATAATGATGAAAAGAATAGATAAACGTTGATAATAAATATGAATGAGATTTTTTTTTGACTGAACCTCAATTCCAAATTCTAGTTTGGCTTTCATATCGAATAGCAGCCACCTTCGCATTTGGGCTCCCATTGTTTCTATTGATCTGGGCAAAGATTTCAAACTCAAGCTCTATTGATAGACTTTTATCAATTTATTGGAAAGTTGCTAGTCTTTACGCTATAAACCTTTTATTTCTTAGTGGAGGGAATCAGTTAGGCCAATTTATTTCATTCATATCACCTATACTTATGGTTGGTTCTATTTGGTTTTGGGTTGATCTTAATGAAGAAATTGAAGAAATGTTTATTTACAAGCCAATTGCATTAACTACAAGAATTTGGCGCTGGACTTTATCTTTTTGGTGCATACTAAATACTGGTCTTCATATGTTTAGTTGGAAATGTTTAAATACTATAAATGGGAACTATTGTGATACTTGGAAAGAAATCCCATATAACTCATTTATTACAACAAAAACAATTATAAAATTTATTTTAGGAGGCAATTGGACTACAGCATTTGCTACATTTTTTGCATATTTAGCGTTAATATTATATTTGATAGGTTTAATTCAATGGTTAATTATGCAATTTCCAAAAAATGGTCGTTTTGCTGGTAAGTTTTAAAAGATAGTTAATCTAAAAGTTGAATTAAAATAATATTTAAATAGCCAAAATTATTTTTTCGCATCTAATGCAAACATTTGGATGTTGTTGATTTTTACTCATTTCAACTTCGTAATGCCAACATCTCTCACACTTGAATCCTCTGGCCTTTGCAATATCAACTGAAGCAATATCATGATCCTCACTAACTAAAACTTCAGCCCATGGATCACCACCAATTTGTAAAGATGAAACAAGGCACCAATCTCTCAATACATCTACCTCATTGATTTCACAATTAGATAACCAGTCGATAGCAGTTTGAACTTTTTCATCTGAGATATCAACCCTAACAGCCGCTTCTAAAGAAGAGCCAAGTTCTTGATTATTTCTACAACTTTCCAACATCCGATTAATAACTGTTCTGAGTTTGCGAAGTTCAATAACGTGAGTATTAAGACTTTTATTTCTCCATCCTTCAGGTGCTTTAGGCCATCCTCTTTGAAATACGGAGGTTTCTTCTAAACTATAGGGAATATTTTGCCAAATATCCTCTGCCATATGACATAAAACAGGTGCAATTAAGCCAGATATTGTTTCAATCACCAAGGACAAAACTGTCTGGCAACTTCTTCTCCTGAAATCAGATTTAGAGCTGACATATAACCTATCTTTTGCAATATCTAAATAAAAATTAGATAGATCTACTACACAAAAATTCTGGATTATTTGAAAGAACTTCGAAAATTCAAACTCACAAAATGCATCAGTTATCTCATCTATTACGTCTGCTGTTCTATTTAACATCCATTTATCTAATAAAGGCAATTTGGATATATCAATAGCATCCTTTTGATAATCAAAATCATATATATTCCCTAATAGATACCTAGAAGTATTTCTAACCTTACGATAAACATCAGATATTTGCTTTAATATATTTGATCCAATAGGTACATCGGTAGAATAATCAACCGAACTAACCCACAGCCTCAAGACATCAGCTCCATAAGCTGGTTCTAGCTTCTTATTTGAACCACCATTAATTATAACTAAAGGATCAACAATATTTCCTAAAGATTTACTCATTTTCCTTCCATTTTCATCTAAGGCGAAACCATGCGTAAGAACCTTTTTAAAAGGTGCATGTTCATTAACAGCAACAGAGGTTAATAAAGAAGATTGGAACCAACCACGATGCTGATCAGATCCTTCCAAGTATAAATCAGCTGGATAATTTAAATTTTTATTTTGAGAAATTACTGAAGACCAACTAGATCCAGAATCAAACCAAACATCCATAGTATCTGTACCTTTTTGCCATTTATCTGCCTCATTTAAATAAGAAGGAGGCAAAAGTTTTGATAATTCATATTCCCACCAAATATCCGCTCCATAAGTATCAAATAAATCGGCAATATGAGAAATAGTCTCTTTATTAAGAAGAACTTGTTTCCCATCCTTTGAATAAAATACTGGTATAGGTAACCCCCAGGTCCTTTGGCGAGAAATGCACCAATCTCCTCTTTCTCTAACCATAGAATCAATTCTATTTTTTCCTGATACAGGTAGCCAAGTAACATCTTCGATTGCAGAGAGTGCCTTGTCCCTAAAACCTTCAACAGAAGCGAACCATTGCTCTGTAGCCCTAAAAATTGTTGGTTTCTTAGTTCTCCAATCATAAGGATACCTATGCTCATAAGGAATTTCTTTAAGTAGGGCTCCTGTATTTATTAGATCATTAATTATAAAAGTATTAGCATCTTTCAATACATTTAGGCCCTCAAACTTTCCAGCTTCATTCGTTAAAAAGCCTCTTGCATCAACAGGACATGAAATCGGTAAACCATATTTTTTACCTGTATTAAAATCATCAACCCCATGCCCAGGAGCAGTATGAACTAATCCAGTCCCTGATTCAATTGTTATATAATCCCCCCCTAAAACTACAGGACTATTTCTAGCAAACAAAGGATGTTTATATATAACTCCATCTAGCAATTCTCCTTTAATTAATACTCTTCTTTCAAAATCAATCTCTACACTATTTGATACTTTTTCTAAAAGATCATTAGCAATTATTATTAATGACTCATCAGTACCCTGAGCAATTACATAATCTAATTTTTGATTAACAGATATAGCCTGATTTGCAGGAATTGTCCAGGGAGTAGTAGTCCAAATGACAAGTTTAATGTCTTTTAATATACCTTGACTATCAAATAGATCTGGAGCCTGATTAGAAATTTCTTTGGATAATATCTTTGGTATTGCCTTAACTTTAAATCCAACATAAATACTTTGACTCACGTGACCTGCAGGATACTCCAACTCTGCCTCCGCTAATGCAGTTTGAGAGCTTGGACTCCAATGAACTGGTTTTAAACCTCGATATATATATCCTTTAAACACCATTTCACCAAACAATTTGATCTGGGAAGCTTCAAAATGCTTGTCTAAAGTTAAATAGGGTTTATCCCAATTTCCCCATATTCCCCATCTTTTAAAACCATCCATTTGATTAGAAACTTGCTTTTTGGCATATGCGGCAGCTTTCTTTCTCAACTTGATAGGCGTTAACTCAGCTCGTTGAGATTTATCTAAAGATTGAAGAACTTTCAATTCAATAGGCAATCCATGACAATCCCATCCAGGAACAAAGCAAACTTTTTTGCCTTGCATGATTTGAAATTTATTAATAATGTCCTTCAATACTTTGTTAAGTGCATGCCCCATATGAAGATTCCCATTGGCATACGGAGGGCCATCATGCAAAGTAAAAGTTTTACCAGCATTTTTTAGGCCCAAGTCGAAATCTATCCCTTTTTCAGTCCAAAAAGCTTGCAACTCAGGTTCTCTTAGAGTTGCATTTGCCCTCATTCCAAAGTTTGTCTGCAAAAGATTGAGTGTTTCTTTGTAAGAGGGACCCTGGTTTTGAGACACTTTATTGACCTTATTCACTTGGAGAAATATTCAATAGTAATCTTGGATGCCTGAGGCCTTTTAACCTTATCAAGAAGTCTCTTCATTTTCCGTTAATTCTTTATTTCCGAGCTTATTGGAATATGTTGAATCAGATTGATCAGCGATTTTCTGCTTGATTTCCTCCTTCAACTCTGGACGCACCCATTTCTTTTCTTTCAAATTTTTTTCAGGTTGGTTATTAAAGCTTTTAAAAAAATTCAAAAAGCTATTTCCAATAAGAGCAAAAATTTGACCAAGCTGTTTAAAAGATTCAAACCATCGATCAAATGATCTAATCTTCTTTTTTTCTTCAAAACTTAGCTTATACCATCTATTTTGAATGATTTCTAAAATCATAATCCCATACAAAATTGCCATAGAAATAACCAATAAATTCATTGAATCTCTAATAAGATCATTCTCCACTAGAAGAAATAATCCTATAGAAAGTGAAAGACCACCTATTAACCAATCTCTAGGCCTACTTAATTCAACAAGTATTAAAGGCAAAGCTAACATCAACAACCCAACAAAAAGAAATAAATACCCCAAAATAGAATTAAGCATATTTATTCAATATGAGTTTATTTTGCTGGATTTGAGGCTGATTGAATAACTTAAAATCATAAATAAATAGAAGAGAATTCCAATTTTCTAATGCATAAATCTGAAATTCACATTAATCTTTTACGATCACTAATCAAAAATAGTCTTTAAATAGCAATCTATGAGCTGCTAGAATCAATTTACAATCGTTGAAAACCTTTGGCCCACCTGGCGGAATTGGTAGACGCGCTGGTTTTAGGTACCAGTGACTTTGGTCGTGGGAGTTCAAGTCTCCCGGTGGGCATTTTTTACTTAAGCTGTACAGGTTTAATCTAATCTCAATCACATCAAGCAATGACCCAGTGCTTTTCGAGGTCTGACAAAAACAAGGCAACGAAAAAGCTGAAGTCATTAAGCGACTGGAAAGATGAGATCCAGGAATATCTTGATCCGCCCAAGCCCTTCAATATAACTTTAGGTCTTTTCTTTGGGGGATATTTTCTTGCAATAATTAGTGTCTGGCAATGGTATCAAGGGAATTGGCCGTTACCTGTTTTGGTAGCGTTATCTTTTCTGTCTCTTCATATGGAAGGAACAGTTATTCATGATGCCTGTCACAATGCTGCACATCCTAATAAATGGATTAATCAATTAATGGGACATGGAGCAGCAATATTATTAGGTTTTAGCTTTCCAGTATTTACTAGAGTTCATCTTGAGCATCATAAATATGTTAACGACCCTAAAAATGACCCTGATCACATAGTTAGTACCTTTGGACCTGTTTGGTTAATTGCTCCAAGATTTTTCTATCATGAATACTTTTTCTTTGAGCGAAAACTTTGGAGAAAATATGAACTAATGCAATGGGGTATAGAAAGAGGAATATTTGTATGCATTGTAATTGCAGGAATTAAATATAATTTTATGAATGTTATTTATAATTTATGGTTCGGACCAGCGTTAATGGTTGGAGTTACTTTAGGCATATTTTTTGATTATCTTCCACATAGACCTTTTCAATCAAGAAATAGATGGAAAAACGCAAGAGTTTATCCAAGTAAATTAATGAACATATTAATAATGGGACAAAATTATCATTTAGTTCATCATTTGTGGCCATCTATTCCATGGTTTGAATATAAACCAGCTTATGAAGTAACCAAACCACTTTTAGATAAAAAGGGTTCTCCTCAAAGAATGGGAATTTTTGAAACTAAAAAAGATAGTCTAAACTTTCTTTATGATGTAATCCTTGGAATTAGAAGTCATAAAAAAAGAAGGAGTAAAATGAGATCAATAGCAAGAATATTACCTAGAAATAATTGGAGGAAAAATTATATAAAATTAATACATAAAACAGCTATTAGAACTGAAACAAAAAACAATTCTTATTAAGAATTGAGCTTTTAAAGTATTTTTGG
>QCPI01000015.1 GCA_003212625.1 Prochlorococcus sp. AG-436-J02
GAAATCTTGAATACCTTTTAAATTTAGTTTGCTCGTTTTATTTGAACATTCAGCAGCTAACAGAACCATTTCCCAACCATGATGAACCCAAGGCCTCATGGCCTTAAAAGTTGAGGGTATCTCACTAGGTAAATAAATATTTTCTTTTTCTTGGAGGGAAAGTAAGTTGAGACAAGTTTCGCGAGAACTTGACCAATACTCTGTCATGCCGTCAACGATGACACCATCAAAATCAATAACAAGTAAAGGTTTCTTGATCACTAAAATTTGAAAACTGGGCCGCTAGGATTCGAACCTAGGAATGTCGAGACCAAAACCCGATGCCTTACCACTTGGCGACGGCCCATTGTTCCAGATCTATGTTTTTAATTGATAGCCACAGATTTGGATTCTTTCTATTAGATAATTGCATATTTGATTGAATCCTGTCATGCCCTTAGCCAGTTTTTTTTAGGTAATTGGAAAATTTCTTCTTAATGCAATTCAGCTGAGGCTTTAATATGATTGACCTGGCCAGGAAAATTCAATTATGAAGATTTTCTTATGAGCCAAGGATTTATTAGTTGTTTTGCTTCTGAAAGAGCTGATTCCCACCCTTCTGGCCAATCTCGAAGACGAATTCGTTTTCGTTGAGCTTCCTCTAACCATGGTTGGATTATTTTTCTTGCTTTTCCTCCAAAAGCAACTCCTTCAGGGCCATTAATTTCTGGAAGGTACTTAATGGTTGATTCATTAGTCCCACCAGCAAGTTGTAATGGGCCTGGTGGAGCTATTGGTCGTATTTTTTCCCAAAGTTTTACTGCAATCTTTGCCGCGCCTGCTCCGAGATCTCCACTCATCCTGCGCCCATCAAGTTGCCAAAGAGGTTTTTGCTTATGAATTCTCAGGAATTTATGACGCAGCCAAAGTTCTTCTGCTAGTTGTTCATGATTGATTCGATACCCTTGTAATCCGCAACTAACAGATAGTCGCTTTAACTCCAGATTGACTTTAAAAATTTCTTTGATTGTCTTTTCAAATTCTTTTCCTCTTCCTGGAGCAGTATGAATCTCTACTGCATCTGGTTTGATGGATGTTAATAATGGAGCAAAATCTTTGAGAGTTAATCTTCGATCCTTTTCTTGAATAATTCCTAATGGGCATCTATCAATACATCGTCCACATCCATAACATTTCTTTTCGTTTACACCACCTTCGTTTTCAATCGCGTGAGCTGGACAAATATTTTGACAGGGTCTTAGGCAATTAGAAGGACATAAGTCTGGATTAAACCAAGCTTTTCGGAAATGCGCATCTTTTCCATCACTCAGGCTGATCATCAGCCATGGTTTTTTTCCATGAGTTTCGAAAACCCAATCAATAGCATTGCGAGCTACATGGATAACTGCTTCGTCGGCAGCAATGTCAATGCAATGAACACCTGCAGCTCCATATATTGAGCAAAGATCATCTATTGCAGGTAAATCTTGATTACTTGCTCCACAGATTAATTTTACCCAGTTACCTTTTTTGAGAGCTTCAGAATTACAAATCGAATTTTGAATAATCACCTTGATTAACTTTAATCATTGATTAATGAACTCATTTAATGGCTTCCATTTAATACTGCGAGCTCCACCCATTTCAATAACAATTTTTATCCGGGGTTCTTTTTGGCAGAGATTATTGATTGATAGTAGTTCTGATTTTGACAAAACTTGACCTTCTAATAACCATAAAACTAAGGGTTTATCTTCTACTAACAATTCATTCAATTGCGGAATAACCTGTTGAACCTCCCCTAAAGCCCCATTTCTTCCAACGTTTTGATGTCCTAAATGTGGGGGTCTGATTCCATGTAATTGGGTAAGAAATACTAAGGGATCACCTAATCCTCTGGCAGAAGTCATTTGTGTTTGATATCCACTGGCTCTAAGTCTTCTCAGTAAACGCGTTTCTGCTCCTCCTTCTAATGGAGTAAGGATGGCAAGACACCCGAATGATTCAAGATCAGTGCGAAATTTCTGACCAGAAAGTAATAAAGGCATCCTTAAATCAAATTCTTAATCATATTCAAGCGAAGCATCACACAAAATGGGCGATAGTGGTGTAATCTTATAAGTTGCTAAAGCTTTTCCATGCCCGTCCGCTAGCCGGGCCTCTAGATGCTTGAGCTGACTAAACGTATGCGTTTGGTCTTTTTGGTCAGTACATAAGGAATTTAATTTCTTTTGTCGAGATACTATTTGAACTATTTAAAGAGTTTGGAAAAGTCTCAACCAGCTGATTATCGCTAGCATTTTCCAAATAAATTGAACTTAAGTTAATTTCAACTTTTTTGGCTAGATAGGCGATTTATTCAGATTTCAAGTCTTTCTTTCTACAGATTGACCTTTTGCTGGCGTTTATTTAACTCATGTCTTTAGGAATCTTAGGTAAGAAGTTGGGCATGTCCCAATTCTTCGATGATCAGGGCAGAGCCGTTCCAGTCACTTTGATCGAAGCGGGTCCCTGTCGAATAACACAATTGAAGTCTGCTGATACTGATGGCTATGCCGCTGTTCAGATAGGCTTTGAATTAATTCGTGAAAAATTAATCAACAAACCTTCAAAAGGTCATCTTGTAAAAACAGGAGTAGACCTCTTGCGTCATCTTCGAGAGTACAGAGTCGAAAATTCAGGTGAATTTGAACTTGGTGCTTCAATAACAGTCGATGATTTCGAAAAAGGTCAAAAGGTTGATGTGAGTGGTGACACTATGGGTAGGGGGTTCGCAGGTTATCAAAAGCGACATGGGTTTAGTCGAGGCCCTATGAGCCACGGTTCAAAGAATCATCGATTACCGGGTTCAACAGGAGCAGGAACAACTCCTGGTCGTGTTTATCCTGGAAAGAGAATGGCAGGTCGCATGGGGGGTAAAAAAGTTACCACCAGAGGCCTTGAAATTCTAAAGATAGATAATGATCACAATCTATTAGTAGTAAAAGGATCTGTTCCAGGTAAGCCTGGATCTCTTTTAAACATAAGACCTGCCAAAAGGGTTGGCTTCTCTACCCAGCAAGGAGGTAAATGATGGCTAACTGTACTGTTTTTGATTGGCAAGGTGAAAAATCTGGGGAATCATCCATTGATTTGAAAACTGCTAAGGAATCTACTGCATTAGATCTATTACATCGAGCTGTTTTACGCCAACAGGCTCATAGCCGTCAAGGTACTGCAAGTACTTTGACTAGATCTGAGGTTAGAGGCGGCGGTCGTAAACCCTATAAGCAAAAGGGCACAGGTAGAGCAAGGCAAGGCTCAATTAGAACCCCTCTTCGTCCAGGAGGTGGAATTGTATTTGGTCCTAAGCCTCGGAAATATAACTTGGACATGAATAGGAAGGAACGAAGGTTAGCTCTTCGTACTGCTCTAATGAGTAGAATCTCAGATGCAAAAATAATTAAAGACTTCGGTTCAAAACTTGAAGTCCCTAAAACAAGAGAAATTGTTTCTTTACTTAATAGGTTAGAGATCGATTCCAATCGGAAAATTTTAATTATCCTCAATCGACCTTCAGAGATCATCAAGCGCTCAATTCGAAACTTAGAAAAAGTTAAGCTTATTTCTGCTGATCAATTAAATGTGTTTGATCTTCTCAATGCTAATTCATTGGTAATAGGTGAAGACGCATTATTAACTATTAAGGAGGTATATGGTAATGACTAAATTTTTTGAGAATCGGCTTACTGATGTAATTAAGCGTCCTTTAATAACTGAGAAGGCTACAAAAGCTTTGGACTTAAATCAGTACACTTTTGAAGTCGATCCAAGAGCAGCTAAGCCTGACATTAAAGCTGCGATTGAAAAAATGTTTAATGTCAAAGTTCTTGGTATTAGTACTATGAATCCTCCAAGAAAAAGTCGAAGAGTAGGTAGGTTTTCAGGAAAGAGGGCACAAGTCAAGAAAGCTGTTGTTCGCCTTGCAGAAGGCAACTCTATCCAATTGTTCCCAGAATCTGAGGAGGCTTAAAAACAATGGCAATAAGAAGCTTTAAACCTTATACACCTGGTACTCGCACAAGAGTTGTAACTGACTTTAGTGAAGTTACCTCCAGGAAGCCCGAGCGCTCACTCGTCGTATCGAAACATCGTAAGAAAGGGCGCAATAATAGAGGAGTGATCACTTGTCGTCACAGGGGAGGTGGGCATAAAAGGTTATATAGGATTGTTGATTTTCGTCGAAACAAGCATGGTGTTTCCGCCAAGGTGGCGGCAATTCATTATGATCCTCATCGCAATGCAAGACTTGCCTTGCTTTTCTATTCTGATGGTGAGAAGAGATATATTCTTGCGCCTGCAGGCATAACTGTTGGCCAAGAAGTTATTTCAGGCCCAGATGCACCAATTGAAACTGGTAATGCTTTACCACTTTCTTCAATGCCCTTAGGTTCCAGTGTTCATTGTGTTGAGTTATATCCAGGTCGAGGAGGACAGATGGTTCGCACGGCTGGAGCTAGTGCCCAGGTCATGGCTAAAGAAGGAGATTATGTCGCTTTGAAATTACCCTCCACTGAGGTTCGTTTGGTCAGACAAGAATGCTATGCGACTCTTGGAGAGGTGGGAAATTCTGAAATTAGAAATACAAGCCTTGGAAAAGCTGGAAGAAGAAGATGGCTTGGCAGACGACCTCAAGTTAGAGGAAGTGTTATGAATCCATGTGATCACCCACATGGAGGAGGAGAAGGCAAGGCACCAGTTGGTCGTGCTGGTCCTGTTACTCCTTGGGGAAAAGCTGCTCTAGGTTTAAAAACCAGGAAGAAGAATAAGCCTAGTAATAAGTATGTTCTTCGCAAACGTCGCCGAGTATCTAAACGTAGTAGAGGAGGTCGCGATTCATGATTTCTATCTCTATTTACCAATTCTTTTAAATCGTTATGGGACGTTCACTTAAAAAAGGGCCTTTTATTTCCGATAGTTTGCTTCGTAAAATTGAGAAGCAAAATTCTAATGATGATAAAACAGTCATCAAAACTTGGTCCAGAGCTTCAACAATTTTGCCAATCATGATTGGCCATACAATTGCTGTTCACAATGGGAAGAGCCACATACCTGTTTTTATAACTGAGCAAATGGTTGGACACAAATTAGGGGAATTTGCTCCAACTCGAACCTACCGAGGTCACATCAGAGATAAAAAAGGAGCACGTTAATCATGACTACTTCATCCACTAAAACTTCAGCTCAAGCCCATGGGCGCTACATTCGCGGATCTGCTTCAAAAGTAAGACGTGTTCTTGATCAAATAAGAGGAAGAACTTACAGAGATGCATTAATCATGTTGGAATTTATGCCTTATAGATCAACTGAGCCAATAACGAAGGTATTACGTTCAGCTGTTGCTAATGCAGAAAATAACCTTGGTCTTGATCCTTCTTCTTTGGTAATCACCTCTGCTACGGCTGATATGGGCCCACCCATGAAACGTTATCGGCCTAGAGCTCAAGGCAGAGCATTTGCTATTAAAAAGCAGACATGCCACATAAGCATTGCTGTTTCTGCCAATCAATCAACCAATTCTGAGGACTCAGACTGATGGGACATAAAATTCACCCCACTGGCATTAGGCTTGGTATCACCCAAGAGCATCGTTCTAAATGGTACGCACCTAGTAAGACTTATCCTTTACTACTCCAAGAAGATGATCGAATTCGCACTTTCATCAAGAAAAAATATGGGGCTGCAGGGATAAGCGATGTATTGATTGCTCGAAAAGCAGATCAACTTGAAGTCGAATTAAAAACTGCTCGCCCTGGTGTAATTGTTGGTAGACAAGGAAGTGGTATTGAAGAACTCAGATCTGGTATTCAAAAAACAATTGGTGATAGAAATCGACAAGTTCGCATAAATGTTGTTGAAGTAGAAAAAGTCGATGCTGATGCTTTTCTTCTTGCAGAATATATTGCCCAGCAACTAGAGAAACGTGTCGCATTTAGACGAACAATTCGAATGGCTGTTCAAAGAGCACAAAGAGCTGGAGTTTTAGGACTTAAAATACAAGTTGGTGGAAGGTTGAATGGAGCAGAAATTGCACGTTCTGAATGGACACGTGAAGGAAGAGTACCTCTGCATACTTTGAGAGCAGAAATTGATTATGCGACCAAAGTAGCAAGTACAACTTATGGCGTGTTAGGAATCAAAGTGTGGGTTTTTAAAGGTGAAGTTCTCCCTAAAGAAGAACAGCCATTACCTGTTGGTTCTTCTCCTAGACGCAATAGGGGGAATCGAAGACCTCAACAATTTGAGGATCGTTCCAATGAAGGTAAATAAGGAGTTTTAATCATGCTTAGTCCCAAAAGAACCAAATTTCGTAAACAACAAAGAGGCCGCATGCGCGGCGTTGCCACTAGAGGGAACAAAATCGCGTTTGGTCAGTTTGCCTTACAAGCTCAAGACTGCGGTTGGGTTACCTCAAGGCAAATCGAGGCCAGTCGACGAGCGATGACTCGTTACGTCAAAAGGGGAGGACAGATTTGGATTCGTATCTTCCCTGATAAGCCAGTAACCATGAGGCCTGCTGAAACAAGAATGGGATCTGGTAAAGGTAATCCAGAATTTTGGGTTGCAGTTGTCAAGCCTGGTCGTATTTTATTTGAAATGGGTGGAGAAGAAATTACTGAGGAAATTGCAAAAGAGGCAATGCGTCTTGCTCAATACAAGTTGCCAGTAAAAACAAAATTTATTTCCCTAGATGAAGATCTCAATAAGGGAAATTATAAACCTGCTAAAACGCCAGTTACAGCAGATGATTTGGAGTCATCATCATGAGCAAAACAACTACGAAAGATATAAGGGATCTCTCTGATTCCGAGATATCAGAAAAGATTGAAAATCTTCGCAAAGAACTTTTTGATCTTCGTTTTAAGCAAGCCACTCGACAGCTAGCTAAAACACACCGTTTTAAAGAAGCTCGAAGTGAATTAGCTCAGCTTTTAACGGTTTCTAATGAGCGAAACCGCTCAAACACATCATCTTGATTTTTAGTTATGGCACTTAAGGAAATGGTCGGCACTGTTGTCAGTGACAAAATGCAAAAGACTGTAGTAGTTGCAGTGGAAAATCGTTTTCCACATCCGATTTATCAAAAAATTATTAGTCGGACGACACGATATAAAGCTCATGATGCAGATAATCATTGCAAAGTTGGAGACAGAGTTCGCATTAAAGAGTCTCCTCCTATGAGTGCACATAAGCGATGGACTGTTACCGATGTTCTCGTTAAGGGAATGAAATCCAAGGAGGCTGCAAAATGATTCAGCAAGAAACTTTTCTCACTGTTGCAGATAATAGTGGTGCCAAGCGTTTACAATGTATTAGGGTATTGGGCTCTAATCGACGTTATGCCCATGTAGGCGATGTGATTGTTGCCTCTGTTAAAGATGCCATGCCAAATATGGGAGTCAAAAAATCAGATGTTGTCAAAGCCGTAGTTGTTCGAACTAGGGCAACAATGAGAAGAGAGACAGGAAATTCAATTCGTTTTGATGATAATGCTGCCGTTCTTATCAATGATGATCAAAACCCTAGAGGTACAAGGGTATTTGGTCCAGTTGCGCGAGAATTAAGAGAACGAAATTTTACTAAAATTGTCTCTTTAGCTCCGGAGGTTATTTAGTCATGCCAGCAGCGAACTCCAGTAAAGTTTCTTCTGATCGGATCAAAATGAAGATTCGTAAAGGAGATACAGTTCAGATAATTTCCGGTAAGGATAAGGGAAAAACAGGAGAAGTACTTCAAACACTCCCTTACGAAAATAGAATTGTAGTTAAAGGAATCAATCAAAGAACCAAGCATGTAAAGCCATCACAAGAAGGGGAAACTGGTCGAATAGAGACAAATGAAGCTTCTTTACATGCCTCTAATGTCATGCTCTACTCAACCAAAGAAAAAGTGGCAAGTAAGGTGGAAATTTTTATAGATAAGGACGGATCCAAGAAACGAAGATTAAAGAAGACAGGGGAATTAATTGATTAATTCACTATCCCTTGTTCTGCTTTAACCAAACCAGACTTTCTTTCCCTAACTGAATTCTGACCAAGACCAGAATTAATTTTTCCCAACCATGTCACTAAAAACCCGCTATCGAGAGACAATTAGACCAAAACTTCTAAAAGATCTTGGTCTGAAAAATGTTCATCAAGTTCCTAAGGTGCAAAAAGTCACTTTAAACAGAGGACTTGGTGAAGCTGCACAGAATTCAAAAGCTTTAGAAGCTTCTCTCGCTGAAATGGCAACCATTTCAGGACAAAAAGCTCTTGTGACAAGGGCCAAGAAAGCAATTGCGACTTTTAAAATCAGACAAGGGATGCCAATAGGTTGCGCAGTCACACTTAGAGGCGATCGTATGTATGCATTTTTGGAAAGGTTTATTAATTTGGCGCTTCCAAGAATCAGAGATTTTCGTGGTGTGAGTCCAAAAAGTTTTGATGGCAGAGGTAATTACACCATTGGCGTCAAAGAACAACTTATTTTCCCTGAGATTACTTTTGACAAAGTCGACACGATTAGAGGCATGGATATCACGATTGTGACCAGTGCTTCCTCTGATGAACAAGGAAAGGCTCTCCTTAGTGAAATGGGCATGCCTTTCCGTAAAAAATGAGTTTGATTAGCTAAATACTATGGCCAACCATGATCCAATTTCAGACATGCTCACTCGCATACGAAATGCAAGTGAAAAACGTCATGAAAAAACCAAAATCCCAGCTTCAAGAATGTCTCTTAGTATTGCTAAGGTTCTTCAGCGTGAGGGATTTATTGCAGAAATCAATGAAGAAGGAGAAGGCTTTCGCAAGCAGCTCATTCTTGGATTGAAATACACAGGTAAGCATCGCTCACCTATTATTCGTTCAATGCAACGGGTTAGTAAACCGGGTCTAAGGATTTATAAAAATACTCGAGCCTTACCAAAAGTATTAGGAGGCTTAGGAGTCGCAATAATTTCTACCTCTAAGGGAGTCATGAGTGATCGTGATGCTCGCAAGCAAGGTGTTGGAGGAGAAGTCCTCTGCTACGTCTGTTGATTGATTAGGTATTTATTATGTCTCGTACTGGAAAAAAACCAATCTCCCTTCCTGAAAAGGTAGATGTAAAAGTAGAAGGCCTTTCAATAACTGTCAAAGGTCCTAAAGGTCAATTAAAGCGAACTCTTCCTGATGGAGTAAGTCTTAGCAAAAATGACAACTCCATTGTTGTTAAACCTCTAAATGAAAGAAGAAAGTGTAGGGAAATGCATGGTCTATGTAGGTCCCTTGTTGCAAATATGGTTGAGGGAGTTAGTAATGGTTTTACAAAAAAACTAGAGATTGTTGGTGTTGGATCAAGAGCTCAAGTTAAAGGAAAAACGCTTGTTGTTAGTGCTGGTTATAGTCATCCTGTTGAAGTTGTTCCTCCAGAAGGCATAACTTTTAAGGTTGAAAATAATACAAATGTTATTGTAACTGGACCTGATAAAGAATTAGTTGGCAATGAAGCTGCAAAGATAAGAGCAATTAGACCACCAGAACCTTATAAAGGGAAAGGAATCAAATATGAAGGTGAACAGATAATTAGAAAAGCTGGTAAATCTGGCAAAGCTTAATTTTGCTTATTTGTCTTTTAATTTTTTTAATTCATGTCAAAACTTTCTAGAAAACAACAAACCCAAAAACGACATAAACGCTTGAGAAGGCACTTAAGTGGAACAGAAGCTAGACCAAGGCTTGCTGTGTTTCGTTCTAACAACCACATCTATGCTCAAGTAATAGATGATGATGCCCAAAACACTATATGTGCAGCATCCACTCTTGATAAGGATCTGAAAGCTTCTCTAAAAGTTAATGCTGGGAGTTGCGATGCGTCCACAGCAGTAGGAGAGCTTGTTGCAAAAAAAGCTTTATCAAAAGGCATCAAACAAGTTATCTTTGACAGAGGTGGGAACATCTATCATGGCAGGGTTAAAGCTCTAGCCGAAGCTGCCAGAATGGCAGGCTTGAACTTTTAATTATTGCTTTAATAATGACAGACTCTAAAAACCAGTCCCAAAATAAAAGAACTTCTGGATCATCAGATGCTCCTCCCGCTGCGGATGGTAGGCAGGAAAATCGTCGCAATAGAGGAGAAAAACGCGGAGGGAGGAGAGATAGAAGAGGTCAAGAAAGAGACTCTGAATGGCAAGAAAGAGTTGTTCAAATTAGAAGAGTTTCCAAAACAGTTAAAGGTGGAAAGAAAATGAGTTTTAGGGCGATAGTTGTAGTAGGCAATGAAAAAGGTCAAGTTGGTGTTGGAGTAGGGAAAGCTGGAGATGTAATTGGTGCTGTACGTAAAGGTGTCGCTGATGGTAAGAAACATTTGGTGCGTGTTCCTCTAACAAGAAATAGTTCTATTCCAACTCTTTCTAATGGTAGAGATGGAGCGGCAAGTGTATTAATTCGTCCTGCGGCTCCTGGAACAGGGGTAATTGCGGGAGGTTCAATTCGAACAGTTTTAGAATTGGCTGGCATAAAAAATGTGCTTGCTAAGAGATTAGGTAGTAAGACCCCTTTGAATAATGCTCGTGCTGCCATGGTCGCACTGAGTGAGCTAAGAACTCATAAAGCCACAGCTAAGGAGCGTGGTATTTCACTTGAGCAGATTTATTCTTAAAAAATTATGACTATTAAATTGGAATCTCTTCAGTCTAATAAAGGATCTAGACGTAAAAAATTGCGTAAGGGTCGTGGCATAGCAGCTGGTCAAGGAGCTAGTTGTGGTTTTGGAATGAGGGGGCAGAAATCCCGGTCAGGAAGGCCTACTCGACCAGGATTTGAGGGTGGTCAAATGCCTTTATATAGACGAGTTCCAAAGTTGAAGCATTTCCCAATAGTTAATCAGAAAACTTTTACGGTACTCAATGTCTCAAATTTGAATTCATTAAAAGAAGGTACAGTTGTTAACCTTGATTCATTGGTTAAAGAAGGTATTTTGACTAAGCCAAAAGATCCTCTTAAAATTCTTGGTAACGGTAAATTAGAAGTTAAACTGACAGTTCAAGCAGCAGCGTTTACAACGTCTGCTCAAAAGAAAATAGAAGACGTTGGAGGAACCTGTGAGGTATACACTTAAGTTTGTATTTTTCTTTATTCTTGAAAATATAATTTTTTTACATTAGCCTCCAATAAATTCCATTTTTAAATGTTAATAAGTCGCGGTCGTAATCCAAGTGCAGGTGAGGTGATTAATCAGCTTTTTAGGAATGAAGAGCTTAGGGGCAGAGTAATTACAACACTTGGTCTTCTTTTAGTTGTTCGGCTAGGAATTTATATTCCTATGCCAGGAATAGATAGAGAGGCCTTTAAAACTTTTATTGAACAAGGAGGCCAATTAATTGGATTTCTTGATATTTTCACAGGTGGTGGTATATCAACTTTAGGAATTTTTGCGCTTGGTATTCTTCCTTTTATTAATGCGTCAATAATCATTCAGTTGCTTACTGCATCTTTACCTCAATTGGAAGATTTACAGAAAAATGAAGGGGAGGCAGGAAGGAGGAAGATTGCTCAAATCACTAGATATGTAGCTTTGGGGTGGGGATTAATTCAAAGTACTGTTTTCGCTTTAATTCTTAGACAGTATGCAGTCGAAGGTCTTGGTGAGACTGAATTTGTGGTTCAAACATCCTTGGCATTAGTTACTGGATCGATGATAGTTATGTGGCTTAGTGAGATTATTACTGAAAAAGGTATAGGCCAAGGAGCTTCTCTGGTTATTTTCTTAAATATTGTCGCAACTTTGCCAAAGGCACTTAGTTCAACAATTGAAAAAGCTCAGACTGGAGATCGGGCAGATGTTCTAGGAATAATAATTCTTTTGATGGTTTTTTTAATTACTATTGTAGGCATTATTTTTGTACAAGAAGGTGCAAGAAGAATTCCAATAGTGAGTGCTAAAAGTCAAATGGGAGGCACAGCACTTTTACCAAGCAGGCAAAGTTATCTACCGCTTAAGTTAAATGCTGGTGGTGTTATGCCGATAATTTTTGCCTCAGCTTTGATATTCCTGCCAATAACAATTGCAAATTTTACACAAAATCCATTGCTCATAAAGGCTGCTAGTTCTCTTAATCCAGGATCCTCTAATCCATGGCCATATGCAATTACCTTCTTTGCATTGATTTTGGGATTTGCTTATTTTTATGCTTCTTTAACAATTAATCCAATAGATATTGCATCTAATTTAAAAAAAGGTGGTGTTGCAATTCCTGGAGTAAGACCAGGAGGTTCTACTTCTAACTATCTTTCAGGTGTTCAAAACCGTCTTACTTTACTTGGTGGATTATTCCTTGGGTCTGTAGCTATTGTTCCAGCTGCAGTAGAAAGAGCAACTAATGTTCAAACTTTTCAAGGGCTTGGTGCAACGTCTTTATTGATTTTGGTAGGAGTTGCAATAGATACTTCTAAGCAAGTTCAGACTTATGTTATTTCTCAAAGATATGAAGGATTAGTACGTCAATAAAATCTTTATTATGATTTTTAAATGAAAAAAAAATTACTTTTCATTGGTCCTCCTGGCGCAGGTAAAGGGACACAAGCAAAACTTTTTTGTACCAAGTATGGACTAGAGCACCTTTCGACTGGAGATTTACTTAGAGATGAGGTCTCTTCTGGATCTGTCTTAGGTCGAAAAGCTTCAGAGGTGATGAATAAGGGCGAATTAGTAAGTGATGAATTAGTTCTCTCAATTGTTGAGAGCAGATTGGTGAATATTAAGCAAGGTTGGTTGCTTGATGGCTTTCCGAGAAATGTCAATCAAGCTAATTCTTTACAAAATCTTTTAAAAAAAATTGATCAACCTTTAGAGGCCGTTATATCAATTCAAATTTCTGATAATTATTTAATTAAAAGGCTTTTAGCAAGAGGAAGAGAGGATGATAATGAAGAAGTCATCGCTAATCGACTTCAAATCTACAGAGATAAAACTTCTCCACTTGTTGATTTGTATCGAAAGCAAGGAATCCTAGTAGGGATAGATGGTAACGCTGACATAGATGTTGTGTTTTCATGTATTGAGAAAGCTTTAGGCTGACGATGTAGTAAAGTTATGGTTTGGAAATAGGAGAGTCTCGCCAAATGAAGGTTAGATCCTCAGTCAAAAAAATTAGTCCTGACGATCAGATCGTGAGGCGAAGAGGCCGGATCTATGTGATCAACAAAAAAAGGCCTCGTAACAAACAGCGTCAGGGCTGATTCCTGAAGTTTTAAGAAGTCTTTAGCGATTCATTTTTTTTCGTTTACTTCTTGAAAAAGTCATCTTTAAATTAGGATGACTTCCATTGTCCCCCTTCGATTTATTCCTAAGTGGCACGGATTGCAGGCATCGATATACCTCGCGAAAAGCGGGTAGAAGTTGCTCTAACTTACATCTATGGTATTGGCTTAACCAGAGCCAAGATTATCCTTGGAAAATCAGGAGTTAATCCTGATATTCGTGTAAAGGATTTAGAAGATAGTGATGTTCAGAAACTAAGAGCTGTTACTGAAGAATTCACGCTTGAAGGAGATTTGAGGCGTCAAGAAGGAATGGCGCTCAAGCGACTTCAGGATATTGGATGTGTCCGAGGACGTAGGCACAGAATGAGCTTGCCTGTTCGTGGACAACGAACCAGGACAAATGCTCGCACTCGAAGAGGAGCGCGAAAGACTGTTGCAGGAAGAAAGAAATAATTTCTTAAGCCTCCTGTTACTACTTGGTAAATTTCTACAACTTTTTAAATACGGCACAGCCTAATGGCTACAACCTCAAAGAAATCAGGTTCTAAGAAGTCAAAGCGCAACGTTCCAAATGGAGTTGTGCATATTCAAAGCACCTTCAATAACACCATTGTCTCAATTACTGATACTTCTGGTGAAGTTATTTCCTGGTCATCGGCCGGTGCAAGCGGATTTAAAGGAGCTCGAAAAGGCACTCCTTTTGCCGCTCAAACTGCAGCTGAAGTCGCAGCCAGAAGGGCCTTGGAACAAGGCATGCGTCAGATAGAGGTTCTTGTAAGAGGGCCTGGCTCGGGTCGTGAAACCGCAATACGAGCGTTGCAAGTAGCTGGTCTTGAAATTACTTTGATCAGAGATGTTACTCCTCTACCTCATAACGGTTGTAGGAGGCCTAAACGCAGACGCGTTTAAACTCAGTTCACTGAAGTGAACTTTTCTTTTCTTTCCACATCGCATTAGACCGTGTTGCAATACCAGATTGACAGGATCGACCATCAAGTTTCCACTGATCGTTCCCAAACAGGCGTCTTCCTAATTGGACCTCTAGAAAGAGGTCAGGCAACAACTTTGGGTAATTCTTTACGCAGAGTTTTAATGGGAGGACTGGAGGGCAGCGCAGTAACTGCTGTCAGGATTGCAGGTGTTAATCATGAATATGCAACAATACCTGGTGTTAGAGAAGATGTTTTGGATATTCTTCTCAACTGTAAGCAAATCTCTGTTGACAGTCGAAGCCAAGATCTTGAGATAGGAAGACTTGTGGTAACAGGTCCTGCTGAAGTGAAAGCAAAGGATATTCAATTCTCATCACAAGTTGAAGTTGTTGATGGCGACCGTCCAATCGCGACAGTTCATGAAGGTCACAACTTAGAATTAGAATTGCATGTTGAAAGAGGCATCGGATATCGGCCAGTTGACAGAAGGAATGAAGAGACAAGCGCAATAGATTTACTGCAAATAGACGCAGTATTTATGCCTATAATTAGAGTTAATTTTACTATTGATGAAACAGCTGTAGCTGAGGGTGGTTCTAGTAGAGAAAGATTAAAAATGGAGCTTGTGACTGATGGATCGACCTCTCCTGATGATGCTTTAGCCGAAGCTGCAAATCAATTAATTGAGCTTTTTCAGCCTCTTGCTACCGTATCTATGGTAGAAGAGATTCCTGAAGAGCCAGAGCCAGCAGCTGAAGCCCAAATACCCCTTGAAGAGTTAAACTTATCAGTAAGAGCTTACAATTGCCTAAAACGAGCCCAAGTGAACTCTGTTTCAGACTTGATGGGTTTCAGTTATGAGGATTTGTTAGAAATTAAGAACTTCGGTTCTAAATCTGCTGATGAAGTTATTGAGGCTCTAGAGAGAATAGGAATTTCTATTCCGCAAAGTAGAACTTCTGCATGATTTTCGGTTTTATTACTACAACATCTCAAAGCTAATCCAATGCGTCATCAACGTCGAATATCACAATTAAGTCGTCCTGCTGATCAAAGGAAGGCACTTTTAAGAGGTTTAACTACTCAATTAATTCGTGAAGGTAGAGTTACAACAACCAAGGCTAGAGCAAAAGCCTTGAGAGATGAAACTGAGAGAATGATTAGTTTGGCTAAGGATGGCAGTCTTTCATCAAGAAGAAGAGCCATTGGTTATGTATACGATAAGCAGTTGGTTCATGCCCTTTTCGAAAAGGCTCAAGAGAGATATGGTGATCGTCAAGGAGGTTATACGAGAATAGTTAGAACGACTCCACGTAGAGGTGATAATTCTGAAATGGCTATTGTGGAGCTTGTTTAGGCTTTTAATGATTCTTTTTTTACCTAATTAATACCGGCTATTTTATTCACTAATTTATCTTTAATTTGATTAATAGAATTGCGCTTGTTATTCAATACGATGGAACAGGTTATAGCGGTTGGCAAAATCAAAAAAATTTCATAACTATTCAAGGGACTATAGAAGAGAAAATTGCAGAACTAGATCCAATCAGACCAGTCAAAGTAATAGCAGCGGGACGAACTGATGCAGGAGTTCATGCCTCTGGACAAGTTGTCCATTTTGATTGCTCTGGACGAATTTCTACTAATAAATGGCCATCAGCCTTAAATGGTAGGCTTCCATCATCTATCAAAGTTCTTGAAGCTGTTAATGTCCCGAGTGATTGGCATGCTTGCTATTCGGCTAATTACAGAAGATATCGATATTCAATCTTCAATGGTTCCTATCCAAATCTTTTCCTGCAAAAAATTAGTTGGCACAAATATAGAGTGCGATTAGATGTCAATTTAATGAGAGAGGCTTTGAATGATTTGCTAGGTTTACATGATTTTGCAGCGTTTCAAAAAGCAGGAAGTAATAGGACTAATTCGTTTACTACCGTTCAAGAAGTTTCTATTCGTCGTAATGGGGATATCATTACATCTGAAATACAAGCCAGCGGCTTTTTATATGGGATGGTAAGACTTTTGATGGGTCAATTAGTTGCTGTTGGAGAAAAACGACTTACTCTTGAAGAATTTAAATTTCGATGGAGAAAAGGTTTGCGATCTGAGGTTAAGGAAGCTGCACCTCCTCATGGCCTTTGTTTAATTAGAGTTGGTTATCATGAGCAAATCTTTTCAAAAGAGAAAAGTTTTGACACTTTTCCTGGTTTTTCACTCCCAATATTTGATTCTTCCGAGAAATCAGAAAATATCAAAGATTAATAAACATATACTTTGAATTTTATTAAATCAGTGATTTAAATTTTATGAGTACAAAAAGGTCAGTTTTCAGCCATGAAAGTGTAGAATTATTTTTCTGAAGCATCAGATCAATTATTTGACTTGATAACTTCCTTAAAAAGCATTATCAAAACGATAGTGTTTATTCAGCGTTAAAGGTGTTCAAGAAAAATGAACAAGACTTCGGTACCATCTCCGGATTCAATAGATCGCCAGTGGTTTCTCGTGGATGCAGAGAATCAGACTCTTGGTCGACTAGCAACTGAAGTTGCTAGTGTGCTTCGGGGTAAAACAAAGCCAAATTTTACACCTCATCTAGATACAGGTGATTTTGTAATTGTAGTAAATGCAGAAAAAATCAAAGTAACTGGTAAGAAAACGGACCAGAAACTTTATCGAAGACACTCTGGTCGCCCTGGAGGAATGAAAGTAGAAACCTTTAAGGCACTTCAATCAAGAATCCCTGAAAGAATAGTTGAAAAGGCAATCAAAGGAATGCTTCCTCATACAAGGTTAGGAAGGCAATTATTTACTAAACTGAAGGTCTATAAAGGTTCTGAGCATCCGCATTCTGCTCAAGAGCCTAAATTGCTCAATCTAAATTCTGAATCTGTTTCGAAATGACTAGTTCCACAAACAAAGTTGTTTACTGGGGGACTGGTAGACGTAAGACATCAGTAGCGAGAGTTAGGTTGACTCCTGGAAAAGGTGAAATAGTTATAAATGGTCGCCCTGGAGATCATTATTTAAATTTCAATCCAGCTTATATATCTGCTGTTAAAGCTCCTTTAAAAACTTTAGGGTTAAGCGATTCTTATGATGTTTTAGTGAATGTATATGGTGGAGGTTTAACTGGTCAGTCTGATGCTATAAAGCAGGGTGCTGCTCGAGCTTTATGTGACTTATCTCTTGATAATCGTAAGCCCCTAAAAGTAGAGGGGCATCTTAGTCGTGATCCTAGAGCAAAAGAGAGGCGTAAATATGGTCTTAAGAAAGCTCGTAAAGCTCCACAATTCTCAAAGAGATAGGGTCACGTTTTTTTCTCTTAAATCATTTTCTTTTTAATCATGCCTAAATCAGATATACATCCAACTTGGTATCCAGACGCAAAAGTTATTTGTAATGGTGAGGTTGTCATGACAACAGGCTCAACACAGCCTGAAATTCAGGTTGATGTTTGGAGTGGAAATCATCCTTTCTTTACAGGCACCCAGAAGATTCTAGATACTGAAGGAAGAGTGGATAGATTTATGCGAAAATATGGTATGGCTTCATCTGATTCAAGTGAAGAAAAAGATCAATCAGTAAAAGAAAAAAAAGAAAGTTGATATCGGTTGACATAAAGATTTAGGGACCACAAAGAATGGATTCTTCAACCCTAATAAAACGTTTAGAAACAGCTCAAAGTAGTTTTCAAAATTTGGAGTTGCAACTTGCAGATCCAGATGTTGCATCAGATCCTAAACAATTAGAGAAAATTGCGAAAGAGAGATCTCGCCTAGAGCCTTTGGTTACTGATTATTTGAAGCTCCAAAATATAGAAAGAGAATGTACAGAAGCTAAAAGCTTAGTGAAAGATAGCAAAGATGATAAAGAGATGGAACTCCTAGCTAGAGAAGAACTTCAAAGTCTCGAATTTTCAAAAGATGAATTAATTCAGAAATTGACTTTGGCTCTATTACCTAAAGATCCAAGAGACGAAAGAAGTGTAATGCTTGAGATAAGAGCAGGTGCAGGAGGTAGTGAAGCTTGTTTATGGGCTGGTGACTTAGCGCGAATGTATGAGAGATATGGACAAAAATTAGGATGGAATGTAAAACCTATAAGTTCCACAGAAGCTGATGTAGGTGGTTTTCGCGAATTGATTATCTCTGTGAAAGGCGAATCAGTTTATAGTCAATTAAAATTTGAAGCCGGTGTTCATAGAGTTCAAAGAGTTCCTTCAACTGAATCTCAAGGAAGAGTTCATACTTCCACTGCGACTGTTGCCGTAATGCCTGAGGCTGATCCAGTCGAGGTGAAAATAGAATCTACTGACTTAGAAATCAGTACAGCCAGGTCAGGTGGGGCTGGAGGGCAAAATGTTAATAAAGTAGAAACAGCTATAGATTTATTTCATAAGCCCTCAGGTATAAGAGTTTTCTGTACTCAGGAGCGTTCTCAATTACAAAATAGAGAGAGAGCAATGGAGATTTTAAGAGCTAAATTATTAGAATTAGAGATAGCTGAGGCTAATGCAAAAGAAAGATCTGCACGATTGTCTCAAGTTGGGACAGGTGATAGAAGTGAAAAGATACGAACTTATAACTACAAAGATAATCGAACGACTGATCATCGATTAGGAATTAATTTTCCTCTTGAACAAGTTCTAGCAGGTCAACTGGAAGATGTGATTGGGGCATGTATTGCTGAAGAACAAAAAAGGCAAATGGAAGAACTTAGTAATCAATCCGCTGAGTAAAAACCTAAGTAACCCATCCAATTACATATTTACTCCATTCCTTATGACGACCAGAGTGGATTTGTTTTGTAGTTTCAAAACTCATATTATTTAAAGGTTTATAAGGTTGTCTTCTTAATGGCATTTTTGCCTCTTCAGGAGTTTTATTACCTTTCAGTACATTGCATTGAAGACATGCAGTAATTACATTCTCCCAATTGTCTGATCCTCCTCTACTGCGAGGTAATACATGATCAATTGAAAGTTTTTTATTTTTCTGTCCACAATATTGACAACAGTTCTGATCTCTTTGCAATATGTTTTTTCTACTTAGAGGTATATCACGATATGGAATTCTTATAAATTGTCTTAATCTTATTACCGTAGGGGCCTTGAAATCTTGTCTAATACTGTGAGAGGTGTCTTCTTCAAGACTTTCAGCTTTACCTTTAAGCATTAAAACAGTCGCGCGACGCCATGAAGTGATGTTCAATGGCTCATAGGATGCATTCAAAACAAGAACTTGGCCCATGCAAACCAGACAGTTAAGCGGCATGCTAGTGGTATTACAAGCTTGATGCAGTTTCCCTTATTACATTGATTGCATGCAAAGTATGTCAAAGATCAATAGAAGTGAAGAAATTCACACTTTTGATGGAAAAACAACAAATGTAATGAAATCAGACCCTTGTAGTCGTGCATGGGTTGAGGTTGATTCGAAAGCTATTGAAAATAATTCAAGAGTCCTGAAAAACTTTATTGGTGAAGATTGTTTACTAATGGCAGTGGTCAAAGCTGATGGATATGGACATGG
>QCPI01000016.1 GCA_003212625.1 Prochlorococcus sp. AG-436-J02
GCAGTGGAATCAGATAGATCTCCTGTATCAATCCAGTATGGAGCTACAGAAAATTGTAGTTTCAAAGGCTCACCAAACCACTCTATTGGATAAACAGTTGTATTAGAAGCAGCCCAGAAAGCAGCGACTATAGCCATCCAACCAATACCTGCAAGAGACCAAGATAAAACTGCCTCTGCTGATAGCAATTCAGCACCCTTAAATTTGCTCCATTCTCCAAGACGCTTTTCTTCCCATTGTGTTGAACCAGCGACCATATGAATAGTTGCACCAGTTAATTCAGCAAAAGCAAGAAATGCATGGCCTCCCATAACATCTTCAAGACTATCTATTTGAATGAAATCAAATTGACGATTCCATCTCATTGATAAATCCAAATTGTAGTTGACCTGTCTAACAGCTCCTATAGCTGGATCATAAATACCATGAATCCTTGCCCATTCAACAAACCATATACAAGCAACACCAAAGAAAAATAAATGGTGCCCAAGAATGAAAGTTTGATTATCTGGGTTTTCCCATTCTAGTTTGAACTTTCTGGCTCGAGGAACTTCGCTATTTTCCAAATCAGCATCAAAATAGACTGCATGCAGAAGAGCTCCTCCTCCATAGACCATTGACAAGACTAAATGAACAATAGCTATTGCAGCTACTCCTACTCCTGTCCATGCTCCAGCTTCATCAAAGCCAATTCCTATTGAAGCTAAATGAGCCAAAAACAATGAACTCTGATGTCCCATTGGGATCTCAGGGTTATAACGGGCAAGCTCCCAAAGAGTGCTTCCACCAGCCGCAAATGCGATTAATCCTGTATGCCCGATATGGGAGGAAATAAATCGGCCTGAGCGGTTGGTGACCACAGAATTACCAGCCCACCAATCATAGGTAACATCTGGATTTCCATAGCTCTGCATAATTTTTAAGCGATACAGGCGAAATATGGGTGCAGATTACACGCTGCTCAATTGATATGTGCAGAATAGTTAGAGGTCGTTATTTAGTTTGAACTATTTTTTCTAATTATTAAGACACGAAAAACTTTCTAAGAGCTGAAATCAATTCATGAGATGAGAACGAATTACGAGCCAATCCCAGTAATAGCCTAATTCTATAAAGCTAAAAACAAGAAGAAGTTCCAACAAGAATCAAATCAAGCAAATCTATTAATATTTTTTTTTAAATTTTCTTTAGGAATATATAACAATTTTTAAATTATGAAAGTCTAAAAAAAATAAAAATTGAACAAAAATTCCCTCAAGAATGAACAAAAGCAACCTAGGTAAATATACTCAAGAGTAAAGAGGTTTAATTTTCTTTAAGGCCTAAATAAAATTAAAGATATAAAAAGCAAAATTCTTCAAAAAAAAAGAGAGAAGATTAAATCTTCTCTCTTAAAGTTTTTTAAAATGACCTTTAATTTTAATAAAGCTGAGCAGGTAGAGGTTCTTTTAATACCTTCTTAAAGTCAAAGCCCATAGCTCTTAAAGCATGCCATAAATGACCTTGGAGGAAGAAGAATCCAAAGTAATAATGAACATTTGATAAAGCTGCTCTAGTGGTATGTCCAAAGAAAGCTGGACCTCCTGAAAGATCAACACTATCAACCCAATAAGGAGCAACACCAAACTTTAATACTAAGGCTTCTCCATACCAAGCTTCAGGGTAAACAGTTGTGTTCTGTGCACACCAGAATGCAGCAACCACAGCCATCCAACCAATACCTGCTAATGAGAAGGAAAGAATTGATTCTGCTGATAGAAGACCAGCTCCTTTGAACTTGGTATATTCTCCAACTTGCTTAGTAGCAATATGGAAAGCTCCGCCAGTGATCTCAACAAATGCTAAGAAAGCGTGGCCACCCATTACATCCTCAAGATTATCAATAGCTAGGAAATCAAACTGATGATTCCAGATATGGGTCAAATTAAGGTTGTATTCAACTTGCCTAATGGCACCTAAAGCAGGGTCATAAATTCCATGCCATTTTGCCCATTCAACAAACCATATACAAGCAACACCAAAGAAAATCAAATGGTGACCTAGTATAAAGGTCTGATTATCTGGGTTATCCCACTCAAGCTTAAACTTTCTAGCTTGTGGAACCTCAGAATCTTGCATGTCACCAACGAATAGCACTGAGTGCAATAATCCACCAGCTCCATAAACCATGGAAAGGACCAAATGCACGATAGCTATAGAGGCAACACCTGCACCTGTCCAAGCACCAGCCTCATCAAAGCCAATACCAATTGATGCTAAATGAGCAAGAAATATAGAACTCTGATGCCCCATTGGGATCTCAGGGTTATATCTTGCTAGTTCCCAAAGGGTGCTTCCACCAGCTGCAAAGGCTATTAGCCCAGTATGAGCGATGTGAGCAGCAATGAATTTACCTGATTTGTTTGTAACCCCAGCATTTCCAGCCCACCAACCATAGGTGACATCCGGGTTTCCGTAGGTCTGCATGATTTAAGATTTTTGGCGTAATACGGTGAGCACACCTTACAGGCAGCTCAATTCAAAAACTACGAATAGTTATAAGGCGTATACAGAAGTAGTAAATGTTTTTTTTCTTCAAATTGCCTTAACCCCCAACCAAACTAGGTTTTCATGGAAATACCCAAGAAAAACTTAAATATAAAAAAATGAAATCTGCTTTACAACTCGAACTAGAAGACCTTCACGGATTAGCTTTTATTTCAGGAATAATTTGGTTTGTACTTCTTGGTGTATTTCTTTTAGGAATAGCTATTTATTTAATTCAGAAGAAACTCAAGCCAAAACCAACAAAAAATCTAGAAGCTAACAAAACTCAAAAATCAGAACCCAAAGGATTTTAAATGACTAAGAAAATTTTGTTTTTCTATCTTAGATTCTGAAATTAATGTAATATCATCAAACACGGGTTTGGCATAGTGGCCACCTGGGTTATCAATACAAACAAATTTTTATTCAATGATTGATTTTTCTCACCTTCTTGATTTTGCCACTCAGCTACCACACCCCTCAGATATTGGTTTAATCAAACCATCTGGTGGATTTGCAATTGTTCCAGCCTTATGCGGTTTAGGAGCAGTTTTCGGTGCATCTCAGTTCTTTTATTATTCAGATGATTCAAAAAGAATTGATCCTTGGGCTAAACCAGAAAACTATAAAAACTAAATAATCGAAAAGTGATGATATAACTCATCCTTAAATTTGATTAAATAAAAAGCCCTCATCATTATGATGAGGGCTTTTTATTCTCTTAGGTATTAAACAATTAATACACTGAAAATGCTGGGAATATAAAAAATAAATAATAAGCATGATATACATCATACATAGCGCTTATTAGAAAAAAAAAGTCTCGTCAAAAGACGAGACTTTTTTTCTGAAAATTCAGTAATCAGTCAGAGAGAGTAATCCTCGCTCCATCTAAATTACTTACAGCATCAGTAACTCTCTTAAAGTCAAAGCCTAAAGCACGAATTGCATGCCATAGATGTCCTTGAATAAAGAAGAATCCAAGATAGTAATGAACATTTGTAAGCCAGGCTCTTGAAGTATGACCACTAACGACTCCAGTCATATCAGCAGTATCAATCCAATAAGGAGAGATGCCAAATTTAAGCGCCAATGTTTCTCCATACCAAGCTTCTGGGTAAACAGTGGTATTAGTTGCACACCAGAAAGCAGCAATAATTGCCATCCAACCTATACCTGCTAGCGACCAAGAAAGGATTGCTTCAGCAGAAAGAATATTCTTTCCTTTGAATTCAGTGTATTCTCCAACTTGCTTAGTAGCGATATGGAAGGCTCCACCAGTGATCTCAACAAATGCTAAGAACGCGTGTCCTCCCATTACATCCTCAAGACTATCAATAGATAAGAAATCAAACTGATGATTCCATATATTGGTCAAATTAAGGTTGTATTCAACTTGTCGAACAGCTCCTAAAACAGGATCATAAATTCCATGAATTCTCGCCCATTCAACAAACCATATACAAGCAACACCAAAGAAAATTAAGTGGTGACCTAATATAAAAGTCTGATTGTCAGGGTTATCCCATTCAAGTTTGTATCTAGCTGCTTGACGATGCTCAGGACGATCATCAGCAAACAAACCTGAACTATTTTGTGTGTCTTCGCTAAAAATTAGAGAGTGCAAAAGGCCTGCACCTGCATAAACCATTGAACAAATCAAATGGAATACACCTATAAAAGCAATTGATGTTCCATCGAAGACTGTTCCAGTTGGATCAAAACCAATACCAATAGAAGCAAGATGAGGGATACTTACCATTCCTTGGTGACCCATTGGAATATCTGGGTTGTATCTGGCGAGTTCCCAAAGTGTGTTTGCACCCGCTGCGAAACAAATCAATCCTGTATGAGCAACATGTGAGCCAATAAATCGGCTTGACTTATTTGTTACGACAGAATTACCAACCCACCACCCGTAGGTGACGTCTGGATTTCCGTAGCTCTGCATAATTAAGGAAATTGAAGTCGAAATTCGATCTACTTTACAAGTAGTACTATAAATTTGCTTGAAATCGTAATAAGTCGACTAATGAACTAATAGAAAAAGTTGAATTTCAATCTGAAAAAATAAATAAAAGACATTTTTATACATGGCCTTTGTTTATTTTTTACAACTAATCAGATGTAATTTACTTTTATTTTTAGAGCAAGAAGCTAATTTTAGATTTCTAACTATTTAATATTTTGTATAATTAAAGAGGTGCAGAATTAATCCTCCTTTATAAATGGCAAAAAGAACTTCGACTCCAAATACCATTAATCTAAATGTCATAACATAAATAATTTCTAAGCGTGGTTAAAGTAATAATAGTTTCATACGAATACTATGCATTAAATGTAGTGTTATCTCTCCTATATACAATTCCTCAAAGCAAATATATTAAGATTTTAAAGATCTATAACACTTTGTGAATCTAAAAACAGGAGATAAAATACCATCTTTTTGCTTAAAAGATCAAAATGGTAATATTAGAAAATCAGATGAATTAAATAAGCCATTAGTATTATTTTTCTATCCAAAAGATGATACCCCTGGCTGCACAATTGAGGCTTGTGGGTTTAGGGATAAATATGATTTATTTAAAATCTTAGGGGCAGAAGTTTGGGGAATAAGTAATGGCGATTGCTTAAGTCATCTTAATTTCGCAAATAAAAATAAACTTCAATATCCATTACTTTGTGATCTAAATAATGTCCTTAGGGAAAAATTTGGAGTTCCAAAAACCCTAGGTTTTATAGAGGGTAGAGTCACATATATAATAAATTCAGAAGGTATTATAATTCATATATTTGAAGATCTATTGAATGGACCTGCCCATATCAAAGAAGCGATAAGAGCATTGAAGAAAATCCAAGAATAATTAAATACTATAGCTTAGCTTTAATTATTGATTCAATAGTTAATATCCTTTCTTCCAGATCCTTAATTTTTTCATAAGAAGAATAATTACTATTTTTAATATCATTTTCAGATAAAGAGTTAGTAATTAATTCAGTAATATGCTCAGTCAGGCTTTTTCCTGACATCATTGCCTGACGCTTTATCCTTATAAGAAGGTCTTTTGAAATTTTTATATTAAACTGACTTCTATCCATTTATTACTATTGATTATCAAATTAAATATACTCACTCATTCTATAATAACAAGATTAATCAAAATAATATTTAATCTTACACAGAATAACTAAAGGATACAAGAGACATTTTAATAGACTAGAAATAATAGGATTAATAGGACGTAGAATATTTATATATAAATTGAATGATATTATCCATATGATTAAACTTTTAGAAATAAATAGGCTAACAAAGCTATATATTTCTGCTGCTAATAGTTCAGTTTAATATGGGCCATAAGAAAACCTAAATCAATTCAGCCACAAAATATACCTAGTTTACTCTTCAGAAAAAGCTGTAAAAACTTGTGGTGGGAGTTTTTGTTTTTAGGGGGTGCTTGGTAGACCTAGGAGGTGATTTACATTCTCCTAGAAGCCTTTGTTATGCAGAAACAAATCACAACTTCAAAAGTGGACCATGCAGATGGAAGCAACGTCTATTGCATTTATTGCAACTTCAATCGATGCTTCATTGAGAACTTAATATTTATTGCCCATTAATGAAAGATCAGCTAGAAATAGTATCAACAAACACATTTTTTGCTTCGACCTATGATTAATGAGAATCTTGTTGAGATCCTTCTCGCAGCAATTCTTGTCTCAAATACCTATAACAAAGATCAGCCTTTCATTAAATGGGGTGGAATAGTAATAGCCGTTGCTGGGGTAGCTTCAGCTTTATTTGGTTAAAAGTTCGAATCTAAATGATTTGACTAAATTTCTAATAATTGAAATTCAATAAAAAAGCTGCAAATAATTTGCAGCTTTTTTATTGAATCAGTAAAGATTTTATGGGGCAGATCACTTTTAGGAGATAGCATATCTATACATTAAATAAGAACTCCATAACGTCTCCTTCATTCACTACATATTCTTTCCCCTCACTTCTGAGCCAACCTTTATTGCGAGCCTCAGATAATGATCCAGCTTCTAAAAGTCTTTTATATGAAATTGTTTGAGCTCGAATAAAACCCTTTTCAAAATCTGTATGAATTACTCCAGCTGCTTGAGGAGCTGTCATTCCATCAGAAATAGTCCAAGCTTTGGTTTCTTTTTCACCAGTAGTGAAATATGTACTTAGACCCAACAATCGATATGTAGCTTTAATCAAACTAATTAAACCTCCTTCTTCTACTCCCAATCCTTTTAAATAATCATCTCTTTCCTCCTCACCCAATTCAATTAACTCTGCTTCTACTTGTGCTGAAATTTTTACAGATTCAGAACCTTCTTTCGTTGCAAGATTATTTACTTCTTCTGAAAATTTATTCCCCTCTGAAAGTTCATCTTCTCCAAGATTAGTGGCATAAATAATTGGTTTTTGAGTTAACAACCCTAAAGGCTTAATTAATTTTTTTTCTTCCTCAGTTAATAAAACACTTCTAACTGCATTTTCATTTTCCAAGGCTGAGCTAAGTTTTCCCAAAATATCATCTTCTAACTTTGCTTCCTTATTAGTAGTTAATTGTTTCTTTAATCTTGTTCTTCGTTTTTCTATTTGATTTAAATCAGATAAAGCTAGTTCTAAATTTATTATTTCAATATCTCTTGAGGGGTCTACAGATCCTGATACATGAACAATATCATCATCGCTAAAGCATCTAATTACATGAACTATTGCATCTACTTCTCTTATATTTGCTAAGAATTTGTTTCCAAGGCCCTCTCCTTTACTTGCCCCCTTAACAAGGCCAGCAATATCAACAAACTCAATTCTAGTTGGAATTATTTGCTTACTTTTACTGAGTTCACCAAGCAAATTTAAACGTTGATCAGGAACAGAAACTGAGCCTACATTGGGTTCAATCGTACAAAAAGGGAAATTAGCCGCTTGAGCTTGCGCATTCGCGACAAGAGCATTGAACAAAGTCGACTTACCAACATTAGGTAATCCAACAATTCCGGCCTTAAGCATTGAAATAGATCTTGAAAGGAACCCAGTTGATTAATTTGACCAAATTAGCCCCAATAGTGCCCATTAACAGCGAAAATATATTCATAAATCTCCAAAGGAAAGTTTTTCAAACTATTTATTCAAAGTATAAAAACATCTAAACCCTTTGAGCACTTGATTATCACAAAATGATTTGGACCAATTTAAAGAAGAAAAAAATTATTTGCATCATCGCACTTTCGGTTTTAACTTTTGGTGCGACTAGTTTTAAACTTCAAAAGAGCAACCCTTCTAATAAAGACGTAACAGAATTTACAATTGCAGCTGAGAGCGGTAGTTTACCTGGCTTAATAACTGCAAGTGGTGAATTAAAAGCAAATAAAAGTGTAAATGTAAGTCCTAAAAGACAGGGAATACTTGATGAGATTTTTGTGGAAGAAGGAGACCAAGTCAAAAAAGGGGATCTAATTGCAAAAATGGATTTTGGAGATTTGGAATTCAGGATCGACGAGCTGAGAGCTAATTATGAAACTCAAAAAGCAAGCTATCTAAGAAGAAAGATCCTTTTCACTGAAGGGGCGATAAGTGCCGAAGACTTTGAAGAATATAAAAATCAGTTTTTAAGAAGTGAGGCTAAATTCAAACAAATAGAAATCGAAGAGAATGAACTCAATATAAGAGCACCCTTTAAAGGTGTAATAACAAACAGATACGCGGTTCCTGGATCATTTGTAACTCCTACAACTTCAGCCTCCTCCTCAAGAGAGGGAGGAGCAACAAGCTCATCAATAGTTGAACTTTCTCAAGGTCTGGAGATAGTTGCGAAAGTTCCTGAAAGCGATATTGGAAGAATAGAAACCGGTCAGCAAGCAACCATTAGAGTAGATGCTTTTCCTGATAGACGCTTTAAAGCAGTTGTTTCCAAAATCTCTCCTAGTGCAATAAAAAACAATAACGTAACTTCTTTTGAGGTTACATTGTTGTTAAGCAAAAGGCCTGAAAATTTACGCCTAGGTATGACCTCTGACATCACCTTTAGAACAGGAGCCACCAAAATCAGTACTCTTATACCAACTGTGGCCATTGTCACGGAAGAGGGAAAAGCTGGCGTACTTATAATCGGTGATAACAATCAACCTACATTTAAAAAAGTTGAATTAGGAACAAGTAGTGGTAGCAAGACTGCAATAATATCTGGATTACAACCAGGCGAGAAAGTTTTTATTGATCTTCCTCCTTGGGCTAAAAAAAGGAAAAGTTAATACATCAATGTCACACTGAGTGTTTTATGAAAGAAATAAAAAAACCAACTTTATTATTGATAGATGGCCATTCTTTAGCTTTTAGAAGTTTCTATGCTTTTAGCAAAGGAGGAGAAGGTGGGCTTACTACTAAAGAAGGTATCCCTACAAGTGTTACTTACGGCTTTTTAAAAAGTCTTCTAGATAATTGCAAGTCAATAGAACCAAAAGGGATCACAATTGCTTTTGATACTGCTGAACCAACATTTCGCCACAAGGAAGATCCAAACTATAAAGCCAATCGAGATGTAGCACCAGATATATTTTTTCAGGATTTAGATCAACTGGAGACCATTCTGAGAGAAAGTCTAAATCTTTCCATCTGCAAAGCCCCAGGATACGAAGCAGATGATGTCCTAGGAACTCTTGCCAATGAAGCTGCTGAGAAAGGTTGGCAAGTAAGAATACTTTCTGGAGACAGAGATTTATTTCAACTTGTAGATGACCAAAGGGATATAGCTGTCTTATACATGGGTGGAGGTCCTTATGCAAAAAGCGGAAATCCTAGACTGATTAATGAAGAAGGCGTGAAAGAAAAACTTGGAGTAAGCCCAGACAAAGTTATTGATCTAAAAGCATTAACTGGTGATAGCTCTGACAATATTCCAGGTGTCAAAGGAGTTGGCCCTAAAACAGCAATCAATCTTTTAAGTGAAAACAACGATCTTGATGGGGTTTATAAATCACTACAAGAGCTAGAAAAAGAAGGGGAAAAAGCCAAGCGGGGAGCCATAAAAGGAGCGGTAAGACTAAAACTAAAGGCAGACAAAGATAATGCATACCTCTCAAGAAAACTTGCAGAAATATTAATTAGAATTCCTATAAGTCCAAAAATAAATCATAACTTAGAAGGTATTAACGAGTCTAAGCTAACTGAAAATCTTGAGAAGTTAGAGTTACATAGTTTATTAAGACAAGTACCAACTTTTAAGGCCCTATTTTCTAAAGAAGGATTATCAAAACAAGAGAATAATCCCTCATTAAAAGAAAATAAGATCGTTACTAATAAGAACGATAATAATGAACTAACTAGTATTAATAAAACAAAAGATATTCCTCCAATAGAGCCAACTATTATAAACAATCTTGCAGAGCTTAATAATTTCGTAAAAAAAATAATGAAGCATAAAGATGCTACACAACCAATAGCAATTGATACCGAGACAACAAGTTTGAATCCTTTTAGAGCTGAACTTGTTGGATTAGGTTTTTGCTTTGGTGAAGCTTTACAAGATATAGTTTATATACCAATAGGACACAGAACAAAAGAAGAGGATTTAATAGAAATCAATCATATAAATCAATTAAAGATTGAAGAAGTTATATATGCACTTAAGAATTGGTTCTCTAGCAAAGAAAACCCTAAAACCCTACAGAATACAAAATACGATAGACTAATCTTACTAAGACACGGGATCGTATTAGATGGCGTTGTAATAGATACTTTATTAGCTGATTATATATGTGATCCAACTCTTAAACATAGTTTAGATGAAATTGCTTTTAGAGAATTTGGATTTAAGCCCAAAAGTTTTTCTGATGTTGTCAAGAAAGGAGAAGACTTCTCCTATGTGGATATTAAGACTGCAAGTAATTACTGCGGCATGGACGTTTATCTAACAAGAAAATTAGCCATTATTTATATGAAAAGATTACAAGATACAAATACAAAATTAATAAAATTACTCAAAGAAGTTGAACAACCGCTTGAGGAAGTATTGGCTGAAATCGAATCTACTGGAATCATTATAGATACGCCTTATTTAAAAGATTTATCATTAGAGCTAACAAAAACATTAAATTCTATCGAGGAGGAAGTTTATAAGGTTTCAGGAAATGAGTTCAACCTTTCATCACCTAAACAGTTAGGTGAATTACTTTTTGAGAAACTTGATTTAGATAGAAAAAAATCAAGAAAAACAAAGACAGGTTGGAGTACAGATGCTGGGGTTTTAGAAAAACTTGAATCAGATCATCCAATAGTAAAGATGATCATTGAACATCGCACTATAAGTAAGCTGCTTAATACCTATGTAGATGCCTTGCCTCTGCTTATCGAAAAAGAGACGGGAAGAGTCCACACAGACTTCAATCAAGCCGTAACCGCTACAGGAAGATTAAGTAGCAGTAATCCTAATCTCCAAAACATCCCTGTAAGAACTGAATTTAGTAGGAGAATAAGAAAAGCTTTTCTGCCTCAAAAAGATTGGAAACTTCTAAGTGCAGATTATTCACAAATTGAACTTCGTATACTCACACATCTTTCAGGTGAAGAAGTACTAAAAAATGCTTTTTTAAAAAACGAAGATGTCCACTCGTTAACAGCAAAAATTTTATTTGAAAAAGATTCTATTAACGCCGATGAAAGAAGAATAGGAAAAACAATTAATTTTGGGGTTATTTATGGCATGGGGGCTCAAAGGTTTGCAAGATCGACAGGGGTTTCGATTATCGAAGCAAAGTATTTTTTAAGTAAATTTAAAGAACGTTATCCAGCCGTTTTTAATTTTTTAGAGTATCAAGAAAGACTGGCCCTAAGCCAAGGGTTTGTTGAAACATTTCTTGGAAGAAGACGATATTTTCATTTCAATAAAAATGGGCTTGGAAGACTTCTGGGAACTCCACCAAGTGAAATTGATTTAACTACCGCCAGAAGAGCAGGTATGGAAGCACAACAGTTAAGGGCCGCTGCAAACGCGCCTATTCAAGGCTCAAGTGCAGATATAATTAAGCTTGCAATGATTCAATTGCATTCCGCTTTAAGAAAGACTGGACTAGCAGCAAAAATTCTACTTCAAGTACATGATGAACTCGTGCTAGAAGTTGATCCCAAAGATTTGGAGGAAACAAAACTACTTGTCCAAAACACTATGGAAAATGCTGTAAAACTTAGCGTCCCTCTTATCGTTGAAACTGGCATTGGAGTAAATTGGATGGAGGCAAAATAGTTGCTGACAAATTCAATAATTTCTCACATTTTTATCTAAAAAATTGTCCTTAAAATTCACAAACACATTATCCAAAAAGAAAGAGGATTTTATTAGTATAAATCCTAATCAAGTTAAAATATATTGTTGCGGTGTTACTGTTTATGATCTTTGTCATCTTGGTCATGCAAGAAGTTATCTTAATTGGGATGTATTAAGACGGTTTTTAATTTGGAAAGGATTTGAAGTCAAATTTGTTCAAAACTTCACTGATATTGATGACAAAATTATTAATCGAGCGAAGAAAGAAGGATGTTCTACTGATGAATTAAGTGAAAGAAATATTGATGAATTTCATAAAGATATGGATAAGCTTTCCATTCTCAGACCAAGTAGTATGCCAAGAGCAACAAAATGCCTACATCAAATTATTAATTTCATAGAAGAATTAGAACAAAAGAAAGTGGCTTACTCATCAAATGGTGATGTTTATTTTTCAGTAGATAAACATAAAGAGTATGGAAAGCTTAGTGGTAGAGAAATTGAGAATCAGATAGATAATGCAGCAGGACGTTTGAAAATTAATAAAGAAGAAAGTAAAAAGAGTTCACTTGATTTTGCTCTCTGGAAAAAGTCCAAATCAGGTGAGGTTAGTTACTCCTCTCCTTGGGGGAATGGCAGACCAGGTTGGCATATAGAGTGTTCAGCAATGGTTAAACAAGAGTTAGGAGAAAGTATTGATATTCACCTTGGTGGGTCAGACCTGATATTTCCTCACCATGAGAATGAAATAGCGCAATCTGAAGCCTGCAATGGGAAAGAGTTAGCAAAATACTGGCTTCACAATGGAATGGTTAATGTTGGGGGTGAAAAAATGAGTAAGTCACTAGGGAATTTCACAACCATTAGATCTTTATTAGAGGAAGGTATTTCACCTATGACTTTGAGATTTTTTGTCTTACAAACTAACTATCGAAAGCCCTTGGATTTTACTGAAGAATCACTAAAAGCTGCTTCAAAAGGCTGGGAAAGACTAAATAACTGCCTTTCTTTTGGTCATATTTATAAAATAAAAGATCAAGATATTAATGAAATCAAGCTAGATAAAGCTATAAAAAAATCTATCAATAGAAAGCTTGATAAAAACTCATCTGAATTATTATCAAACTTTGAAAAGTATATGGATGATGATCTAAATACATCTGGAGCTTTATCTATTCTTTTTGAACTATCTCAACCAATTAGGAAGTTTATAAATTTCTTAAAAGAAAAAGATATTAATGAAGTTGACAAAGATGAATTAAATCAAGTTTTTAAAAAATGGCAACTACTTTCTGAGTTAGCAGGAGTTCTAGGATTAAAAGTAAATTTAAAGCAAGAATCTAAGAGAAACAAGCTAGAAATTGATACTAATAAAATTGAGGAACTTATCAAAAAGAGAACATTAGCAAAAGTTAGTAAAGACTTTTTACTGGCTGATAGAATAAGAACTGATTTGAGAAATATTGGGATTGAATTAATCGATAAGCCTAAAGGTATAACTGAATGGAAACAACTTTCAGATTAAGCAAATGTTTCTATTGTAGATAACACTGTTAAATAAAGGCCTATAGCAATAACAGGCGGAGATACCCAGCGAAGCATAAACTTTAGATACCTTCTAACTCTTAAATTAGAATTTGAATTTGAGAGGTCCTCATCATAACGACTAGGAACTATCCAACCTAAAAGAATTGAAATTAGTAGCCCACCTAATATCAGAAGAGTATTACAAATGGCATCCGACTTACCTAAGAAATCTGTAGAAATAGCTGAAGGAATTCCAATTAGGAAAATTAAAAGAGTTGAAATCCAAACTGATTTCTTTCTGCTCCAATTCAACCTATCCATAAAAGAGGATACAGGTACTTCTAACAAGGAAACGGAAGAAGTAATTGCAGCTATAAAAGCTAATCCAAAGAAAACAGCTGCGATCAATCTCCCGAATAATCCAAGATTTGCAAAACCAGTTGGGAGAGCAATAAATAATGTCCCGACAGTTGACTCACTTACAACTTCTTTTAAGCCAAAACTCATAACGACTGGGAATGTAATTAATCCAGCTAATAAGCCCACAGCAGTATCCAAAGATGCAACTCTTAAAGCTTCTTTCGGAAGATGATTTTGACGATTTAAATATGAAGAATAAGCAACCATTATCCCTATACCTAAACTTAAAGAAAAGAAAGCCTGTTTAAATGCATTACTAATTGTATTTTTATCAAACAGTTGTGATGAGTCCCATTTAAGCAGGAATGAAGTATATCCTTCCCATGCACCAGATAAAGTTGCTGCCCATATAGCTAATATTAAAAGCAATCCAAATAACAATGGCATAGCCCATTTAGTAAGTTTTTCGATGCCACTACGAACACCTGCAACAACAACCAAAGCTGTTAATAATAAGCTTATTATTTGACCAACAAATACACTATTGCCACTACTAATTTTACCAAAGAATTCTCCAGCTTCATTCATATCGGAGGGTAAGCCGATGAATAAAGAATGGAAGAAAGTATCAATTGTCCACCCCATAATCACTGCGTAATACGAGAGTATTCCACAAGAAGCTATTGCAAACAACCAGCCTAAAGGCTTCCAATTTTCTCCTGCAGCTTTGATTGGAGCAAGAAAAGGACTACTTGCAGTGCTTCTTCCTAAGACCATTTCTGCAACTAAGACAGGAAGACAAACCACTAAAACAATAAGGACATAAAGGATAAGAAACGCAAGCCCGCCTCCTTGAGAAGACCTATAAGCGAAGCCCCAAAGGTTTCCGAGACCTACTGCGCTGCCAGCCGCGGCAAGTGCAAATCCCAGTCCTGATCTCCATTGTTCCCTTTCTTGCATAATAAATCTCTATTAAAATCCAGAAGAAACTGGTAAATACATAACTGGGTTATACCTTTAAATGGGAGACTGGTCATACTTGCCTTCACAATGTGAAAGCCATAAGCGTTTTAGGCTCAACAGGATCTATTGGAACTCAAACCCTTCAAATTGCAGAAGAGTTTCCTGATCAATTCAAAATTGTTGCACTAACAGCAGGAAAGAACCTTGATTTAGTAATCAAACAAATTGAGACTCATCAACCTGAAGTAGTTTCACTAGCAGATGAATCACTTTTGCCAGAACTTTCTAGGCGAATAAATAATCTCACTGAAGATACAAAAATATTAAAAAAGCCATTATTGATGGCCGGAGCCGAAGGACTTAACACTGCCGCTTCTTGGGAAAGTGCAGATCTTGTTGTGACTGGAATAGTTGGATGTGCTGGCCTCTTACCCACACTTGCAGCTATTGAAGCAGGTAAGGATCTAGCTCTGGCAAATAAAGAAACTCTTATTGCAGCAGGACCAGTAGTAATTCCTGCTCTAAAAAAAAGTGGCAGCAGGTTATTACCAGCAGATTCAGAACACTCGGCGATATTTCAATGCCTGCAGGGGACGCCATGGTCGGATACTGCAAGGCTCTCCACAGGAGTACCTACCCCAGGATTTAAATCCATACAACTAACTGCATCAGGAGGAGCTTTTAGAGATTGGAAAGCAGAAGATTTAGCAAAAGCAACTATCAAGGATGCTACTAGCCACCCCAATTGGAGCATGGGAAAAAAAATAACTGTAGATTCTGCAACCCTTATGAATAAAGGGCTTGAAGTTATCGAAGCACATTATCTTTTTGGTCTTTCATATGATCAAATCGAAATCATTATCCATCCACAAAGCATCATTCATTCGATGGTTGAATTGGATGATTCATCAGTTTTAGCTCAATTGGGATGGCCAGATATGAAGCTCCCTATTTTGTATTGTTTAAGTTGGCCTGGTCGGCTTAAAACACCATGGCCAAGATTAAAGCTTACTCAGGTAGGAAATTTAACTTTTAAAGAGCCAGATACTAAAAAATATCCTTGTATGGAACTTGCTTATAGCGCAGGTAGATTAGGAGGAACCATGCCAGCAGTGCTTAATGCCGCTAATGAAAAAGCAGTAGAGCTATTTCTAGAAGAAAGATTTAAATTTATCGATATTCCAAAAGTAATTGAAGCGATTTGCGAGAAACATAAATGTGACCTTAATCTCAATCCAAGCCTCAATGAAATTCTAGCTATTGACAGCTGGGCAAGAAAAGAAGTTTTAGATTATTCAGGAAAAAATATTACAAGAATTGCAGTATCAGATTAAATAGATTTCAAAGATAAAAACCATTTAGAAACAACTTGATCCCCCCAGCATCCATCGACTCCATGAAATCCGTTGTGACCACCTTTCTCAGTAAAAATAAATTTATTAAAATTTTGATCATTAGAAAATTGCATTTTTTCCATTAGTTTTTCAGCAGCCCCAAAAGGCACCCAAGGATCATCTTTAGATTGAATAAATAATGTTTTAGGAAGAGGTTTTTCATTCTTAATAAGAGAGAAAAATGGAGATGCATTCGCATAATATTCCTCAACATTTCTATATCCCCATCTTGGAGCAGTTATAAAATTATCAAAAGATCTAATATCATTTATTTTTCTTTTTTTATCTTTTTTATTTATTACTAATGCATTCTTTTCTGTTTCTTCTATCCCAAAAGGATCTTCTAAAGTTTGCCTAATCAAACGATTTAGCAACCATTTCTGATAAATAAAATTTCTCGGTCTCTCAATAGAAGAACTGCATTCATTCAAATCCAAAGGACTACTAATACATACCAACCCATCTAATAAAGACTCATCACTCATACAAGCATTTAAAAGAATGGTTCCACCCAATGAAATTCCAGCACCGAAAAGAGGAATATTTTTTGAACATTGATAGTCATTAGTTAATTGGTATGAAATCTCTCTCGCACGCAGTAATACAGGAACTAAATCACTATTGCACTCAGCAGCATAGGTACCATCAACATAATTTCTACAAGGATCTGAACCTCTCAAATTGAGTTTCAAGACAGCGAAGTTTGATTGCACCAAAGCGCTCGCCATCCTAGTCAAACCTCTTCTACGAGTAGAACCACCAAGTCCATGCAGAAGTAGAACTAAACCATTCAGAGTCGAAGCAATTGGTGGTTTGTCCAAGTATGCAACTAATGAACCTCCTCCTGTTTTTCTACTTTTTAGAGGTGGAACATTGATACGAATCTCTGACGAGGTGACCTCAGGCAGTTCATCGGCAGCAAATGTATCTCTTAGGGTCTGAAGATCAGCTCCAATCCAGGGGATACGCTCTTTAAAAGGGCTTATTCCTAAATCTGAAAGTAAAACTTGTCTTTTAAAATTATCCTTTACTGCCAACTCCAAGCTCCTTTAATTCCAACAAAAGATCTCCAAGAACTTTTTTTGCATCTCCAAAGACCATAGAAGTATTTTGCAAATCAAAAAGATCATTTTTTATTCCTGAATATCCAGCACTCATTCCTCTTTTGACAACAAATACTGTTCTAGCTTCTTGTACATCTAAAACTGGCATTCCATACAAAGGTGAAGTCTGATCATTCTTGGCCTGAGGGTTAACCACATCATTCGCACCTAGAACTAATACAACATCCGTAGCAGGAAATTCAGGATTAATTACATCCATTTCTTTTAATTGCTCATAAGGAACATCTGCTTCTGCCAAAAGAACGTTCATATGACCGGGCATTCTTCCTGCAACAGGATGAATTGCATATGTAACTTCAATGTCGGCACTCTCTAAAACTCTGGTGACCTCTCTTAGCGTGTGCTGAGCCTGAGCCACAGCGAGACCATAACCTGGAACTATTACAACTTTCTCTGCAGCCTCAAGCGTGAGTGCACATTCTTCAGGGCTGCAACTAGTTATATTTGTATATTCTCCTCCTCCCCCTCCTGAGGCTGCGGAACTAGCGCCAAGTGCACCGCCGAACAAGACCGAAACCAAAGATCTGTTCATTCCATCGCACATTACTTGTGTAAGTATCAGCCCAGCAGCTCCAAGCTTCAGGGTTGGCTGTCTACTCCGTCTTGGACCCAAAGCAAAGCTAGGCATTTCTTTAATATTTTGTGCGCTGTTCTTGCTTTAATAGGAGGGATCTCTCTTTCAATCGATGGACAAAATGGTCTTTTTCTTGTCGTAATCGCTTCAA
>QCPI01000017.1 GCA_003212625.1 Prochlorococcus sp. AG-436-J02
AATTGGATTGAAAGTGAGCTTTCTAGAGGTCAGATAACAATTGAGGCAAGCTCAATTTCTTATATAATGAAAGATTTAGTTGATTGGAAGAATAATCGAGATGTCCAACATAAATTTGTTATTGAAGAGTGGAATTCTTGGCTTAGTTCATTAAGAGATTCTCCAGATGTTAGATCTCAACAGACACAAATGGGTGAATCTTTATTACAGCTACTCATTGATCTAGATCACCCTCTTCCTGACAATGAAAAGAAATTCATATGGCCGATAGCTTGGGCTTGGGCTGGAGTATGTTGGGATATTCCCCCAATTGATTTAGTGGAGGGATTTTTATATAGTTGGGTCGCTAATCAATTAAGTGCAGCATTAAGGTTATTGTCATTAGGGCCAACAAAAGCTCAAAAACTTCAAAAAAAATCTCTATTAATTATTAAGTCTCAAGCAAATTACTTATCACAGCAAAATCCAAAAGAAATTTGGATTAGCGATGTTGGTGCAATCATGGCCCAACAATCGCATGTAGAACTTTATTCAAGATTATTTAGAAGCTAATGGAAAGTAAATTAAGAGTCGGAATTGCTGGCCCAGTTGGTTCTGGTAAAACGGCTATTATTCAAAAACTATGCGAAAACCTTAAAGATCAATTAGAAATCGCAGTAGTAACAAATGACATTTATACGCAAGAAGATGCAAAATTTTTAACTAATTCAAAGGCTTTAGCACCTGAACGTATTAAAGGAGTTGAAACTGGAGGGTGTCCACATACAGCGATAAGGGAAGATTGTTCTATAAATCGCATTGCGGTTGAAGAGTTAGAACAAAGGTTTTCAAATTTAGATTTAGTATTTGTAGAAAGCGGTGGAGATAATCTTGCTGCCAGCTTTAGCCCCGAGTTGGTAGATATATGTATTTATATAATTGATGTTGCTGCTGGAGACAAGATTCCAAGGAAAGGTGGACCAGGAATAACTCGTTCTGATTTATTAGTTATCAATAAGATTGATCTTGCTGAAATGGTGGGTGCTAGTTTGAAAGTAATGGAGAGGGACACTTTGTTAATGAGGGGTGATCTTCCATGGTGCTTCACAAACACAAAGACAGGAGAGGGGATAAATAGAATTGAAGATTTCTTGTGTAATCAGATACCTTTGTCTAGATAAAGAGTATTAACAGATACGTAAATCCATCTGCATTTGATTAATTACTCAAAATAGTCTCATTAGCTACAAAAATAAGTTCTGTAGTTGAATACTTTTCATTCACCCAATAATTGGGCAAACAGAAAATTTAGTTAGCAATTCATGAAGCTCTCAAAGCGCATTTTTACAGGTTTAGCTACCGCGTCATTAGCCGTAACTGTTACTGCGTGTGGTGGATCAGATACATCAGGTAACTTTGATGACACCGTAACTGTTGGGATACTCCATTCTCTATCAGGAACGATGGCAATCTCAGAATCAACTCTTGTTGATACAGAGAAAATGGCTATTGAGGAGATCAATGCAGCTGGAGGTGTAACAGTCGGCGGGAAAAGTTATAAAATTAAGTACATCGTTGAAGATGGAGCCTCAGATTGGCCTACCTTTGCTGAGAAATCTAAGAAGTTAATCGACCAGGATGGAGTACCAGTTGTATTTGGTGGTTGGACTTCTGCAAGTCGTAAGGCAATGCTTCCGGTTTATGAATCTAAGGATGCTTTCCTTTATTACCCAATTCAATATGAAGCACAAGAATGTTCTAATAACATTTTCTATACCGGAGCGACACCTAATCAACAATCTGAGCCTGCTACAGACTTCATGTACAAGCGCTCACCAGCTGCCGGAGGAGATTTCTTCTTAGTAGGTTCTGATTATGTTTTCCCAAGAACTTCTAACACAATTACAAAAGCTCAAGTTAAACAACTTGGCGGTAAAGTTGTTGGAGAAGACTATCTTCCTTTAGGTAATACAGAAGTAGCACCTATTATCTCAAAGATAAAAGTTGCTCTTCCTGATGGTGGAATAATCATCAATACTTTGAATGGTGACCAAAACGTTGCGTTCTTCAAACAAATCCAGGACGCAGGAATCACTCCTTCCAACGGTTATTACGTAATGAACTACTCCATTGCGGAAGAAGAAATTAGTACAATTGGACCTGAGTTCCTTGAGGGCCACTATGGTGCTTGGAACTACATGATGTCTATTGATACTCCAGCCTCTAAGAAATTTGCTAAGAGCTTTAAGAAGAGATGGGGTAGTGATCGTGTTGTAGCTGATCCTCAAGAATCTGCTTATAACATGGTTTACCTTTGGAAGCAGGCAGTTGAAGATGCCGGTACATTTGATGACAATGCGGTTAGAGAAGCATTGGTTGGACAGACATTCGATGCTCCTCAAGGGCCCGTGAAGGTTATGGAAAACCATCACCTATCTCAAACAGTGAGAATTGGTGAAATCAACTCAAAGGGTGGATTTACAATCCTTGAAGAAACTGGAGTTGTTGAACCACAAGCGTGGAATCAAAAACATCCAAGTTCAAAAGGTTATGCATGTGATTGGACTGATCCTAAGAAAGGTGAAAAATATAGAATGTGATTCAATTTTGACTTATAAATAGATTCTAATAAGGAGCCTTCGTGCTCCTTATTTCTGTAAAAAAATAAACTAATCTAGTGCAACTTATTCTTGAAAGTCTTTTTAATGGCGTTGCTATTGGCTCTGTTTTGCTTATCGCAGCACTGGGATTAGCAATTGTCTTTGGACTAATGGGTGTTATTAATCTTGCTCATGGTGAATTAATGATGCTAGGAGCTTACTCAACTTACATAACTCAATTAATTTTCAAACAAGTTTCTTTTTTAAAACCATTCTATGACTCCTACGTCATTGTTGCTATTGGAATTGCTTTTTTAGTTAGTGGAACAGTTGGCATCCTTTTAGAACGAACAGTTATTAGACGTCTCTATGGAAATCCTCTTGAGACTCTTTTAGCGACATGGGGGGTTAGTCTAATTCTCCAACAATTTGTCAGGAGCGTTCCACTTGCTTATGGAAGTGGGCTGGTTATAGCAATTTTTATTGGCTTAATTACACCACTATTTTTGTCAGATGATTTACTTAATGGTGCAAAAGGTAGATTAATCAGGGCATGTACTTGGGGCATGTCTGCATTGATAGGAGTAGCAACAGGAGGTGTTTTATCATCTTTAGTAAGTAAGCTTGGTCGTGCTAGTGCAAGAAATGTTGATGTTACTGCCCCCTCCTGGATGAGAGGAGGAATTGATTTTTTGGGAAGCACTTATCCTAAAACACGTCTGTTAATAATTCTGATTACACTAATATCTGTTCTTGTTGTTATTTTCTTTCTTGATAAAACAGCTTGGGGGCTTCGAATTAGAGCAGTCACTCAAAATAGATCCATGAGTGAATGTTTAGGTATTTCAACAGAGAAAGTAGATATCATCACTTTTGGAATTGGTTCTGGTATTGCTGGTGTTGCAGGTGTAGCGGTATCACTTCTTGGTTCAGTCGGTCCAAATGTTGGCGTAAATTATATCGTTGGATGTTTCATGGTTGTAGTCCTTGGTGGGGTTGGCAATTTACTAGGAACAATCCTTGCTTCTTTCTCGATTGGGATAATGACTGATTTGATTGGAGCAGGAAGACTTCTAACGATTTGGCCAGATATGCCTTCACCTTTAGCTTCGACAGTAGATTTCTTTGCCACAACGAGCATGGCTAGAGTCATGATATTTGCATTAATAGTTTTATTTTTGCAATTTAGTCCAACAGGGATGTTCCCTCAGAAAGGAAGAATGGTGGAGTCTTAATTTATGGCAATTGTTTCTACCAAAAAAAATTGGATCAACCTAACTATCTGGGTTGTAATTATTGCCTTAATTATTGCTGCACCGACTTTCCTTCCGGTTTTCAGATTGAATCTACTGGGTAGGTACCTATCTCTTGCAATTGTTGCACTTGGAGTTGATTTGATTTGGGGATTTACTGGAATGTTGAGCTTAGGTCAAGGAATTTTCTTTGCTTTAGGTGGCTATTGCGCAGCAATGTTTCTTCAATTGAATAGTTCAGAAGGATTTCCCAATGGTATCCCAGAATTTTTTGGTTTATATGGTATAGAAAAACTTCCATTTTTCTGGGAACCTTTTAGAAGTTCAATTTTTACTCTTTTTTCTATTTGGTTGCTACCTGCAATAATTGCTGGTCTTTTTGGTTATTTAGTTTTTAGAAATAGAATTAAAGGCGTTTATTTTTCAATCCTTACACAAGCAGCTCTTCTTGTTTTCTTCAATTTCTTTAATGGTCAACAGAAACTAATAAATGGAACAAATGGTTTAAAAACAGACGTGACGGAACTTTTTGGACAAATGGTAGGCTCAGAAATAATGCAAAGATGGTTCTTTTGGTTAACTGCAATTTTAGTTATATTTGCATGGCTTTTTTCACGTTGGATAGTTCGCGATAGGTTTGGAGACATCTTGATTGGAATTAGAGATGATGAACCTAGAGTCCGCTTTACTGGTTATAATCCAGTTGTTTTTAAAACCATAATTTTTTCAATAGCAGGGGGATTAGCAGGAATTTCAGGAGCTTTATATACAGTTCAATCAGGTATAGTTTCACCTCAGTTTATGACTGTTCCTTTTTCTATTGAAATGGTTATTTGGGTTGCTGTTGGAGGGAGAGGAACTTTACTTGGTGCAATTTTAGGAGCTGTTTTCATCAATTATGCAAAAAGTTTAGTTAGTGAAGCACTACCAGCAAGCTGGATGTTTATACAAGGCGGGTTATTTATCTTTGTTGTAACAGCACTCCCCGAAGGTGTTTTAGGCTGGATAAGAAGAGGTGGACTAAAGGAATTACTTTATTTGATGGGCATTAATAAAAAGCTAAAAACATATCCAAAGCTTGAAGTCAATGAACAAGGTGAGGTGAAATCATGAATTCTCCATTACTAGAGATACAACAAATTTCAGTTAGTTTTGATGGATTCCTTGCTCTTAATGATCTTAATCTAGTCCTAAATGAAGGTGATCTTAGAGCAGTAATTGGTCCCAATGGCGCAGGTAAAACTACCTTTTTAGATGTTATTACAGGGAAAGTCCTACCAACTAAAGGTGATGTAATTTTCAAAGATAAATCATTGATTGGGCAAAAAGAATATCGTATAGCTCGTAAAGGGATTGGTAGGAAATTTCAAAGTCCTAGAATATTTAAAAATTTATCTGTACAAGAAAATCTAGCTCTATCAGTTAGCAGACCTAAAACTCCATTTTCATTATTATTCAACAATTTGAAGGTTAAACAATTAGATAAAATCCAACACTTAATGAGTATTGTCAATCTCCAATCCAAATCAAATATCAAGGCTGGGGCTTTATCTCACGGTCAAAAACAATGGCTAGAAATTGCAATGTTAGTTGGACAAGATCCAGATCTATTATTGGTCGATGAACCTGTCGCAGGTTTAACAGATGAAGAAACAGATTTAACTGCTGATCTTCTTAAATCTTTAGCTGGTGATCATACTATCTTAGTTATTGATCATGATATGGAATTTATTCGTAGACTTGATTGTCCAGTTAGTGTTTTACATCAAGGACATATATTGAAAGAGGGGTCTATGAGCCAAATAGAAAAAGACCCTTTAGTAATAGAGATTTATTTAGGACAGTCAGAGGAGGAAGTTTAATGACTCTTCTTAAGACAAATGGTTTGAATACTTACTATGGCGAGAGTCATATACTTCGAAATGTTGATATAAATATCAACTCAGGTGAGATGGTATGTCTTATAGGTCGAAATGGTGTGGGTAAGACTACATTTCTAAAGTCATTAATAGGCTTATTAACTCCTCGTAGTGGCGAGATTACTTTCAACGGAGATTTGATCAATAGAAAGCCTCCTCATCAAAGGGCTCGCGCAGGTATCGCTTATGTTCCTCAGGGTAGAGAGATAATACCTTATCTCTCTGTTGAGGAGAATCTTCAACTTGGAATGGAAGCTTTACCTGGAGGAGTTGCTAAGCATAAAAAGATTGACGAACTTATCTTTGAATTGTTCCCGGTTCTTAAACAGTTTTTATCCCGAAGGGGAGGAGACTTAAGCGGTGGACAACAACAACAACTCGCAATTGCACGTGCCTTATTGGGTAAACCGAAGTTACTTTTACTTGATGAACCAACTGAAGGAATACAGCCAAATATCGTTCAAGATATTGAATCTGCAGTTAGAAGGATAATTGATGAAACTGGTATTGCTGTTTTATTGGTAGAGCAACATCTGCATTTCGTTAAGCAAGCTGATCGTTATTACGCAATGCAACGTGGAGGCATAGTGGCTAATGGGCCAACAAGTGAATTAAGTAAATCTGTAGTCGAGAAATTTCTTAGCGTTTAAAGATTATTCTTTTTTCATCGCTTCAGAAATTAAGCGTTTCAACGATAAAAGGCTTATATATATATATATATAAGCTAATAAGTTGAAAAAGTTATGGCAATAACTACTAGATCGGAAAGAAAACATAGACGTCTTGATGCTCTCTCGAAATTAAATACTGGCTGGGGGGGGTGGGTGACACCATCAGCTATCTTGTGAGGGACTATAAAATTACCCGTAGGTCTGCGAATCTGGATGTCGCATGGGCAAGTACTGAACTGTGTAAGAACTTTGAAAACACTGAAAATACTGATATGTTGGCTTGGCTTCTGACACAGATTCAACGTGTCGCAGTTAAGTCTGAAGAAGACAAACAGTATGGTGCTGCGGTGGGGTGTTATCGATTGATCTACGATTTAATTTTCAAAGACATGAAGAAGAAACAATCCACGTCTACTTTTCATGGCAACTACAAAAGGTAATTGTTGATCTCATCGCGTATTGGACTGCGACTGGACAATATTGAGTTGTTTTCAGCTTCAAGTCTCAGCCAGATGAGACTGCAAAAGTATTGCAAACAGTTATACATATCTAAACCTTCGGATGGATTACAGCAAAGTATAAATAACGGCCCATAAAGTAAACGAGTTGAAGTTGCAGAACTTGTTGGTTCTCACTCGGCATTAAAGCAATTCTAAAAACTGTTGAATATCGATTTATTAATCAGCAGCTCCACCATTGTTTGCAGTTCCTGTAATTCCATTACCTGCTCCTCTACCATCATTACGAAGCTTACGTTTCTTAAATTTTCTGGCATAAGCTCGATTTCTTTCTGCCTTCTCTTTTTTTAGATTTCGTCTTTTGGACATTTTAATCCCTTTACTTTTTTAATCAAACTAATTTACTAAACAGAGATCAAGATTTGACCATCTTCCATTCGCAAGAAACAAAGTGGTACATCCAATTTTCTCGGATCAATAGTAACCATTAACAAATAGAAGCCTTCGGTGATGGAGTAATTGAATTTCTTTTTTAGTCAGTTTCTCTTGATCGAGTAAACATATAGTCTTCCCATTCGTCATAATCGTGATTGCATAATGAGCTTATAGCCCGATTCTTTAAACGTACTTCGTAGTTACTAGCTTCATGAAGAGAGTCAAACATTGAACCATCAAAAGCTTCGTAGATAGTAATTTCTTTGACCACATTTTTAAATCACCCTTATTTATTTATAAACAAATAATTTATGAAAAACAAGAATTAACAGGTATAGAAGTTACGGCTGGAGTTGGAAAAAGATTGCTGATATTTATGGGGTAAGTCCAACTACTGCTAGGAGGTGGTCTATGGGTTAAAAGATCTCTTTATTCTTCCCTTTTCCACTCTCTATACCACTGGCGATCATCAAGCCATCTTATTAGAGGCCAATTAATGAGTATGGATACAATCAGAACTGCATAAGCAGAAAATCGTCCTGAATTAATAACGAATAGAAGAGTCGGAGGTACAGACATAATTGCTGCCGTAAGACAAGCTCTTCTAGCGGACATCTTTGTTCTCATAAAAAGATCTTATCCTTTGATTACTAAATTTGATTGTGTAGTAATAAATGCAATCAAATAATTAATACGCTTATATAAGAGAGAGATGTTTTGGTGATTTTTTAATGAGTGGAGATAATCAGTATGTTTCTCAGCCTTTGAAGTTCTATACAGAAGAAATGACAGAAACAAAAAGAATTGCAATAGCTCACTTAGAAAAGAAATTATTTCCTGTCGCTAACTCTGTAATTTATTTAGACCAAAAGCGCAACGAATCAAGAGTTACTGAAGCTGCATAGAAATACAAAGTAGAAACATCATTAGGGAATAGAGCTATTTCACTATTGCTATTTCTTTTTTATGATTTCTCCTTTTTCATCTCTTCCCTAATTTTTTGTTCGTTCTTAATAACGATTGCTTCAGCTCCTTTTTCTTCGTTTTGAGTTGAGATATGTCGAGAGGAATATAAAGAACTTTGTGTATCGTCATTCCCAGGAACCTTTACATTTTTGTTGAAATCTTTCACCAAATCAGAGGATCCTTTTCTGGCTTCTCTTTCATGCTTGATCACTATTTCTTGTGCACCTCTTTCAATCTCTGGTGTTGAAGCATGACGAGAAGAATAAGAGGATTCAGTCTTGCCGAGTGTCGTTCCATCTTTAAAGTTGTCTGCAATAGATTTCAATAATCCTTCTGCAAAACTTCGAGGACATCCAAGATCCTCAACCATTTCCTCTATTTGATCATTTATGTCCTTATAAACGGCTGTAATAATGTCTTTCTTTAGCTCATCAGTCGTATTCCAGTCTTCTGTCATTTGTATAAGCTATTCGAAATAGATAATCATGAGTTTGCAATCGACCCTACCAAGTAATCTTGAAATTAATATCTCAAAAGATACCTTTACGTTGAATTAGTAATATTAACCTTTACTTGTAAATTCAATCTTAGGTTTTCGCAGCTTATATCCAAATTCAATCAGTTGATGATATGTCAATTTAGCTTGTGAAGCGCTAAGAGATAGACGTTTTACTTCATCCTTTTGAAGGAAGAAAAGCCCTTTATTGTTTTTGTCTTTTTCAATAGTTACATATTCCTTTCCTTTCTTTAGAATCCAAGGCTCTTTTTGATAGTTTTCATCATCAATTTGATAATCCCATGGAACTATTCCCTTGCTTTTATTTTTTAATGGCAAATTAAAAGCCTAATCTTCTTATGACTTGACCCTACAGTATTGTTGACTCCTTTTGAGTTGACTTTATTTATCTAGTTCGTTTTGTATTATCTCTGTAGGAATTGCTAAAACTTCATCATTAATACTTTCTCCTAGCCATTCCTTGTATTCATGAAATAAACAGCGACGATCAGCAGGACTTCTTACGATTTTCATTCTTGAAACTGCATTCTTTACTGCCATGTGCAATATGTCTTTTAGCTGCTTATCAGCATTCATTCTTGTAAGAACTTATCTATTACTTATTCAATAGCTGGTAATCTTGATCTTGAAATTGGAGTTAATACTCTTTGTGTCTATACCAGGACCTTGGATAATTTATAAAGTGATTTAGTTTCGTCTTATTCCGCGTGAATTGATTTATTTAACAGTAAGGGTCTCATTGTTAAAAACTTCTGCCATTAAGGGGATTAAGGCTGTTTCTATTTGTTCTTCTGTTTTGAAACCAAGGACCTCTGCAGGTTCATTCCCTAAAGAGATAACAATTGATTCGACTGAATTAGTCATTAGATAATTAGCTGTCCTTAATAGATTTGTATGGAAATTACTTCTAAACCATTTGCAAGTAAGAGTTTTGTGTTGAAGAGAAGTTAATTAATTAACAACAGTCACAACTACTTTCGCCTTAGGGTGATGGGTTCTCGAATGCATCTGCAACATCCCTAAGCATGACAGCAATAAATTCAGGAGGACATTGAAGTTCGTTAATATAACCAGCGCATTGCTGTGCGATCCCCTGCATGGCGGGAAGAATTACTTTATCAACTTGCTCATCTGTTGGTTGCCACGTCTCTTTGCTCTTATCAGTCATCAATTAATAAGCGTTAATCAACCCATTATGCCCTAGGTGTCTTTTTTGCAATATTTGCCTCTTTCATAGGCAAATAGGCCACCGAAGATTAATAAATACTGCTATTACTCTGTTTATCTACTGCTGAACAGCTGCAATGGTAACAGTAAGTCTTCTCCATCCGATGGGAAGTAATTAGTCCAGACCTTATACAAACAAAGCATTAAACGGAGAGGGTGGAAAACTCCCTAAAGCCGTAAAAAGTTAGTAATAACTAGGTTCTTGATGCCTGGCTTGTACCACCTTTTGTACCACTTATGGGATCCAGGTGGAAGGTTTGCTTCCACATAGTGCAAAAAAGCATTAGTTCTTACGTCAGGCATGGTTTTAGAGAGATTTATAAATTATCCTTAGCATAGAATTAAGCTAAGTTAATTAAATATTGACCACCGGATTCTTCAAAAACAGGCTTAAAGATGAAGATGGCTTTACTTTGGCAGAGCTTATTGTAGTAGTCGTAATAATTGGTATTCTCTCATCTATTGCAATCCCAAGCTTTCAAGATTCAACAAAAAAGGCAAGGCAAAGTGGTGTTGCAGCTCAAATTAGTTCCTACCTTAAAGCAGCTCAATCTTTCTATGCAGAATATGGAGTACTTCCAAGAAACGCAGGAGATCTTGGAAATTATATTAATGTCATTGAGTGTAGATATCATCTTATCTCAAAATGCAAAGGACAAAAGAATCATCAAAGAAATATTGCCGTAGATACACCAACGGCAACTGTTTGGAATAGCACTTCTGGGATGTATACCATAACAATAGGAACAACATGGAAAAATACGCTAGCAATTAATGCTCGTGCTCAACGCCAGGATTCAAATTCTTCTTTGCTCTCAAATGATGATTATGGGGTAAGTTCTTGCCTTAATGCTGCAACAGGTGCGACAAGTATAGTTTTATGGAAAGAAAAAGGATATCAAAAGGTATTAAATTTACGATGCTGATCTAAAGCCATAAAAGCTAGTAATAACTAGGTTCTTGATGCCTTGTTTGTACCACCTTTTTTACCACTTTTTTGGGCCGAATGGCCAGTCTTCCACAAACTGGTGCAACATAGAAATATTTGCAAACGGAGGAGTTCCAGGAGGTGTTCTTCTTGAAATGAGACTGCTATAAACCCAATTGGGGCGACAGGACTCGGTCCTGCGACCTGATGATCCCAAAGTATTCCTAACCGCTTCCCAAGAAATCAAAAAAGAATATAAATAAATTTACCAGTCAAAAAGAAACACCTGGTATGTAAGTCTTGCAGTTTCGGCTAGAAACTTGTGGATGACCTTTAGGTACTTTAAAAAAATATTTTTTGTTTCCAGAAACGCAAGGGAACCAACCCTGACTTGTTTTAAAAGAATAAGGGAAACATCCTTGAGGATACTTGGAGTTAGCACAAGGGTCTGGCAACCACTTCCCGTTATGCCCATAACATCCTGTTTCCAATCTGAAATGGTTTCGTCCCCTTGTTCCACTGTAATGAACCATGGAACTCCTGAATTTCTCACATTTATCACCATGTATAGGGTCAAGATAAGGATCAAATATAGGATCGATTTCTTTACTAATATTTATATCATTATTAATTAGTTCATTATCAATTACTCTATTAGTTGAACCTGATGTGCGAATAATGGAAAAAGACTTTTCATATGGTAATAACTTACCAGCTGTAATTGATACCTGAGCAGCTCTTCTATACTTATCAGTACATATAATTATTCCTCGAACTTTTCGTCTCTCCCAATCACCATCTTCAGAGCAAGTAATATTTATCTTGGGATTAGAACTTACTCCGTCAAGAATCTCAGAATTAGAAATTTTATTTGCAACATAAAATCCATCTTTATTAACCATGGGTCCTCTTCTTAAAAGCTTATAATTATTTGTTCTTATATTATTTTTAGTATCTTCAATAAGAGAATATGTAATTGGACAATCAACTTCTTTCCATACTTTCGTATTAGAATAATCCGAGGAATAAGCTTCGACTTTAAGTGCTTGTATAGGCAATTTTATACCAATAACAAAATCACCTTTTGGAACATTACAATGTTTAGGATATTGGATGGGCTTAGTTAAAAGTCTGTTTCCACTATTAATTTCATCCATCAAGTAATCAAGAGAATTATCAACATTTCTACTTAAGAGCATTTTTAATTCGTCCGACTTGTTTGATACAAAGAGCTTATTAATTAATGAATAGGCGGAAATCAATACAGCTATTGATATTGCACTAGATGCAATTAATTCAACCAAAGTAAAGCCATCTTCTTCTCTCTTTAAGGAGATAGCTTTATAGGTATGTAATAGATATTTAATCAATTTGATTTAAGCTTTATAGCTAAGAATAGATTATCTAGCTTTATAAATGGTCCTTACTATTAAGGATAGACAAAAAAATGTACTAGGTTTTGTACCAAGCACATCAAAAAATCTAGTTATAGCTTAGATCCCTTACAAATAAAAGAGTGCACGGAGAGGGTGGGATTCGAACCCACGGATAGTTTCAGCTATCAAACGATTTCGAATCGTTCGCTTTCGACCACTCAGCCACCTCTCCTTTAAAGAATTTCCTAATAATATTATATGCTTCTAGAAAATTATTTGAATTATCATCTTTTAATCCCAACCAGCCTTTCTCATAAGCTCTATTGCTTTTTTATTGTTTGCGCCTAATTGATCAATAGTCACACTGTCAGGTGTGAATTCACCAAATTGTTTAACTTCTTCCGTTGTATTAAAACCTACTAAAGGATGTTCATATGTTGGGCCAGCTAAACCCCTACTACCAGTTGGAGAAGCGAGATACTCTAGCAACTGAATAGCTTACTCTTTATTTTCGGCATATTTAGCAATTCCACCTGCGCTTACATTCACATGAGCTGGATTAGGGGTAAGAACCTTTACTTTTTTAGCCAATCTTTTATCTTTTGAACCATTGATACCAGCGAGCATTCTTGACACATAATAGTGATTAACAATACCTACTCCACATTTACCCTGAGCAACAGCTCTAATAACCCCTATGTCTCCTGGAAAAAAAGGTTGAGAAATATTTGAAACCATACCTTTTAGCCATTCCTTGGTTTTTGCCTCTCCTCTATTAACTATTTGATTAGCTACTAAAGATTGATTATATGGACTACTTCTTTTCCTTACACAAACAAGTCCCTCTAAGGAAGGATTAGAAAGATCAGCATAATCTTTAATTGAATTTATATCGACTTTTCTTGGATTAGCCACCATAACTCTCACCCTTCTCGTTAAGGCATACCATCTTGATTTAGGATCTCGATATTCAAACGGGACATTTTTTTCTAATTCAGAAGATCGATAAGGCTGTAGAAGTCCACTTTTTGCAGCATTACTAATTCGAGCCGCATCAACAAGAAGTATTACATCTGCTTTAGAATTTGCTCCTTCCCTCTTCAATCTTTCAACTAAAGAAATACCTGTAGCCTCTATTAATCGTATTCTTATGCCTGTCTCCTCGGCAAATTTCTTATATATCTGCTTATCGGTGTTGTAATGTCTACCTGAATAAACTCTTACTTCTCTATCAGAGGCTTTTACATGACTATAACTTGAAGAAAATAATAGAGAACTTGCTATTACTGAGGCAAAAAGACGCTTGATGGAATTCATTAATCTATCTGGAGAAGGGATTAATATATCTATATAGACTAGACAAGAAGATAAGACTATATTTGGATTAGAAATTCTGATACTCATCCAAGTATAAATTGATATCTTGTATATAATTTATGATGGCAAATAACCCTAGATCCTAAAGATGGAATACTTGAGACATCCTCTAATCAATAACTCAGAAGCACTCCAAATCGTACAAAAACTAAAAGCCGAGAAATCCTCATGGGAAGATGGGAAAAAGACTGCAGGGAGCCAAGCTGCAAGAATTAAACATAATTTTCAATTAGATAAAAGGTCCTCAACTTCCATGGAACTTAAAGATCTTATTATTAATAAGATGATTTCAAATCCTCTCATAAAAAGTTTTACATTGCCTAATTTAATCCATGGAGTGATGTTTACAAAATCTTTAGCTGGAGACAGCTATGGAACTCACCTTGATAATCCCTATATGCCTTCTGGTAGAAGCGATCTATCTTTTACATTATTTTTAAACGAACCAAAAGATTATCAAGGTGGTGAATTATGCATTCAGACAATGAATAAAACTGAAAAAATAAAACTATCTGCCGGAGAATTGATAATTTATCCCAGCACAAAACTACATTCCGTTGCTGAAGTCAAAAATGGGCAACGTTACGTCTGCGTAGGTTGGATTCAAAGTTATGTACAAAATAATGAAGATAGGAATTTCTTATTTGAACTTGATGCTGGTGCAAAAGGCTTATTAGCAAAAAATGGAAGATCAGATGAATTGGATTTAATTTTCCAGGCATACAGCAATCTCCTTAGAAGATTAGGAGACTAAATAAATCACTTTATACATCTAAATGTAAAAAAAGAACTTTCATTGGAAGATGCGACCTATCAAAATATAAAGAAATAAAATCTTGTATGAGAAGCAAAACACCTATCGGAATATTTCTTGCAGCCGCCGCCGCATTAGCTACTAATGCAATAATTACAGAGAATTCAATCGCTGGTGAAAAACACAGTGACATGGGAGGGCTAAAAGAATGGACTTCCGATCAAGAAGTAGACGAGGATGGCAAGCTTGACGAGGCAGCTAAAAAAGCCAAAAAAGAAGCTAAAAAAGCCGATATATGTATTCCTATTGGAGAAGGAGAGAACTGCTGGTAGATAGTTTTCAAATCATTTTCAATGTGTCTTAAAACATCAGACACTGAGTTTGAAAATTTTAAATTTAACAAAAAAAAAGATGCCCTATAAAGGGCATCTTTTTTGTCGAATTCTTATTTTTAGAATTTGAATTCAGTTAGAAGAACTGCACCATTAACGTCTGTATCAGCAGCGCCAATGTCTGTTCCACCGAAAATAGAAGGGGTAACGCTCATTCCATCATTCACTTTGAATGAGTAATAAGCTTCCCAACGTGTGTTGTTGATTTCAGGATCTTCAGAATTAGCTCCACCGGCCACAAGATCAGTTGCAGCTTGTGCTGAACCGAAAGCAACACCTGCTCTGCTTCCATTGACGCCTAAATCTGTCCAACCAAGGCCTATCATCCAACCTGCTGTATCTGTTGCCTCTCCAGCAGTAGCTTCATCATAAGTAGCAAAATCGTAACCAAGTTGAACTGAAGGAATAGCCTCACCTAAATCGTCAGGTCTCCAGTAAGCTCTTAGACCATAAGCAGTCATGTCTCCACCTGTACCGATAGCTGAAGCAGTATGGAAGTAGCCATCATATCCATTAACAGTAGCTGTTGGAGATGATTTTTTAGCCAACGCTCCAGATACCTGCCACCTAGGTGAGCCATATTCAACTTTTGTCAACAAGAAACTTTGTACGTCATCGTCTGGGAGCAAGCCGGTGGTTGACGTAGCACCAGTTCTAGCAGTGTAGTTGCTACTGATAGCCCATCTACCGTCTGAAGGGTCTTCAGTTTCCTGAGTCCATGCAGCTCCAAAACCAGGACTAGTACTTGAACCATATGCTGAACCATTACCACCTAAAGCAAACTGTTTGGTAACTGGCTTATAAATAGATGGAGCACTAGCTAGCATGTAGTAGTTCTCAATCCTAGGTCCAACCCAAACTTGAAGGCTCTCTCCAACTGGGAACTGATACCAAAGCTTATCAACAGCAAGATTTCCGCCATTGTTGTTACCAACTGACAAATAAGTACCTTGAGGCTTGTCAAAGAAATGGTCGTTAGTGTTACCAGTCTTAATTCTTGTATAAAGATTGTCTTCACCATTGAAACTTGTATTCAGATTCAACTGAAACATGTACTGGCCAACGATCTCATCAGAATTAGCCTCAGCATCATCATCAACATAACCAGTGACAAATGCAGACTTTCCACTCAACCTTGTTGTGGTGGAGAATTGACCAGCCATTAGTTCGCCTAATTGAGCCTCTACTCCATCAATACGAGCATTAATGACTTCAGAGTTAACGTCTGAATCCTTTGTGACAGCAGTAACATCCGCATTAACAGCTATTGGAGCCATTAAGCCCAAAGCAGCAGGAGCTACCAGCAAACGCTGAAACAGCTTCATTGTGTCCTCACACAAAATTTACAAATATAGAATAGTGTATTGAATCGAACATTCCAGCCCTAAATGTATCAAAAGTATCTTTTGATACAAGGTAAAATGTTATTTTGCACAATTTCTCACTAGGAAATAATAATATTTAAACTTTATAATTCATTTAGAGGAAAGGGGGAATCCAAGAACTTCCCTCTCTTCTAGCCAAGCTTCAGCAACTTTACGGGCTAAAGATCGAATTCTTGCAATAATTTTAGTTCTTTCAGTAACAGATATTACTCCTCTAGCCTCTAATAAATTAAAAGTATGACTGCACTTTAGAACATAATCAAGACAAGGTGCAGGAAGCTTTTTAGCGATTAGTTGAGAAGCCTCTCCCTCGTAAATATCAAACAGTTTCCTTAAATTATCTGCATTTGATTCTTCAAAGTTATATTTACATTGACCTTTTTCAAAAGGAAGCCAAATATCACCATATTTATTATTAATGTTCCAAGAAAGATCCCAAATACTTCCAACATCTTGCAAATACATCGCCAATCTCTCGAGGCCATAAGTGATTTCAATTGAGACAGGTTTACAATCAAGGCCTCCACATTGCTGAAAATAAGTAAATTGGGTAACTTCCATGCCATCAAGCCAAACCTCCCAACCGACCCCCCAAGCTCCTAAGGTTGGTGATTCCCAATTATCTTCTACAAACCTAATATCATGCTCTCTAGCAGAAATGCCTAAAGATTCAAGAGAAGATAGATAAATTTCTTGTATGCAATCTAGAGAAGGTTTAATAAGTACTTGATATTGAAAATAATGCTGCGCTCTATTTGGATTGTCCCCATACCTTCCATCAGTTGGCCTTCTGCAAGGCTCAGGATAGGCAACAGCCCAAGGTTCAGGACCAATTGCCCTCAAAAATGAATGAGGACTCATTGTTCCAGCACCTTTTTCCAAATCGTATGGCTGAAGAAGCAAGCACCCTCTTTCACTCCAAAAATGATTAAGGCAAGAAATTATGTCCTGAAAATACATTAGCTAGCTACCTCAAGATTTTTAAGAGAATTATTTTTTAGTATTGCGTTAGTAAGCGAACTAGGAAGATAAAGCAAGATAGGGAAATGCAATTACACATTAATCACGAGTTATTCAAATTGTAATTAGCAAATGTTATAATTAACACCTAAAAAGTTGAAACAACCAAACTTATTATTACGATTTTAAAACAAATTTATATTAATTAATAATTTTACCCTATTACCTACTAAAACTCAATAGTTACAAATACCAAATCTCACATCAGTTATTCAAATAAATAATCAGGTGGTTCAAGCGGACAGAATAACAGATGACTCTAGAAGGCTAGTTTTCAATCTCTATGATAGTGATAATAGATTTTTTTAATTGTAATAAAATCAAGAGACAAGATTGTCAGGAATCATAAACTTATCATATGACAATATTTTTGCTGTTTTTCTTTAACTAACTTTAATGGAATATTTTGGTAATTTAGGGAAGTTAATAACAAAATCAAATTAATTTGTTTATTTGATTTTATTCTTATTTAGATAGTAATTAAAGATGAAAAAGATCTACTTTATTTATTTAGCAAGATCTTTAATCCTTTCGCTTTGGCCAGTATCATTACTTGCTCAACCTATTATTTGGGAAAAAATTAATAATAAAAAGGATGAAAACGATTTAAATAATAA
>QCPI01000018.1 GCA_003212625.1 Prochlorococcus sp. AG-436-J02
AATTTTGAGAAATTTCTTATCAATAGAGAAGGAGAAGCGGTTGCAAGGTTTAAAAGTTCTGTAGAACCTGAAAGCATGGAAATCAAACAAGCTATTGAAAATTTATTAAACTAATTTATTATTTTCTTCGCAGCTAAATGACCTAAACCAACAGCACAGAGTCCTAGGATAACGAGTACTATTGAATTCAACAAAAATAGTTTGTAAAACCCATGATTTATAAATTTAAATAATTGGAAAGACAATCCACTAAAAGTAGTTAAAGATCCACAAAAACCAAACCCAAATATCAATTTATATCTTCTTGAGATAGGAAATGAATTAAGAAAACCTAATAAAAAACAACCAATTATATTTACAATAAAAACTTGATCGATTTGCCATCGCAGTAAAGAAGCAGGGACAGCACCAATCGAAATTATAACAAAATTATTATTTTTAAAAATACTATTCATATTTTAAAGCACTAATACAAAACCAACTGCAAAAGATAATATTCCTAAAATCAGAGAAATAATACATAATTTCAAAGCTCTATAAAATTTTAATTGTATGATTAATTCATATAAATCATAAATAAATGTAGAGAAAGTACTCAGGCTTCCTAAAAATCCTATAGAAAACAATAATCCTAATTGATATGAATAGTTTAAAGAACTAATCTTAGATAACAGAGATACAATAAAACCAAGAAAAAAAGAAGAAAAAGTATTAATTAATAAAATTATATAATTCTTACTTAAATTTGCTTTCTCAAGATTTTTATAAATTAAGAACCTAGTATTGGCTCCCAATATTGCGCCAAACGCAATTAATGCAGGAGTCTCCAAGTCATCAAGAAGTGCCAATATTAACCCATCCTCTCTTATAAAATAATTGATCAAAGTCCTCACTCATAACATTAACTAATAACCATTGACAATTATCATTTGCATACCATACTTTCAAAATATTTACTGGAGTTCCAGCTTGAACTCTGGTTAAGATAGAGGAATCATTTGATACTGAAGAAAGTAATTTAAAATCTTTTAATGCAATTAATGGTGATCCAATATTATTTTCTCTATGCTGAATCATTGATTTTTGAGAACCACCAGCAGGCAATGAAGTTGGAACAACTAATGAAATTCCTAAAAGCCATGTCCAAATTATTAAAGTACTAATTAAATTCATTAAATATCTAAAGTAGCTAGATCCATTTCCACACTATGAGTTTCAATAAACTCTCTTCTTGGTGCAACTTTGTCGCCCATTAGAATTGTAAATATTCGATCAGCTTCAAGCGCATCTTCTATCTCGACTCTTTTCATCATTCTAGTATTTGGATCCATAGTTGTTTCCCATAATTGTTTTGGCATCATTTCTCCTAAACCTTTAAATCGTTGGATTGTATAGTTTGCTTTTTCTCCGAAACTTGCAAGGGTTTTTTGCAAATCTGATTCGTTATAGCAATATTTATGATTCTTTCCTCTCTCCACTTTATAGAGAGGAGGACAAGCAATATAAATATATCCCCCTTCTACAAGAGCTTTTTGATACCTATAAAAGAAAGTCAAAAGCAAAGTTCTTATATGAGCACCATCAACATCAGCATCAGTCATTATAACTACTCTGTGATATCTAAGATTTTTCACCTCAAAATCTTCCCCTTTTATTCCTAAACCAAGAGCTGTAATTAAAGATTGAATCTCAGTATTTTTATAAATCTTCGCATCATCAGTTTTCTCAATATTTAAAATTTTTCCTCTCAAAGGTAAAATAGCTTGAAATTTTCTATCTCTTCCTTGCTTAGCTGATCCACCAGCAGAATCACCCTCAACTATATAAATTTCTGATTCAGATGGGTCTCTTGAACTACAGTCAGCCAATTTACCTGGCAATGTCGAGCTTTCTAAAACACTTTTTCTACGAACAAGTTCTCTAGCTCTTCTTGCTGCTTCAGCAGCATTAAAAGCCTGAATTGCTTTCTCTAAAATTAAATCAATTACCCCTGGGTTAAATTCTAAATATTGACTAAGAGACTCACCTACCAAACTATCAACAATTCCTCGTACTTCAGTATTACCTAATTTAGTTTTTGTTTGTCCCTCAAATTCAGGATCTGGAACTTTCACAGATAGAACAGCTGTTAAACCTTCCCGGATATTTTCACCTGCCAAGTTAGAATCACCATCTTTTCTTTTACCTCTTTTCTTGGCAAATGAATTTAAAGTTCTAGTTAATACTGTTTTTAATCCCTCAATATGAGTTCCACCATCTATGGTGCGAATATTATTAGCGAATCCAAGAATACTATCTGAATAAGCATCAACGCACCATTGCATTGCTGCTTCTACTTGAACTCCATCTTTTTCTGAATTGACATAAATAATCTCTGGATGTAATGCGTCTTTTTCTTTAGTCATATAATCAACGTATTCTTTAATCCCACCTTCATAAAAATAAACTTCTTCATATGGAATTTGTGAAGAATTATTCGGTTGCTTTCGCTCATCACGAAAAACTATGCGAACGCCTCCATTTAAATAAGCAAGTTCTCTAAGTCTCGAAGATAATATTCCATATTCAAAATCTATCCCATCAGTAAAAATCTGGTGATCAGGCTTAAAGCAAACAGTGGTTCCAGTTACATTTTGATCTGATTTCGAAAGATTCTCAGATTTTAAATTTCCAATTGATGTCCCTCTTTCGAATCTTTGAAAATGAACTTTTTTTTGTCGACGCACTGTGACTTCTACCCACTCACTTAAGGCATTTACGACAGAGATACCCACACCATGCAAACCACCAGAGACCTTGTAACCGCCACTTCCAAATTTTCCACCTGCATGCAAAACAGTTAATACTGTTTCAAGTGCACTTTTACCAGTGCGAGGATGGATATCAGTTGGTATTCCTCGACCATTATCAGTGATTGATGCTGAGCCATCTTCACAAAGTAAAATTGTAATTTGATCACAGTGACCAGCAAGCGCTTCATCTACGGCATTATCAACAACTTCATATACGAGATGATGGAGCCCCTTAGACCCTGTAGAGCCTATATACATTCCTGGGCGCTTTCTAACAGGTTCCAAGCCTTCTAATACTTGGATCTGCTCAGCACCATAAGCTGCTTGGACTTTTGAATCTTTACTCATTCGGGTTAAAGCAAACAGGCAAGGTTGTCTTTGATACGAGCATTGGTCGAAACCTTTCCTGAAATTTCAATTTAACATTGGTATTAAGGAAAGTCTTAGGAAAAATTTCAAAACCAAATCAAAAAAATTAATTGTCATGCAATTACTGCTAATAAACCCTCTGCAAGTAAATTATGCAACCCACTAAACCTCTTGTGATAGCGCTCATGGGTCCAACTGCGAGCGGAAAGACTGAACTAGCTATTGATATTGCAAACAAAATCAATACCAGCATTCACAATGTTGATTCGCGCCAAATATATATCGATATGGATATTGGGACTGCAAAACCAACTCTTGAACAACAACAAAAAGTTCCTCATTTCTTGATTGATTTGTGCTTACCCTCGCAACCAATCAATCTTCATGACTTTCAACTCTTAGCAAGAAATTCAATGGAGAAGGAATTAAAAAAACGAGAACTAATCCTAATTGTTGGAGGAAGTGGACTCTATCTTCAATCATTAATTGGAGGACTGAATCCTCCTGCAGTTCCACCCCAAAAATTCTTAAGAAATCAGCTTTACAAAATCGAAAATAACGAACGACATAATTTATTAAAAAGTTGCGATCCTATCTCTGCTATGAAAATACACCCCGAAGACTCAATAAGAACAATTCGTGCTCTGGAGGTATTTTATGCCACAGGAAAAATGTTTTCCAAACAAACAAACGTGACTTCACTCCCTTGGAGAATTTTGGAACTTGGCTTAAGTCCTATCAATTTAAAGACAAGAATCAAACATAGAACTGAAAAAATGTATAAAAGTGGATTAATAGAAGAAACTAAAGATTTGATTAGTAAATATGGAAATGATTTACAGTTACTTAAAACTATTGGATATGGTGAAGCACAGTCTATTATTAATGGAAATATAACCTATGAGGAGGCTCTCGCAATAACGATTCAAAGAACATGCCAATTAGCCAAAAGGCAAAAAACTTGGTTTAGAAATAAGCATAATTCTAAATGGCTAAATGATGAGAACACATTATCTGAAGCTGTATCTTCTATAAATGAGGTTATGGGTTGATCACTCAGATATGCTTAGAATTAATCCAAAAGGTACTTTTCCCAAAAATTAATCACTGAATGCCACCACGTCCCCGTTTTGATCGTCGAGCTCCAGAAAGAGAGCTACCCAACATTAATGAGAGAATCAACTATTCCAATTTGAGAGTCGTTGATTCTGATGGCACTCAGCTTGGTGTCATAAGCCGAGAAGAAGCTCTAGAAGTTGCAAAAGAGAGAGAGCTGGATCTTGTTTTAGTAAGCGAAAAGGCTACTCCGCCAGTATGCAGGATAATGAATTATGGAAAATTTAAGTTTGAGCAAGAAAAAAAAGCAAAAGAAGCCAAGAAAAAATCACATCAAACAGAAGTGAAAGAAGTAAAAATGAGATATAAAATTGATCAACATGATTATCAAGTTCGTATTAGTCAAGCTACAAGATTCTTAAAAGCAGGAGATAAAGTCAAATGTACAGTCATTTTTAGGGGCCGAGAAATTCAACATACTGCCCTTGCTGAAACGCTTTTAAAAAGAATGGCAACTGATCTAGAAGAAAAAGCAGAAGTACAGCAAGCCGCAAAGAGAGAGGGAAGGAATATGATTATGTTTTTAACTCCCCGAAAAACCCCATTATTAAAGAAAGAAACAGATGCAAATGAACCTAAAAAAGCTACGAGGACAATCAATTAAATTAAATAAACTTTTCATTGGACAAACAATTAATTGTCACTTGACAATGTCTTTATTAATGTAGCCACATTCAAACCTGTCATATAGAGCGTGAGATTCCACATCCAACAGGAAAGTGAAATACCTGCATCAAGTCAGCTATACAATCAAATTTGTTTTGCCATTGCAGCTAGACACTACCCCCCTGGGCATAGGCTTCCAAGTACAAGGCAGCTTGCGATGCAAACAGGTCTACATCGCAACACAATAAGCAAAGTTTACAGACAACTTGAAAATGACGGGGTCGTAGAAGCTATTGCAGGATCAGGTATTTATGTTCGAGATCAACAGAAACAAAAGGATTTAAGAAGTAGCGCTGCTTCCATACGTAAAAAAGGTATTAAAGATGTAGACCTTGAGGTAAGTAAAAGTATTGATGAGCTTTTAAATTCAGGATTCACATTACAGCAAACTAGAGATTTATTTACACGTGAAATTGATTGGAGACTAAGATGTGGTGCGCGTTTATTAGTTAGTACTCCAAGAGAAGACATAGGTGCATCATTACTAATTGCTGAAGAGTTATCACCTCACTTAGAGGTACCAGTTGAAGTTGTCCCTATGGAAGAACTGGAAAGTGTTTTAGAAAGTTCAAGTAAAGGGACAGTAGTAACTAGTAGATATTTCTTGCAACCCATAGAAGAATTAGCTAAACGTCATCAAGTCAGAGCAGTGGCTGTAGATTTAAGCGATTTTCAAAAAGAGTTGAATATTTTAAAGAAACTTCAATCAGGCAGCTGTGTAGGGATAGTAAGCATTAGCCCAGGGATCTTAAGAGCGGCTGAAGTGATTGTGCACAGCATGAGAGGCAATGAAATTCTTTTAATGACCGCAAATCCAGATATTGGAAGCAGACTCATTGCTCTTTTAAGAGCTTCCAGTCATGTCATTTGTGATAGTCCTAGTCTTCCCTTAGTTGAACATACTCTTAGACAAAATCGATCTCAACTAATGCGTCTTCCCCAAGTACACTGTGCAGATAAATACCTTAGTGATTCAACAATAGAAGAATTACGTAAAGAAATAGGTCTCCAAGAATAAAAATACTAACTTTTATAGATGTTTAAATTAATTAAATCTGATTTCAAAATCATCAAAGAAAGAGATCCTGCTGCAAGAGGATTTCTTGAAATTATCCTTTGCTATCCAGGTTTTCAAGCATTAGTCTTACATCGTATTAGTCATAAATTATGGAAATCTAAGCTTCCTCTTTTTCCAAGAGTTCTTAGTCAACTAACAAGAAATATAACTGGTATTGAAATACATCCAGGGGCACAAATAGGTAAAGGAGTTTTTATTGATCACGGAATGGGAGTTGTTATCGGAGAAACAAGTGAAATTGGAGACAGATGCCTTCTTTATCAAGGCGTGACACTTGGTGGAACAGGAAAAGACAGTGGGAAGCGTCATCCTACCCTTGAAGAAAATGTTGTTGTAGGAGCTGGAGCCAAAGTCCTAGGCGCTATCCAAATAGGATCAAATACAAGAATTGGAGCTGGGTCTGTAGTGGTAAAAAATGTTGAAAAAAATAGCACCGTAGTAGGCATTCCTGGAAGAGTTGTCCATCAAAGTGGTGTCAAAATCAATCCTCTGGCTCATTCAGCATTACCAGATGCAGAGGCAAGTGTTATTAAAAATCTTATGGACAGAATTGATCACTTAGAAAATCATATAATTGGATTACAAGATTTAATAGAAAAAGCTAATATCAGCAAGAAGAAAAAACAAGTTTTTATTCGTGAATCCCAAAGCCTTAGAGATAAGGAAATTATTGATTTTCTAGGAACTGCAGAAGAGGATATTTAGTTATAAATAACAATCTAATTATCTCAATCTGATTATAGATATATATCTTAAGTTGGAAATTTATCTCTAGATATCTTTCTTTTCAATCTAATGCTTGTATTTAAAATTCAATATTGAACTCGATGGGAATCAACTAGCAGGAAAGAAGAAGAGTCAAAATATAAACTATTCCCATTTGTTGTAATCAATTAACATTATTCCAATGATTTAACTGTCACTATTCTTTTTGGCTGGCTGAAACATAAACATCGAATAAATTACATTTCTCCTCATGTTAATCATCATTTCTAAAAACATATCATATCCCTCATTTTTATATTCAATCAAAGGATCTTTTTGTCCATATCCTCGTAGACCAACAGATTCGCGCAAAGAATCCATTGATTGTAAATGTTCCCTCCACAAACTATCGAGTTGTTGAAGAATAAAAAATCTTTCAGCCTCTCGCATCATTCCAGGATTAGATGATTCAATTTGTGCTTCCTTTAAATCATATGCATTTCTCAATTCTTCTTTTAAATAGTTTTTTAATTCATCTACATTTAACATGGATAAATTCTTTGGATTTAAGTCTTCTAATAGATATATAAATTCTTTAACTTTGGAAACCAACTTTTCTAAATCCCATTCTTCCGGAGGGAGATCTTGATTAACATATGCCTCTACTATTTCTTCCATAGTACGTTCACCATATCCAATGACTTGTAACTTTAATTCTTGTCCATCTAAAACTCTTCTTCTCTCTTTATATACAGCTTTTCTCTGATTATTCATAACCTCATCATATTCAAAAACTTGTTTTCGAATATCGTAATAGTAAGTTTCAACTTTTTTTTGTGCTCCTTCCAAGGAACGAGTAAGCATACCTGACTCGATTGGCATATCTTCTTCTACTCTGAATGCATTCATCAGACCTGCAACTCTATCTCCTCCAAATATCCTTAAAAGATTATCCTCAAGTGATAAGAAAAATCTTGTGCTTCCCAAGTCACCTTGACGACCTGCTCTACCTCGTAATTGATTATCAACCCTTCTTGATTCATGTCTTTCGGTGCCAATAACATGCAATCCTCCAGCATCTCGAACATTTTTCTCTTCGTGCTGAATAACTTCTTGATATTCTGCTTTAATTAAACTAATAGCTTTTCGCAAAGAAGAAATATTTTCATCTTCTAGAGGACTTTTTTCAGCTGCAGTTGCTATACGATCCTCTAATTGAATAGTTGTTAGTGTTCTATCGCCCCAGGCTTTAACCAAATTTCCTATTAATTTGCCCAGTTCTTTATCTATCTCATCTGATAAGGTTACCGGAAATAATTGACTTAAAGAATTTTTATTTGTATTAATTTTTTGATTAATTTCAGATAGTTTAAATCCCTCTGATTTACTACTCCTTTGCAAAGGGACAGGTGGTTTATGTTCTTCCTCAGGTTTAATTAAACGCGAGCTAAGAAGTTCTTTTATTTTTAATCTTGCCATATAATCGCTATTCCCACCAAGAATTATGTCAGTACCTCTACCAGCCATATTAGTAGCAATGGTAACTGCACCTGGTCTTCCAGCTTGAGCTACTATTTCCGCCTCACGCTCAACATTTTCTGGTTTCGCATTTAACAAGTTATGCGGGATTTGCTCCTCCTCTAAAAGAGAACTAATTAATTCACTTTTTTCAACACTAGTTGTTCCAACCAGCACTGGTCTTCCTTTTTTGTGGATGAGAGAAATTTCTTTTGCTACTGCTCTCCATTTTGCTGATTCTGTTTTAAAAACTTGATCAGTCCAATCCTCTCTTGAAACTTTTCTATTGGTAGGTATTACAGTTGTTTGTAATTTATAGGTTTTTTCAAATTCAACTTCCTCAGTTTTAGCCGTACCAGTCATACCTGATAAACGAGGATATAAAAGAAAAAAGTTTTGATAAGTAATAGATGCAAGCGTTTGTGTCTCAGGTTGAATAGCCAGTTTTTCTTTTGCCTCAATTGCTTGATGTTGTCCGTCGCTCCATCGCCTTCCTGGCATAACTCTTCCAGTAAATTCATCAACGATTACAGCCTCGTTATTACGCACTATATAGTTGATGTCACGAATGAAAAGTTCCTTCGCTTTTAAAGCATTAGTTACATAATGAGCCCAAGGATCCTTGGGATCAAAGAGATCTGTAACATTTAAAAATTTCTCTGTTTTAGCAAATCCTTCATCAGTCAAGATACAACTTCTTTGTTTTTCATCGACTTCATAATCGCCTTCTGGATCTATTCCATCTTTTGACATATCTTTTGATCTAGATAATTTTTCTACTACAGCTGCAGCCTTTTGATATTTATCTTGAGGCCGTTCAACCTGTCCTGAAATAATTAATGGAGTACGAGCTTCATCTATAAGAATTGAATCCACTTCGTCAATTACACAAAATTGAAACGGTCTTTGTACAACCTCCTCAACGCTTGCAGCCATATTATCCCGAAGGTAATCAAAACCAAGCTCTGAATTAGTAGCGTAGGTTATGTCGCATAAATAATTCTCTCGACGCTCAGGAGGAAGCATATTTTGCTGGATCAGGCCCACTGAAAGTCCTAAAAAGCGATGTATCTGACCCATCCATTCAGCATCTCTTCTTGCTAAATAGTCATTAACAGTTACAACATGCACTCCCTTTCCAGTTAAGGCATTTAAAAACGTAGGCAAAGTAGAAACTAATGTTTTCCCTTCCCCAGTTTTCATTTCAGCTATTTGTCCTTCATGTAAAACCATTCCACCCATTAATTGCACATCAAAATGTCTCATTCCCAAAACTCTTTTTGACGCTTCTCTAACTAAAGCAAAAACCTCAGGTAGAAGGGCGTCCATTAACTCTAAGCGAACCGAATCTTTATCAGGTTTTTCCAATTGCAAGCGAAAACCTATTACTCGACTCCTTAGTTCATCATCTGACAAAGGTACAAAATCTTCCTCAAGAATATTAATGTCTGAAACTATTGGAGAATATCTCCTTAACTTGCGCGCGTTAGGGTCACCAAGAAGTCGCTTAAGCATTAACTATTTTGTTCGAGATATTATGTATGCTATTTTACTCTATTGAAAATAGATTTTAAAGGGTCTGATCGATTAGTGAATGTTTAAAAATTCAAAGTCTAAGAGATAAGAACTGATTAGAATTATTTAGAAATGCGTAATGATTAGGATACTGACAACTCAAGCAAAGCCTTTTATAAGCAACTAAGCATATGGCAAGCTCGAAAGACAAAAAAAATATAACTTATACTAAAACAGGAAACACATAAAATCTGATTAATAAGTAGATCAATGAATAAATATTTACTAATATATTATGGAACATTTATAAATTCTTAAATCAGCTTATTTAATGAAAGACATATCTTTAATTAAACATGCTTACAGTGCTCCAGGACTTCGACTATTTGGACTTGGCCCAGATTTCCAACCTATGAAAGGCTTAGAGAAACTACAATTTTTATTTAATCAAAATACGTTATGGGCAAAAGATAGAACTAGAGACCAAATCAAAAAAATGTTAGCAAACAGCAATGTAATAATTACGCTATGGAATAACAGAGATTTAGTTGGTTTTGGAAGAGCCACAACAGATCAAGTTTATCGCGCAGTCTTATGGGATATCGTTGTATCAAAAGACTTACAACGTGCTGGCTTAGGAAAAGTTATAGTAGAGGAATTGTTAAATGATAAAAAAATAAGTGCTGCTGAAAAAGTTTATTTAATGACTACTGATAGCAAAGATTTTTATAAACAATTAGGATTTAAAGTTAATATTAATCAAAGTTTAATGATATTAAATAAGAAATAAGTAAACGCGAGTTAATTATTATTGTAATAATAAAAGCGGATGAAGAGATTCGAACTCTCGACATTCTCCTTGGCAAGGAGATGCTCTACCACTGAGCTACATCCGCAAAGTTACATTTATATCGTACCAATTAAAATGCCGTAGTTGAAGGATAATAATAAATTGATTTTTCAATTTACAAAGTCAACTAACCTCTTTCATTAAAGAGCCCATCTCAAGCGCCTGTAAAGCATAACTCCATCCTAAATTATTCTTAATTCCTGCTCTTTCTAAAGCCTGTTGCATCGAATCAGTTGTCAATACACCAAATATGACTGGAATGCCTGTCTCCCTAGAAACAGTTGAAATACCTTTACTAGCCTCAGACACAACAACATCAAAATGTGGGGTATCTCCACGAATAACTGCTCCAAGAGTAATAACTACATCATATTTCCCGGTTCGGGCGAGTTCTTGTGAAACAATTGGCAACTCAAAAGCCCCTGGCACCCAAGCAATATCCAATTGATTACTTGACTCTGTTACGTTTATTCCATGCCTAGCTAAGCAATCTAAGCAACCACTTAATAGTTTATTGGTAATTAGATCATTAAAACGAGCGATAACTATAGCCACACGTAATGATGATGAGTTCTCAAAGGTACCCTCAATTGTTGCCATTTTTTAAGGCCTTATATACCTATTAACAGTAACCGCTTAAGAGTGAATTTAAAAGATTTCTACAAAAACAAGTCTATTTTATGCAATTTTCACTTGCATAAATCACTAGACACTCATCTGATGTGTAATGTATTCGCCTACCAATGCTTGAAGAAGAACCAAGTGGAACCATACTCCTGCAAGTATTTCTATCTTTTTAATATTTGGATTCCGATTATCCTCTGGATTAGTTTGAGTCATATAGAAAACAGGTACTCCAATTACTAAAAGTAATGAAGAGAATAAAAGTGCGTTCGCGACGATGGAATTAATAGCCAGCATGAGGGAGAAAGCTGAAAAAGAATTGCTCAATATTCGATAATTCTCCCATGTAAGTGGGATTTGATGAACCCGGTCTTAATATTTGTAGTGAGGCTTCACATGCAAAACAAAATAATTCTTCTAATATGCGTTGATTAAAGATTGAGGAATTAAATGGCTGCCAGCCCAAATCCATTGCAAGGCAGTCTTTTTAAAAGTAAAGAAGAATCTTCGTGTGTAGATGATAAGAAAAATGAATCTTCTAATCTTTCAAGTGAGAGGCTTACGAATAAAGAACTTTCAGATGACGCGAAAGCAAGACCACGGTCAAAAAAAATCAAAAAGAATCAAATTCAAATAAATAATTTGGATGGATTGACGATTTCTGAAATTGAAGAACCAAAATGGTCCCACCATAGCTTGCCAAATATTGACGACCTTACTCCTGCACTCAGGCATTATGTAGAGCTCAAAATAGAAAATCCAGATAGGGTTTTACTGTATAGGCTTGGTGACTTTTTTGAATGCTTTTTTGAAGATGCAATTACACTCTCTGAACTTCTAGAACTCACTCTTACAAGTAAGGAAGGGGGGAAAAAGATTGGGCGAATTCCTATGGCTGGAATACCTCATCATGCTTCAGATAGATATTGCACTCAACTTATAAATAAAGGTTTATCAATTGCCATTTGTGATCAACTAGAAGCTGCTCCTTCTAAAGGAAATAAATTAATAAAAAGAGGTATTACAAGATTAATCACTCCTGGGACGATTCTAGAAGAGGGAATGCTGAGTGCAAAGCAAAACAATTGGCTAGCTTCTGTTCTTATTGACTCCTATTCCAATGCAGAAAACATTCAATGGTCCTTAGCGAAAGTAGATGTAAGCACAGGAGAGCTTATTGTTCAAGAAGGTCAAGAAATTAATAATCTAAAACAAGAGTTAATTAAATTAGAAGCAGCTGAAATAATCTCAGAAAAAAATACAATCAATAATAATCAATGGTACACAAATTCAATTAAGATTACTGAATTCAACCAAACTTCATTTTCAGAATTAGAGTCGAAAAGAGCTATCTTAAATCATTACTCTTTAAGCAATATTGATGGATTAGGTTTATATACTAATTCTCTATCAATTAGAAATATAGGAGGATTAATTGCATATTTAAACAAAACACATCCTAATATAACTAATCACAACCAGGAAACAATAAAAACACATATTTCCTTAGATTATCCTCAAATAAAACTTGATAATGCTGGATTGATTATAGATAATCAAACTAGAAAGAACTTGGAAATTATTTCTACTCAAAGGGGAGGACAATTTCAAGGATCTTTATTATGGGCAATCGATAAGACTCTAACTGCAATGGGTGGAAGATGTATAAGAAGATGGCTAGAAGAACCTTTAACAGATTTCTATCAAATTCAGAACAGGCAAGAAATAATTGCTTTACTTGTTAAATCCTCATCTTTAAGAAAAAATCTTCGCAAAATACTCAGGTCTATGGGAGACCTAGAACGTCTATCAGGGCGAGCAAGTGCACAAAAAGCAGGAGCTAGAGACTTAGTTGCTATAGCAGAAGGAATTAATCGTTTACCTTTGCTTGCAAACAATCTGAATCACCCAGTATTTAAAAAATCGCAATACTTCAAATCCATTACAAACTTAGATACAAAATTAATAGATATAGCATCAAAAATTAATAATGAAATAATTAATAATCCACCACTAAGTCTTACAGAAGGTGGTCTAATTTATGATGGTGTAAATACCATTCTTGATGGACTACGTAATCAACTTGATGACCAAAATTCATGGCTAATGACTCAAGAACTGAAAGAAAGAGAACTAAGTAAAATAAATAATTTAAAATTACAATATCATAGATCATTTGGATATTTTTTAGCAGTAAGTAAAGCGAAATCCATAAATGTTCCAGATCACTGGATCAGAAGACAAACTCTCACCAATGAAGAACGATTCGTCACTCCCGAATTAAAAGAAAGGGAAGGGAAAATCTTCCAGTTAAAAGCTCGTATATCTCAACTGGAATATGAACTCTTTTGTTCACTTCGTATAATTGTGGGCAATCAAGCCAAGAGTATTAGAAATGCTGCCAAAGCAATTTCATGTTTAGATGTATTAGCGGGATTAGCAGAACTTGCAGCAACAAACAACTACGTTCAACCTAAAATAATTAATAATACAGATTCTAAACAGTCAAGAAAGCTGTCAATTATAGAAGGTCGACATCCAGTAGTTGAACAAATTCTTATTGATAAAGATTTCGTACCAAATGATATTAATTTAGGCTCAAAAACTGATTTAATTATTCTCTCTGGACCTAATGCAAGCGGTAAAAGTTGTTATTTAAGACAAATCGGTCTCTTACAAATTATGGCCCAAATAGGTAGTTGGATCCCAGCTAAATCATGCACTATAGGAATTGCTGATCAACTATTCACTCGTGTTGGGGCAGTAGATGATTTAGCAGCAGGTCAATCTACTTTTATGGTAGAAATGATTGAAACAGCTTTTATTCTTAATCAAGCAACAGAAAAATCATTAGTTTTATTAGATGAGATTGGTCGTGGCACATCGACATTTGATGGGTTATCTATTGCTTGGTCGGTTAGCGAATTTCTTGCACAAAATATAAAAAGTCGTTCAATTTTTGCTACTCATTATCATGAATTAAATCAAATTTCTGAATACAACAAAAATGTAGAAAATTTTCAAGTTCTTGTAGAGCATGATAATAATTCACTGAATTTTCTTCATAAAGTTGCTAAAGGTGGATCAATTAAAAGTTATGGAATCGAGGCAGCCAGACTTGCAGGTATTCCAAAAGAAGTAATACAAAAAGCTAAAAAAATATTAAATGGACTCGAAGAAAAAAACGACAACAATATTCAAGTCACTCAATAAAGCTAAGAATCAGCAGCTCTAAGCAAAGCATTTACAGTTGCAGCCGCTAGAGAAGCCCCACCCTTAGAACCCTCCAACACTATATGTGAGCAATCACTATTTAATAATCGAGTTTTAGACTCAGAAACTCCTATGAAACCAACAGGCATTCCAATAATTACACTAGGTCTTTCAATACCTTCCTGAATTAAATCTAATAAAGTCATTAATGCTGAGGGGGCACTTCCAATTACTACAATTGGTCCTTCAGAAAAGTCTTCTTTTTTAACCATATCTAACCACATTTTTTGCATACCTATAGCACTTCTAGTTTTGGAAGATGAATCAAGAAATTCAGGAGCCATTTCTAAAATACATTTAACATTTGTATTTAATGTTCTTTTAGCAACTGAAGAGACAGCCGCTTCTGCCATATAAGTATCAGTCAAAATTTTTGCACCCATTTTTAAGGCATGAATAGCATCTTCACAAGCATTAGAACTAAACCTCAAATCAGACTGAATGCTGAAATCACCACTTGAATGAATAATGCGTTCTAAAACTGATTGCTGTACACTATGAAGCCCTGTCAATCCAATTTGAGATCTAATGTATTCAATACTTTTAAGAAAAATTGGATGCTCTGTTTTTTTCACTGTTTAATTTCTTAAGCTAATTTAGGCTTAGATCTTTATGACCAACATATACCTAAGTAATGCCAATACATTTAATATGGGGAGATGACTATGAAGCAAGTAATAGAGAAATTGAAAAAACAATTAAAAGAGTGATTGATCCAGTATGGAAGAGTTTTAATTATAGTCAAATCGATGGAAATGAACCAAAACAAAATTTCAGAGCACTTGAAGAAGTTCAAAGTGCTCCATTAGGAAACGGGGGCAGAGTTGTACTAGTTAGAAGAAGCCCATTTTGCAACGGTTGTTCTATTGAACTTACAAGTAAACTTGAACAAGCAATCAAATTAATACCTGATAATACTCATCTAATTTTAAATAATTTAAATAAACCTGATAAAAGACTAAAAACTACTAAATTAATACAAAAATACATTGCAGAGAATAACTTATCTGATGAAAAAAATTTTACTCTTCCACTACCATGGGATATTCATGGACAAAGGAACTTGGTTAAGGATATTGCTAATAGATTAAATTTAAAAATGAATCATGAAACAATTGATTTAATAGTAGATAGTATAGGAAATGATAGCTCATTAATTAATACTGAGCTTCAAAAACTTGCATTACTATCTGAGGCAAATAATGAAATATTGAATATAAAAGAACCACAAGAAATCACGCAAACAATAGTCAAGCAACAAATTCAAAATACTTCAACAAATGCTCTTGAAATAGCAAATCTTTTACTCAAAGGAGAAAGAGCCATTGCTCTCTATAAAATCAAATGCTTGCTTGATAACGGAGAACCAGCTTTAAGACTGATAGCAACATTAACTGGTCAATCAAGAGGGTGGATTTGGGTAAATCTATTAGATGAGCAAGGAAATAAGGACGTCAATGAAATTGCCAAACTTGCTGGAATTGCCAATCCAAAACGTATTTTTGTAATACGCAAACAAATTCAAGGTAAATCATTGGAAACATTGCTTGCAATAATGAAAAAACTTTTAAAAATCGAAGCCTCAATAAAATTGGGGACCAACCCAATCGATTCTTTTAAAGATAATCTGCTAACAGAAAGCAAATTTTTGACTAATAGCTGAAATAATCAATAAGTTATCGAGAGTTCAATGACCTTGCTGGTTCAGAAATTTGGCGGCACCTCTCTTGGAAGCGTTGAGAGAATAAAAGCTGTAGCTCAAAGAATCAAAGCAAGCAAAGAGAAGGGGAATGATCTTGTAATTGTTGTCTCAGCGATGGGACATACTACTGATCAGTTAACACAGTTAGCCTCAGAAATAAGTATTCAACCTCCTCATCGAGAGATGGATATGCTCCTATCAACCGGAGAGCAGGTTTCAATATCACTATTAACAATGGCCCTGAATGAATTGGGCATACCAGCAATCTCATTAACTGGAACTCAAGCTGGAATAATCACGGAATCAGCTCATGGACGTGCCAGAATCATAGAGATCAGAAAAGAAAGAATAAACAATCTTTTAAATCAAGGTAAAACCATAGTCATTGCTGGATTCCAAGGAACCAGTCTTGGCATTGGAGGCATTGCTGAAATCACAACTTTAGGCAGAGGAGGATCAGATACTTCAGCCGTAGCTTTAGCAGCATCTCTTGAGGCTGAGAAATGTGAAATTTATACCGATGTTCCTGGCGTTTTAACAACAGATCCCCGAATTGTTAAAAATGCACAATTAATGGAAAGAATTAGTTGTGATGAAATGTTAGAACTAGCAAGCCTTGGAGCTGCTGTTTTACATCCTCGAGCAGTTGAAATTGCAAGAAATTTTGGCGTAACTCTTGTAGTCAAGTCAAGTTGGGACAACCTTGATGGAACAACTCTAACCAGTAAGAAAAATAATGTTTTTTCGCAAGGTGGAATAGAACATCGCAGCCCTGTCGACGGATTAGAACTTGTCGAGCATCAAGCAGTCGTAGCTCTATCTAATATTCCAGACCGTCCTGGAATTGCTGCTGAACTATTTGAATCTTTATCAGAAGGTAATGTAAATGTAGATCTAATTATTCAAGCAACACACCAAGCCAACACTAATGATATTACTTTTACTGTTGCAGAAAATGAATTAGATAATGCACATGCTCAATGTCAAAGACTCATTAATACTATTGGAGGTAAAATATCTTCCCAAAAGGATCTAACTAAACTGAGTATTTATGGAGCCGGGATCATGGGGAGGCCTGGAATAGCATCATCTCTATTCCAAACTCTTTCAGATTGCGGTATTAATATACAACTTATAGCAACTAGTGAAGTTAAAGTAAGTTGTGTTATTGATGCAGAACTAGGTAAAAAAGCATTACGTAATGTAGGAGAAGTTTTCAAACTAAATACTAAACAAATTACTCTTA
>QCPI01000019.1 GCA_003212625.1 Prochlorococcus sp. AG-436-J02
TGAAAGTTGGAGAAAGATCTGAACTCCGTTCCCATCTTGTAAGTGATCAATGGCTAGAACAAGTTGGTCAAAAAATAAACATCAAAAATGTATTACTTATTGGGCCAAAAGCACTTAGAGATAAATCAGCAAAAGCAACTATTCAAGCAGAAGCGACCGAGGCATTAATAGGCGCTTTATATGAAAGCCTTACTAATTTAGATCCAATTCAAAATTGGCTTATTCCATTCTGGGAAGAAAAAAGTAAAGAAGTTCTAGCTGATCCTCATAGGCAAAACTACAAATCAGCACTTCAGGAATGGACTCAAAGTAAAGGATTTTCAATTCCCACATATAAGACAACTGAAATCGGCAAAAAACATGACAATCCTAAAAGATTTTTTTGTACTGTTTACATCAAAGATCAATCAATAGCCGAAGGTTGGGGTAAATCAATTAAACAAGCCGAGAAAAATGCAGCCAACAAAGCATTAAAGTCTTTAGATATGAATGTAATTAATCTATAATTAATTCCTATTTACAGATTATTAATTAGCTTTTCACAAGATGTTTCAAAGGTAATGTAAGTAATTTATCCCAATTTCCTCCTTCAAAAAGCACAGCAGCTTTATCACCACTTATTCTTTGAACAAATCCCTCATAACCGTTGTAAATTGACTCTTGATTATTAACAGTTACGGTAGTGCCAGGAAGAATAGGTTCTTTTGAATCAGTCATAAATAAAAATATTCAAATAAACTATTACACAAATTCTACTTATAAAAATGAAAGAAGAAGAAAATAAATGGATGTGTATAGGTGAATTTGTTGCTCCTCAAGGCTTAAAAGGAGATATCCGAATAAAACCTAGAAGCGATTTTCCAGAAAGATTTACTAAACCTGGAAAACGTTGGATTCAAAAAGCTAACGAAGTACCCACTGAAATCAATTTAATAAAAGGAACAATTATTCCAGGTAAATCAATCTATGTGCTTTCTCTCGAAGGAATATCAAACAGAAGCTCTGCAGAAAAAATCATTGGCTGGAATTTAGTTATACCAAGTGATAGCAGACCAAAGTTGAGTGATAATGAGTATCACTACTTTGATTTGATTGGTTTAGAGGCAAGAATAGGAACCAAACAAACCTTAATTGGCTATGTAACTGACTTAATTAAGGGGGGTAATGACCTTCTAGAGATAGAATTAGTGGAAGGTAAAAAAGTTTTAGTACCTTTTGTTAAAGAAATTATCCCAGAAATAAAACTCAAAGAAAAATGGCTGCTAATTAATCCACCACCTGGTTTATTAGAACTCTAAAAATCATTCAGATGTTTAACCAGAAATTCAAAAATGCACAACACAATTCTTTCTTGAGATGACTGACAAAGCAATAATTCCTGTCATTCTTAGCGGTGGTTCAGGAACAAGACTTTGGCCACTCTCAAGAGAAAGCTATCCAAAACAATTTCTCGCACTAGATTCACGCACAAATAAAACTCTTTTACAGAAAACGTATGAAAGACTTTATGGTTTAGAGGGCCTTGAAAATCCAATATTAATATGCAATGAGGATCATAGATTTATAGTTGCAGAACAATTTAGAGAGATAAATACAGACCCACAAGCAATAATCCTTGAACCAGTGGGGAGAAATACTGCTCCAGCAATAGCCGTTGCAGCTCTTCAATCAATTTCTTTAGGTAAAGACCCTTTGCTATTGATTTTGCCAGCTGATCATTTAATAGAAGATATAATTGAATTTCAAAAAGTTATTCAGTCTGCAAAAACTTATGCAAATCAAGGGAGATTAGTGACTTTTGGAATTGTTCCAACATGCGCAGAAACAGGTTACGGTTATATTGAAGCAAGAAATTCTGCTCATCAAAAAGATAAACTTACTGGTTTAGAAATAAGCAATTTCATAGAAAAACCTAATAAAAATAAAGCTGAAAAATTAATAAAAGATTCTCGCTACACATGGAATAGCGGCATGTTTCTTTTTAAAGCAAGTTCGATAATAAATGAATTAGAAAAATTCGCCCCAGACATAATTAATTATTGCAAAATTGCTATTAAAAAAAATATAGTTGATCTAGATTTTCTAAGATTAGATACTGCATCATTCAAAAGATGTCCCAAAGTTTCTATAGATATTGCTGTAATGGAAAAAACAAAATTAGGTACCGTTCTTCCTTTAAATGTAGGATGGAGTGATATAGGAAACTGGAAATCATTATGGAATATTAGTCATAAAGATCATGATGGTAATTATATAAATGGGAGAATAGTAGCTGAACAAAATAAAAACTGTTATTTAAAAAGTGAGAAGCGACTAATAGTAAGTTTAGGGATAGAAAACCTAATAGTTGTAGATACTAATGATGCTCTCTTAGTTGCAAATAAAGAATACTCTCAAAATATTGGGAATATAATTAAAAGCCTAAATTCATCTGAATTCCCCGAAGGTAAAGTACATAAGAAGATCTATAGACCCTGGGGAAATTACACTACAATAGGTGAAGGTAGTAGATGGCAAGTAAAGTTAATTGAAGTCAATCCAAATGCCTCACTTTCTTTGCAAATGCATCATCATAGAGCAGAACATTGGATTATAGTTAATGGAACAGCATTGATTGAGAAAAATGGAGAAAAACAACTTTTGAGTGAAAATCAAAGTACATTTATTCCTTTGGGTTGTAAACACAGATTAAGTAATCCAGGATTAATGAAACTTGAGCTGATAGAAGTTCAAAGTGGTACTTATTTAGATGAAAATGATATTATTCGTTTTGAAGATTCTTATGGCAGGCAAAAGAATATAAAGGAACAAAAAAATAATAGTTAATTAATAGAAACAATAAAAACCCATTAGATCATCTTTTTCTAAGTTTTAGATTCTATTCTACAGTTACACTTTTCGCTAAATTCCTAGGCTGGTCAACATCAAGTCCTTTATGAGCCGCTATATGATAACTAAATAACTGTAAAGGTATCACTGTTAATAAAGGACTAACCCATTCACTAACTTTTGGAATAGAAAATAATTCATCAAACATTGCTGATTCCGGTCCATCCGGTGCTACCCCAATTAGACGAGCATCTCTAGCTTTAGCCTCTTGTGAATTACTGAGAACTTTTTCATAAACCACACCAGGAACAGCAATGGATATTACTGGAACATGTTGATCTATAAGTGCTATAGGTCCATGCTTTAACTCTCCAGCAGGATAACCTTGAGCATGGATATAACTAATTTCCTTTAGTTTGAGAGCACCTTCAAGAGCAATTGGGTAATTTATTCCTCGGCCTAAGAAAATTACATCTTTTGTTTCAGTAAACAAATGTGCTATTTCCTTAGATAAAGCATCATGTTGTTTTATGAGATCTAAAAGCTGTTTAGGAACTAATCTCAAATCATTAGACAGATCTAGAATTTCTTGAGTCGGTCTTGTTTGTTTATTAGAAGCAAATAGAATTGCCAACCCATAAAAGGAAAGCATTTGGCCAAGAAAGGTTTTTGTTGCAGCAACACCTATTTCAATCCCTGATCCAATATCCATAACATTATCTAATTCGCGAGCTAATGAGCTATCAAGTCTATTAGTAATGCCCAATTGATGAAAAGAAAAATTAGGATCTTTAATCGAATCTCTTCTCACCTTTTCCATCCTTAATGCAGCCAAGGTATCAGCTGTCTCACCAGATTGACTAACTCCTATTGTCAAAGTATTGGGAGAAACTGGAGGGGGGGAATAACGAAATTCACTTGCGAAATACACAGTTGTAGGAACTCCTGCAAACTGTTCCAACAAATATGCACCAACCATTGCAGCATGCCGGCTAGTACCGCAGGCAAGAATTTGTATTTGATCTATTTTTTCAAGAGTAGATTTCTTGATAGGGAAAGCAATTGAATGATCCGACAAGAAGTCAGAGGGCATATATCTATCTATCCATAATTGTGCTGTCTCTGGCTGCTCATAAATTTCTTTAAGCATGAAATGACGAAAATTTCTTTTATCCGCAAAAAGTTCAGTTCCCTTTAAAAGCGATGGTGCTCTGTGCTGCCTATTTCCATTCTCATCATAAAGTTCAATTCCTAATCGAGTTAATAGAGCTACTTCATTATCTTTTAAAGGCAAAAATGTATGGGTAAGTCCTACTAACGCTGAGGTATCACTTGCACAAAAAAACTCACCTTCACCAAAACCAAGAACTAATGGGGCCTGTCTTCGAGCAACTACTAAAACATCAGGAGCTTTAGACCAAACAACTGCTATGGAATATATACCCTCTAACAACGACAAGACCTTTTGAACAGCACTTAATAATGTTGCTCCATTAGTCATAAGACCTTTATCTAATAAGTTTTCTATTTCTAACGCAATCAAATGGGGAATGATCTCAGTATCTGTTTCAGAGGTGAATTTAATTCCTTTAAGTTCCAAGCTTTTAGCCAAATCATTGTAATTTTCGATAATCCCGTTTTGGACTACAGCAATTTGTCCTGTGAAATCAAGATGAGGGTGAGCATTTTTCTCATTAGGCTTTCCATGAGTAGCCCATCTGGTATGACCTATCCCTAAATGACCTTGTATCGATTGTTTTTTAATTAAATTAGAAAGATTAATTAGCTTGCCTTTCGCTTTTCTAGTAAAAAGTTCTCCAAGTTGAGTATTCTTTGAATATTGAATTGTTGCTAATCCAGCCGAATCATAACCTCTATATTCGAGTTTTTTTAATCCATCAAGAATTAACGGAGCAACCTCTCTTGAACTAATAACACCAAATATGCCGCACATAATTTTTATCTTTTATCCAAGTAATTCAGTAATATATATTCTAAAAATAAACCTTAGTTAAGAAAAATAATAATTTTCTTTAATAAGCCAAACCCATACTTCTAGTTGTTTCATCACCTAAGTAAACCCTAATACTAAGGAAGTCAGTTGGGCAAGCTGTTTCACACCTCTTACATCCAACGCAATCTTCTGTTCTGGGAGACGAAGCTATCTGTGATGCTTTACATCCATCCCAAGGGACCATTTCAAGCACATCTAGGGGACAAGCCCTTACGCATTGGGTACAGCCAATACAGGTGTCATAGATTTTGACGGCGTGTGACAAATTACTAACCCATATTTCCTTGATGTATAAAACTATACCCACGTTTCGCTACATAAAAAAAAATAGTTGCAATGCCGTCACTTTTGTTAACTCGACACTCTAACCCGTAAGATTGGAAGTCAGGTCTAAGAAGGTTATGTCCCAGGAAGCAATCCTTGAAAAAGTTCGTTCTATCGTCGCAGAACAACTTAGCGTTGAAGCCGGAGAAATAAAACCGGATTCAAATTTCCAAAATGATCTCGGTGCAGACTCTCTCGACACTGTCGAACTAGTCATGGCTCTTGAAGAAGCATTTGAAATAGAGATCCCTGATGAGGCTGCGGAAGGTATTGCCACTGTCGGTGATGCAGTCAAATACATCGAAGACAAACAGTCTTGAGGTTTGCATGATGGAGAAACTCCATCGAGTTGTTATTTCAGGCCTTGGAGCGATCACCCCAATTGGCAACAACCTTGAAAGTTACCTTCAAGGCCTTAAATCTGGCCGAAATGGGGTTGATGGAATAACACTCTTTGATGCCTCTTCCCATGCCTGCAGATTTGCAGCAGAGGTAAAAAGTTTTGATCCGACTGGAAAATTAGAGCCAAAAGAATCCAAAAGATGGGATCGTTTCTCAAAATTTGGAGTCATTGCAGCTAAAGAAGCACTGCATCATTCAGGTCTAATAATTGACGATTCAAATTCCGCAAGAATCGGAGTAATTATTGGATCTGGAGTAGGTGGATTGCTGACCATGGAAACTCAAGCACATGTTTTAAACAACAAAGGAGCTAGTCGAGTAAGTCCGTTTACCGTTCCCATGATGATTCCAAACATGGCTACTGGTCTTGCTGCGATTGCACTTGGCGCTAAAGGTCCAAGTTCCGCAGTTTCAACTGCTTGCGCGGCAGGATCAAATGCTATTGGTGATGCATTCAGACTGCTTCAATTAGGTAAAGCAGATGCAATGGTTTGCGGTGGAGCAGAAGCAAGTATCACCCCTTTGGGTGTAGCAGGTTTTGCAAGTGCGAAGGCCCTATCCTTTAGGAATGACGATCCATCTACTGCTAGTAGACCTTTTGATTCTCAAAGAGATGGATTCGTAATTGGAGAAGGGGCAGGGGTATTAATCTTAGAAACTCTTGACCATGCATTAAAAAGAGACGCAACAATCCATGCAGAAATAGTTGGTTATGGAACCACATGTGATGCGCATCACATCACATCTCCTACGCCAGGTGGAGTAGGAGGTGCAGAAGCTATGAAACTTGCATTAAGGGATGGAAAAATTAATCCTGAGCAAGTCGATTACATTAATGCTCATGGAACAAGTACTCCAGCAAATGACAGCAATGAAACTTCAGCAATTAAAACTGCATTAGGGAACCATGCGTTCCAAGTCCCTACGAGCTCAACCAAATCAATGACAGGTCATTTATTGGGAGGTTCAGGGGGAATAGAAGCCGTTGCTTGTGTTTTAGCAATAAAACATGAAATAATTCCGCCAACAATTAACTATTCCAATCCCGACCCAAATTGTGATCTTGATTATGTTCCCAACAAAGCAAGAGAAAAGAAATTAGGCGTCGTACTATCTAACTCTTTCGGGTTTGGCGGTCACAATGTCTGTCTAGCTTTTCGACAAATGATTTAATCCATTCGTCTTCACTGTCCACTTAAAAATTTTTTCCTCTAAATACAAATGGTTGCCCTGACTAATTCTCTAGACACGCTATGCATCAATAGCATAAGAATGCTCGCAGTTGACGCAGTTAATAAATCAAATAGTGGACACCCAGGACTACCCATGGGTTGCGCACCGATGGGTTACGCATTATGGGACAAACATCTTCGTCATAATCCAAAAAATCCGAAATGGTTTAACCGAGACAGATTCGTTCTTTCTGCTGGACATGGATGCATGTTGTTATATGCCCTTTTGCATTTAACTGGCTACGACTCTGTAACTATGGAGGACATAAAACAATTCCGACAATGGGGGGCGAAAACTCCTGGTCATCCAGAAACCTTCGAGACACCAGGTGTAGAAGTAACTGCTGGGCCATTGGGAGCTGGGATATCAAATGCAGTGGGACTTGCAATAGCAGAAGCACATTTATCAGCCAAATTCAATAAACCTGATTCAACAGTTGTAGACCATTACACATATGTAATTATGGGTGATGGATGTAATCAAGAAGGAATAGCTTCAGAAGCTTGTTCTCTTGCTGGTCATCTCAAGCTTGGCAAATTAATCGCTCTGTACGACGACAACAGCATCACAATTGATGGCAGAACAGATGTATCTTTTACAGAAGATGTATTAAAGAGATATGAAGCTTATGGTTGGCATGTTCAAGAAATACCTGATGGAAATACAGATGTAGAAGGCATCTCTAAAGCTATAGAAAAAGCAAAAGCAGTTACAGATAAGCCATCAATTATAAAAATTACAACAACCATTGGATTCGGTTCTCCAAACAAGAGTGACACAGCTGGTATCCATGGAGCAGCTCTTGGAGAGGAAGAGGCCGAACTTACAAGGAACGAACTTGGTTGGTCATATGAACCGTTTAAAATTCCTCAAGATGTATACGACCAATACCGTCAAGCTATTGAAAGAGGGTCGCAACTTGAGGCCGAGTGGAATCAAACCTTAACTGCATACAAAGAAAAGTATCCTGCTGAAGCATCTGAATTTGAACGGATGCTTAGAGGGGAGCTTCCTCAAGGGTGGGATAAAGATTTACCTACATATACAGCAGATGACAAGGGTCTTGCAACAAGAAAACATTCTCAAATATGTTTAGGTGCTCTGGGACCTAATGTTCCTGAATTAATAGGGGGTTCTGCGGATCTAACCCATTCAAATTACACAGATATCAAAGGTGAGACTGGATCTTTTCAATATGAAAGTCCTGAAAAACGTTATTTACATTTCGGCGTCAGAGAACATGCTATGGCAGCCATCTTGAATGGTATTGCATACCACGATAGTGGTCTAATCCCATATGGTGGAACCTTTTTAGTTTTCGCCGACTATATGCGAGGTTCGATGCGTCTTTCTGCGCTTAGTGAGCTAGGAGTTATTTATGTATTAACTCATGATTCCATAGGTGTTGGTGAAGATGGACCAACCCATCAACCAATAGAAACCATTCCATCATTAAGAGCAATGCCAAATATGCTGGTTTTCCGTCCAGGAGATGGCAATGAAACCAGTGGAGCATATAAAGTTGCAATTAAAAATCGCAAAAGACCAAGTTCTTTATGCCTAAGTAGGCAGGGCATGGCCAATCAGCAAAATTCATCAGTAGAGAAAGTTGCTTTAGGTGGATACGTACTTGAAGATTGCGATGGCAACCCTGACCTAATACTGATCGGAACTGGAACTGAACTTGATTTATGTGTACAAGCAGCAAATAAACTCACTTCAGAAGGTAAAAAAGTGCGCGTTGTTTCTATGCCATGTGTGGAACTTTTTGAAGAGCAAAGCGAAAATTATAAAGAAGAAGTTTTACCTTCTAAGATAAGAAAACGCATTGTAGTTGAAGCTGCAGAGAGCTTCGGATGGCATAAATATATTGGTCTTGATGGAGACAGCGTTACTATGAATAGCTTTGGAGCCTCAGCTCCAGGTGGATTATGTATGGAAAAATTTGGATTTACAGTTGAAAACGTATTAGAAAAAGCTAGAAGTCTTCTCAACAAATAAATCAATTATTTTAAATCGTTCATCCAATTAAAAAAGTTAAACAAAGTACTAATTTTCTTTGTTTAACTTAAGAGGGGTTAATTCCGCTGCACCTTTTAACTTTATTTGATTATCTAATTTATCAAGATCTTCATCTGTTATTTTTGTATTCATTGGACAATGATTAGGACCACACATTGAACAGAACTCTGCTTTTTTGAAAATTTCTTCTGGCAAAGTTTCGTCATGATATTGCTTAGCTCTCTCTGGATCCAAAGAAAGTGCAAACTGTTTATTCCAATCAAATTCTTTTCTAGCCTTACTTAATTCATCATCACGATCACGAGCACCTGATCTATGTCTGGCTACATCTGCAGCATGAGCAGCAATTTTATAAGCAATGAGACCTTCTCTCACATCCTCAGGATTTGGCAACCCTAAATGTTCCTTAGGTGTTACATAGCAAAGCATCGCAGTCCCATACCAACCTGCCATCGCCGCACCAATAGCACTGGAAATATGATCATAACCTGGAGAAATATCTGTTACTAGTGGACCTAGAACATAAAAAGGAGCTTCAGAACACTCCTCCATTTGCTTCCTAACATTAAATTCAATTTGATCCATAGGGACATGACCAGGTCCTTCAACCATGACTTGGACATCATGCTTCCAAGCACGTCTAGTTAATTCACCTAAGGTTTTCAACTCAGCCAGTTGAGCCTCATCCGATGCATCATGCAAGCATCCAGGCCTTAATGAATCACCTAAAGAAAAAGTGCAATCATAACGTTTGAATATTTCGCAAATATCATCAAAACGAGTAAATAAAGGATTTTGCTTATAGTGATAAAGCATCCACTGAGCAAGTATTCCTCCACCACGACTAACTATTCCCGTAATTCGACCTTTAACTTTAGGTAAATGTTCAATCAATAAACCTGCATGAATAGTTTGATAATCAACGCCTTGCTGACATTGCTTTTCTATTATGTGTAAAAAATCATCTTCAGTGAGCCTTGAAATAGAACCATGAACACTTTCTAATGCCTGATAAACAGGAACTGTCCCAATAGGAATAGGAGAGGCATTAATAATTGCAGTTCTGACCTCATCTAAATTAACCCCTCCAGTAGACAGATCCATAAGGGTATCTGCGCCATATTTAACTGCCAACTCAAGCTTCTTTAATTCTTCATTAACATCACTTGCATTGGGCGAAGCACCGATATTTGCATTGACTTTACATTTAGAAGCAATCCCTATTGCCATAGGCTCTAAGTTCGTATGGTTAATATTTGCAGGAATAATCATCCGACCTCGCGCAACCTCTTCCATAACTAATGACTCAGGAAGATTCTCACGCTTAGCTACATAAACCATTTCTTCAGTGATTTCGCCTTTACGAGCAAAATGCATCTGTGAGACATTAGTTTTACCCTTTCTAGAAGCCACCCATGAATTCCGCATGAACTAAAAAGCTATTGAATAAACAAAAGGAGCAACATACAAAGATCACACTTTCCTTACACTGGTTCAAACCAGATCAAGTTCAGAGGGTGTGATCTCAGCCATATAGCTAAGCCATATGGCACCCCTAGTGATATTTATAAATTAGCTCGAAATTCCCAACTCAACCCTAAAGTTTTTATAGATAAAAACGTTGCAAATTAAAAATTATGCTCATTCATGTCTTTTTTAATCTCTAAAAGCAACATTCGTCGACGTCTAAATCTTCTAACCGTTCCGGTCAAAACCAATCCACTTCCAACTACAAAAGCAGGTATTGCTTGGGTTTTATCTGCACCCTCTCTATGTAAAAAACCTGTAATTGCTAATAAAATTAGCAAAGGTGCTGAAATTGAAATTAATGGATTACCTAATCTTTTCATAAAATAAAAACTAGATTTTTTTAAAGCTGTCAGTAGACATAATTATTGTTTGAGACAAAATTTTGATTCCTAATTCAAGGCTTCTTTCATCCAAAGAAAAATTTCCACTATGCAAGGGAGCACAACCTCTATCTCCTGCTACTCCTAAACGAAACATTGTTCCTGAAACATCTTGCAAAAAAAAAGCAAAATCTTCCGCTCCTAATGAAGGATTTTCTAAATAAACAATATTATCTTCATCCATAAAATTCTTAGCACAACTACATAACAAATTAGTCAACTCTGGATCGTTATAAACTGGAGGTGCAATTGAATTGAATTTTATACAGGCATCAGCTCCGTAAGTAGACGCTATATTATGAACTATTTTCTCAATCCATTGAGGCAACTTTTCATATAGTTGACTATCAAGACACCTTACTGTTCCTAAAAGCTTAACCCTCTCAGCAATAACATTAAAAGCATTTCCTCCTGAAATTTTACCAAAACTAATGACTACTGGCTTAAGTGCATCTAGACGTCTACTAATCGCCTCTTGAAGACCACTAATAACCTTTGCCGCAATCCAAATAGAGTCAATTCCTTCATGGGGTCTAGCCCCATGCCCTCCATTCCCAATAATCTCTATTTCCAATTCAGCTGCAGCAGCAGTAAAAGTACCACTCCTGATTCCAATTTTTCCAACTGGTAAATCTGGATAAACATGAACACCAAATAAAGCTTTTACTCCATCAAGAACATTTTCAGCTCTCATCCAATTTGCGCCTTGAGCAATCTCTTCCGCAGGTTGAAAAATGATTCGAATTCTTGAAGTTTTAAATATATTATTTGCTAATACTTTTGCGACCCCCAAACCAATACAAGTATGAAGATCATGACCACATGCATGCATCAAGCCTTGAATTGCAGAAGAGTATTCCAAACCTGTCCTCTCCTCGATTGGCAAAGCGTCCATATCTACTCTTAAGCACACAACAGATCCACTTGCATTTCCCATTTCAGCAACTACTCCAGTTCTTCCAACTGCTTCTTTTACTTCCCAACCGGCTTTTCTAAGCTCACCCGCGACAAGAGCAGCAGTTTGATATTCTTGACCACTTAGCTCGGGATGAGCATGAAGATGTCGCCGTAATTGAATCAATTCAGGCAAAATATCCTGCGTCGAGAGATCAATTTTTTTTCCTAAATCTTTCATCTATCCTTAAAAGTAAGAAATGCGATCAAATCATTTGTAGGATTTGGAGGCCAACGACGAATATTCAACAACCAATTTTTTTCACGATATCTAATATCTAGTCCAGCGGCTGCAGCCCAATTACTTTCAGCTTCACCTGTAAAACCTTTACGCCATAGAAGCGCACTTAAGGCTGCTCTAGCATCGGCGAATAAAGGATATTTACGAATTAATTTTCTAATTTTTTTTTCTGCCAGTTCAAGATCACCCAATTGATAAATTGCAAGCGCCTCACTTGAGCTCACCATAGCAATCGCATTATTCGAAGCAGCAGCTTGAGAAAATAAAATCTTCGCATCCATCCAATTATCTATAGAACCCATAACATTACCTAAGTTATATAAAGCTGAAACATCGTTAGGATTCTTCTTTAAAATGTATGTGTAATCATTAATTGCTTCATCCCAAAGCTTCAAAGATTCTTCAGCAATTCCTCTATTTAGGTAAGGATCTAACTCTTCAGGCGAAATTTCTATTGCCTTAGTTTGATCTCTTATGGCACCTTGAGGATCACCAAGAGCAAGACGAATATTTCCTCTATTACTTAATGCAGCTGAGTCGTCTGGATTATCCTTTAAATACAAACCCCAATCCTTTTCAGCTTGAACGAAATCACCATCCTTAGTTTCTTGAAGAGCTTTGTCAAATAACAATTTCGGAAGTACCTGAGCTTGAGAAGAAAATGGTTCGAAAACAAAAATAATAGAAAGTAAAATTAAAACTTTTACAAGTCTTATATTGATCATATTTCGATTTTATTTGGTGAAGTTAACAAATAATGTTTTTCAGCTACTGGAGTAACAAGCCTTCCCCTAGCTGTTCTTTGTAAAAAACCAATTTGCATTAAATAAGGCTCAACTACAGTTTCAAGAGTTGTTGAGTCTTCTCCAAGTGCAGCAGCCAAAGTTTCAAGTCCTACTGGTCCACCTTCATATTGATTAATTAACAAGCCTAAATAACTTCTATCTGTTGCATCTAATCCTCTTTGATCTACACGGTAAAGCTCAAGAGCATCATTAACAACTTGAACATCAATGATGCTTGAAGAGGAATGGACTTCTGCATAATCTCTGACTCTGCGTATTAGTCTATTCGCAATTCTTGGAGTTCCTCGACTCCTCCTGGCTAATTGATGAGATGCTTCCTCAGAGATTGATAAATTAATAAGGTTTGCAGATCTTTTAATTATTTTTTCCAAATCCAAATAATTATAAAAATCTAGTCGCTGAGATATTCCAAACCTATCTCGCATAGGCGAGCTCAAAGATCCTGGCTTTGTAGTAGCACCAACCAAAGTAAAGGGGGGAATTTCGATTGATCGCATTCTCGAAGATGAACCTTTACCTACAGTCAAATCCAACCTTCTATCTTCCATCGCTGGATACAAAAGTTCCTGTGAAATGCGATTAAGCCTGTGAATCTCATCAACAAAAATCAATTCACGAGGTTGCATATTAATCAATAATCCAACAATATCTCTTGGACGTTCAAGAGCAGGAGCACTTGTAACTCTAGCTTTAACTCCTAATTCCTCAGCAATAACCAAAGCCATAGTAGTTTTTCCAAGTCCAGGCGGTCCATAAAGCATTAAATGATCTAGTGCTTCTCCTCTTGTCAATGATGCTTTAACTGAAATCTCAAGAACTTTCTTCAACTCGGATTGACCTAAAAATTCTTTAAAAGATTTGGGTCTGAAAGAATCTTGCTTAGATAATTTAATCTCTTCCTTTAAAAGTCTAGAACCGACAAACCTTTCCTCTCCTTTATCATTAGGAAGACACGAATGATTAGTAATTGAAGACACAATTGCCATAAATGAAGGTTAGTGGCATCTCAACAAAAATGGAGGTAAATAGAAGAATGAGCAAAAAAGGAAAGAAAAAATCAAAAAATAATTCCTCAGTTAATGGAAATCGTCGTTTGGCTGAAAATCGACAAGCGAGATATGAATATGAAATATTAGAAACACTAGAAACTGGTTTAGAGCTTCTTGGGACCGAAGTTAAATCAATTAGAGCTGGAAAAGTAAACTTAAAAGATGGATTTTGTTTAATTAAAAAAGATCAGATCCAACTTCATAATGTTCATATATCTCCTCATAATCATGCCGGTAAGTTTTTCAATCATGAGCCTCTACGAATTAAAAAACTGCTTGCTCACCGTAAAGAAATCGAAAAATTAAAAATCAATTTAGAAAAAAAAGGATTAGCATTAATACCTTTAAGTCTTTATCTCAAAGGTTCTTGGATTAAGTTAAAAATAGGAGTTGGTAAAGGGAGAAAGCTTCATGACAAAAGGGATAGAGAGAAAATTAATGACTCAAAAAGAGATATGGCTAACGCTTTAAAACGTTTTTAAGAGAAAAATTTTTTAATACTTTCCACTAAAATTTTAATAAAAAAGTAATACTTTAACAGGCAATAATTAGTTGGAATCCAAACTAACATTATCGGGTGGTGGCGTTGGATCAGGATCTGCAATTAGCATGTGTTGTAAAACAATTTCAGGACGCTCACTATCTCTCCATCTAATCCGATAAGCAGGCATCTTAGTCCCCCTGCTTGTCGTTTGCTCAACAGGTTCCATTACCCAACCGCGTCTTGAACGCCCCTGGGGATTTCGCTTCACAACAGCATCTGCGTGCTTGAAACGAAAACCAACTCTCTCGCCACTCATCTGAAGAAAAGTCTTACTCGCCTATTATCCACTGTGACGGGTCACTTTCCAGTTTGTTTTAAATTTGATTCAGGCCGCAAAAGTGGAAAAGCAATCACATCTCTAATGGAAGGGCTGTCAGTTAATAGCATTACAAACCTATCAATTCCTATTCCAAGTCCTCCTGTTGGAGGCATTCCAACTTCAAGAGCATTAATAAAATCCTCATCCAAACTGTGAGCTTCAAGATCACCTGCTTCTTTTTTTTCCTGCTGCAAAAGTAAACGCTCTTTTTGGTCTATAGGATCAATTAGTTCACTAAAAGCATTAGCAGTCTCTCTTCCAACAATAAAGAGTTCAAATCTTTCAACTAACCCTTTCTTAGCCCTATGTTTTCGTGCTAACGGAGAGATCTCAATTGGATAATCAATAACAAATGTAGGTTGAAGTAGCTTAGGCTCAACGGCTTGCTCAAAAGCCTCATTTAAAAGCCTTCCAACGGTATCAGCCTTATCAGGAACTTGAAGCCCCCCACGAAGCATTGATGCTTTCGCATCCTCAACATTATCTCGAAATAATTCAAAATCAATTCCAGTGAATTCCTCAACCAATTCATGCATAGTTGCCCTTCTCCAAGGAGGAGTTAGATCTATTTCTTCCTGTTGATAGATTATTTTGGTCGATCCACAAACTTTTTTGCAAACTGAAGACAATAATTTTTCTGTTAATTCCATCATGTCGAAATAGTCTGCAAAAGCCTCATAAATTTCAACAGAAGTGAATTCAGGATTATGCCGAGTGCTAATCCCCTCATTTCTAAAAATTCTTCCAAGTTCATAAACCCTTTGAAAACCACCAACCACTAATCTTTTAAGATGCAATTCTGTTGCAATTCTCAAATACAAAGGCAAATCAAGTGTGTTGTGATGAGTAATAAAAGGCCTTGCATCAGCTCCACCAGCTTCTGACTGTAAAACTGGAGTCTCAATTTCAAGAAAGTCTTTTTCATCTAGCCATCGTCGAATTGAACTAACTAATAAAGCCCTAGTTTTAAAAGTTTTTCTTGACTGAGGATTCACAATTAAATCTAAATATCTTTGTCTGTAACGCTTTTCTACATCTGCAAGTCCATGCCATTTATCTGGCAAAGGCTGTAAAGATTTTGAGAGCATTGACCATTCAAAAACCTTTATAGAAAGCTCGCCTCTATCAGTTCTCCTTAATATTCCACTAACTCCTATCCAATCACCAGAGTCAACAAGAGAGGTAATGTTCTCAAAATTATTCTGATTCTTTTGACTATTTTCATTGTGATTTAAAGTCGCCTTTTCCAAAAAAAGTTGAATTGTACCTGTTTCATCAAACAGAGTAAAAAAAGCAAGTTTGCCCATAACTCTTCGAGAAGTTATACGCCCCGCTATCGATACTTCTTCATTCTTTTCTTCGCCATTTGGCAAGTCTGCATATTTCTTCTGCAAAGCATTGGCAGAGTGTGAAGGCCTGAAATTCAAGCCATATGGACCTTGCCCAATGCTTTGTAATACTTTTGCCTTCTCAAGGCGGGTATCTCTTAATTCAGACAAGGCAATCCATCCATAAGGTAAAAAATAACTAGATCAAATCAAAAGCCTATCAATATTGATGTATTAATCTTTAACTGGCAATAGCAGTAGGAAATTCTCCCATTCTTTGAGAAGCATAGCCAATCCCTCTGACAGTTAAAATTAATTCTGGATTCCTTGGATCTGGCTCTAGCTTTCCTCTTAAACGAGCCACATAGACATCCACAACTCTTAAATCCGCAGCTCTTCTAGGAGGATAACCCCAAAGCTGTTCCAAAATCTCTGCTCGAGGAACAACACGTCCAGGTTCACGAAATAATAATTCCAGCAAGCTAAATTCTGTATATGTAAGGCCTATCCTTTCTCCGCCTCTACTCACTTGCCTTCTATTAGTATCTACAACAAGATTGCCAAGTTTCATTACACCTTGTCCAGATGGAACTTCTCTGGGCTCATCAATTGTAGGTGCAGGTCCAACTCTTCTTAGAATCGTCGCAATTCTTGCCTCTAATTCCTTTGGGCTAAAAGGCTTAGCCAAATAATCATCAGCACCTAAATCTAAACCTGCAACTCTTTCAGAAATCGCTTCAAGTGCAGTCAAAAATATAATTGGGACACAAGATTCTGCTCTTATTCTTCTACAAACTGCAAAACCGTCCATCTTGGGAAGCATTACATCGAGAACAACTAAATCTGGTGCTTCTTTATGAAACACATCGAGTGCTTGCTCTCCATCCTGTGCAGATAGGACCTGATAGCCAGCAAGATTAAGCCTTGTAACCAAGACTTTCAATACTGCTGGTTCATCATCTACAACCAAAATACAGGTCATGAGATTAGCTGTTGCCTTAGTGACAGGGGCATCAAAATTTTATGTCAAAAAGGGATTATTGTTAAATGAAGAAATCATCTTCATTCAGGTAAATATACTCCTTTGCCTAATCTAAAATAAAGAGCCCCCACTAACAAATAAGTATTTATTCTATTTTTTAAGATTTGAAAATTTTCTACTTAGTTTTTTTTATAAGTAAAAAGCAGCCAAGACG
>QCPI01000020.1 GCA_003212625.1 Prochlorococcus sp. AG-436-J02
TTCCTGGAGGAGAAGATTCACATTTTAAAATCCAAGTTCCTAAAACATTGCACAATCAATTATGTGGTGCTGAGAGGAAAGGACATTTTGATGGCGTCGCAACAGTTATTTTTCGTCTAATCAAAATCATAAAGCCAGAGAAACTAATTCTTGGAGAAAAAGATTGGCAACAATTAATTATCATTAGAAAACTTTTTCAAGAACTCTCAATACCTCTAAGAATTGAATCCTTTGCAACACAAAGAGATCAAAGAGGATTTGCTTATAGTTCAAGAAATGCGTATCTAAGTCATTCTGAAAGATCAAATGCTCAGGCGTTACCAAATGTACTTCAAGAAGCAAAACATGATTTTCTTAAAGACAAGACAATAAATCTCAAAAAGATAAACTCCAAACTTAAACAAAACAATTTAGAAATCGAATACATAAAAGTCGTAGATGCATTTTCATTGAAAGAAAAAGAAAAATTAAATGGTATCTGTCTTTTAGCCGCAGCAGTAAGATGTGGTTCTACAAGGCTTATTGATCACACTTTTCTTATGCATCGAAAACCAATTATTGCAATTGATGGTCCAGCTGGTGCTGGCAAAAGCACAGTAACTAAAGAATTTGCAAAGAGACTTGGTTTTATTTATTTAGATACTGGAGCAATGTATCGAGCAGTTACTTGGTTGATACTGACAAATTCGATTGATCCAAATAACCAAGTTGAAATCAAAAGCATCTTAAAAGAAGCAGACTTAGAGTTTAAAAACTCTAAGTTTGATGAGCAGAAAATATTCATTAATAATACTGATGTAACAGAGAAAATACGATCTCCAGAAGTTACTTCGATAGTTTCTGAAATTGCCAAACAACAATTTGTAAGAGAATTACTCACAACTAAACAACAAGTTATTGGAGATAATGGAGGTTTAATTGCTGAAGGAAGAGACATAGGAACAGCTGTATTCCCAGATGCAGATGTGAAAATCTTTTTAACAGCATCTCCAAAAGAAAGAGCAAAACGAAGGTCTCTTGACTTAAAAAAAAGAGGCTATGAATATGCAAACATTAAAGATCTGGAAAAAGAAATAAAAGAAAGAGACAAAAAAGATAGTGAAAGAGAAATAGCTCCTTTAAAAAAAGCTCAAGATGCAATAGAATTAGTAACAGATGGTATGAATATTGAAGATGTATTAAAAGAACTGATTTATATTTTCAGAGAAAAAATCCCAGAAGAAGTTTGGCCAACGCCTAATCCATAAGGCTATCTATTAATCCATCTATAGCATCATCAAGTAAATCTAAAACCTTATCGAAGCCATTTTGCCCCCCATAATAAGGATCAGGAACTTCATCTAATTGAGAGTTTTTTGAGTAACTTAGAATAAGTTTTATTTTAGAATTTATAGTATTCTTATGATCTTTAGTTAATGCTTTAACCGCATAAAAGTTATCTTTATCCATAACAAGAATCTGATCAAATTCATATAAATCATTTTCTTCTATTTGTCTCGCTCTACTAGTCAGTTCTATTCCCCTAGATAATGCTGTTGTACGCATTCTTTGATCAGGAAGATTTCCTACATGCCAACTACCAGTTCCTGCGGAATCAACCACAAAAAGATTTTCTAAATCTCTCTCTTTAATTTTTTGATTAAAAATTCCTTCGGCTGCTGGTGAACGACAAATATTTCCTAAGCAAACAAAGAGAATTTTTTTTACCATTTTCTGAATTGATTTATTTTATTTTAGATCAAAAAGAGTATGATTGATATATTTTTCAGTCCATAGTTCTCCAAAAAATCCTCTTAACATACCTCTTGCAGGATCTTTTTCGGCCCGATATCGCATGTATTCTTTCTGACCATTTAAAATTTTCAAAGATCTTTCCTTAGAAATGATTTTTGCATCTCTCACTAACTCCAAAAAACAATTCAAGTATTCATCAAAAGCAGGTTTAATTATATGACTAATTAATTTTTCACCTTCTTCTCCTAATGGAATTCTAGACCAAAGAAAAGCTGGAGAAAAGTATCGTCTAGCCTCAGAAGGTATACCTCCTCCTGATGGAAGTGAAGATTGCCATTTAGAGTGTATAGGTATTAATTTATCCCAAACATCTTGAGTATGATTTATATCTTCTTTTAAAGCAGGTTGAAGATCTAATGCAATAAGATGTCCATTTGGAAGTGTAACGAAATCGGCTCCAAAAAAAGGTAAATCATAATTATTTAAAGGTGTAATTACCAAATTCATGACAGACGTAATTTCACCAGCTTGTAGGCAAGCACATCTAGCCTGTCGTATTTTTTCCGTCTTTAGACCCCATGTTTCCAACAAAACTTTTTTAGGATTCGAACTTGAACCAAAAAAAGATTCTCTAACAAGAAAATCATTCTTTATTGGATAAGGTCTAGTTTGAAAAATAGAAAACGCTTTAATAGTTTCATCTAAGAAATGAGCCCAACGCCAATTACTTATTGAAATAGGATCAAGACTATTATTTCGGATACTTTGCATTTTAAACTAAAACGAAGCATTAATTTTGTCTAAGCTTAAAGGGAATAAAAACTCTTTCATATATTTCTCTGACCATTCTTTGCCAAAAAAGCCAGAAAATAAACCATGAGCAGGATCTTTTTCAGAGCTATATTTATCATAGTCTATATGCAATAAGCTGACCTTTTCGGATGTTATTTGATTTTCATTAGCTTTAGATAACTTAAGATTTACCCAGTAGTATTTAAGAAAAGAACTAAAAACTTTTGGCAAGATATTTTCCGCCTCATAATTTCCACCTTTGCAAAATAGAGCCCATGGAGAGAAGTACTTGCTTAGATCATATATATTACTTTTCATATCAGAATTAAACTCATTAAAACATTTTTTTATGCTTTTCAATCCATCAAAGTATCTATCAAAATATTCTTTATCTTGAACAAGAGGTTGAAAATCGAGAATAGCAACTAGCTTTTGTTTTTTCTCAAACCACAAAAGGTCAACACCCATAATTGGCATATCATTTCTCTCATTAGGATAAGCAACTGAATTTAATACTTGAAGATGGTTTCCAGCATCCAATCTGGTCACTCTCCATCTTCTAAATTCAGGAACATCCCATAACCAACTATTTAGTTTATAGTTACCTTTTTTAGAGACACGTTCACAAAAATCATTCGGAACAATCAACTTCTTCCCACCATGTTCAAGAATATTTTTTGTTAACTCATTTAAAAGATCGTCAAACATATACAGTTATCTCCTTGGAAAATTTAATAATTTACTGTCACTTAAAGTAATTAAATCAGTTAAAAAGAATAAATACAAAGCTTTTAAACTCTTCTAATAGATATCTTAATAGATACTGAATCTAAATAAAGGAATAGTCTTGAGAAAAATCACTTTGATTACTCTGTACTACCTTTTCGCTTTTTATTTGCAAAAAACCTAAATAAAACTTTTCCTATAGCAGCAATTAAATTTCCTTCCAACTCATTAAAAATATCCATATTGTATTTAAAAGATCTATTAGCCTCTTCAATAATTGAATCTGCTATTGTTTGATCAATCGGAAGATTGTCTAAAGTATTCCGATACTTAATTTTAAATTCTTTTTCATCTCTAATTTGCTCAAAAATGTAAAAGCTGAGTCCCTCATCACCAGATAGATTCATTGCTTTTTTAGTGATAGTTTTCAAAAGCTTTCCCCCAGACAAGTCACCTATATATCTGCTGTAATGATGCCCAATTAAGAGTTCAGGATTATCTTTGGCAATTTCTCTAATTCTTGCTGCATATGCAATAGCTGGCTTAGAGGGTTTTACCAATTCAGACCAATTACTACCAAAGTAAAAAGACAAATCTTGTTCCAATTTTTCCTTACGAAAAAGCTCTTTAAATCCAATTGGAGAAATTATCGGATGAGAGTTTTCACAAAGTTTTCCTATCTCTTCCTCCATAGCAGAATAAACAAAATACAAATCAGCTAGTAAATGCCTGTATGAGGACTGATCAACTACTCCCTTAAGAAAACAACTTATAAAACCTGTATTTTCAGCCATCGTATGAGACTTTTTAGTCCCTTCACGAAGTTGCCTAGCTAAGGCTACTGCCATGAGTTCAAAATCATTTAATCAAAACTTACCACTTAGACATAAGCTCAACATTAGATCTATTAATCGCTGAATAAAAATTATGGTAAATTTTGAACAGCTCACTGCTCCATCAGAAGGCCAAAGAATTACTTTTGTTGATGGAAACCCAGTAGTCCCAGACCATCCAATCATTCCATTTATCAGAGGTGATGGAACAGGGATAGATATTTGGCCTGCTACACAATTAGTAATCGATAAAGCTATTGAAAAAGCTTATGGAAAAAATCGATCCATTAAATGGTTCAAAATCTATGCAGGTGATGAAGCCTGCGACTTATATGGAACTTATCAATACTTACCAAACGACACTCTTGAGGCGATAAGAACTTACGGGATAGCAATCAAAGGGCCTTTAACCACGCCTGTAGGCGGAGGGATTAGATCTTTAAACGTATCACTAAGACAGATTTTTGATTTATATTCATGCGTTAGACCTTGCAAATACTACGAAGGGACGCCAAGCCCTCATAAAAAACCGCAAGATTTAGATGTAATTGTTTATCGAGAAAATACAGAAGATATTTATATGGGCATTGAATGGGAATCTGAGGATCCCGAATGCATCAAATTGATTGATCAACTCAATAATGAAATAATTCCAGCCAGCCAAAAACTAAAAAATAGAAAAATTCCTAACGGAGCAGGAATAGGAATTAAACCGGTTAGCAAAATTGGTAGTCAAAGACATATTAGAAGAGCGATTAAACATGCACTCAATCTTGAGGGGAGAAAAAGACATGTGACCTTAGTTCATAAGGGAAATATCATGAAATTTACTGAAGGAGCTTTCAGAGATTGGGGATACGAATTAGCAACCACAGAATTCAGGAATGAATGCGTAACCGAGAGAGAAAGTTGGATTTTAGATAACTTAGAAAAGAATCCTCGCATCTCTTACGAGGAGAATGCTGAGTTGATTGATCCAGGCTTTTCATCTTTAACAGAAGAGAAAAAGAAAGCTATTTGTGATGAGGTTTGTTCAGTTCTAACAAATATTGGAAGTAGCCATGGCAATGGAAAATGGAAAGATATGGTGATGGTTGATGACCGAATAGCAGATAGTATTTTTCAACAAATTCAAACTCGTCCTCAAGAGTATTCCATACTTGCCACTCTCAATCTAAATGGTGATTACATATCAGATGCGGCCGCAGCAATTGTTGGTGGACTGGGGATGGCACCAGGAGCAAACATTGGAGATACGGCTGCTATTTTCGAAGCTACCCATGGAACAGCTCCAAAACATGCAGGCTTGGACAGAATCAATCCAGGTTCAGTAATTCTTAGTGGAGTAATGATGCTGGAATATTTAGGTTGGAATGAGGCAGCAAAATTAATTACAAATGGATTGAGCAAATCTATTTCAGATAAACAAGTTACTTACGATCTGGCACGATTAATGGAACCACGAGTAGAGCCTCTTAGTTGTAGTGATTTTGCTAAATCAATTGTTGAAAGATTTTAATTAAATATTGTTTATAGTCTTTAAAAATTAAGAATTTGACTCCATCAATCTAAATGATTCTAAAAGTGTTTTCTCATTGCCTAGATTACCTGGAAAAGTAACTACTGGTAAATCATATTGATCAGAATTACTTGTTACTATTGACAATCCAGGTAATATTTGGCCTTTTAAATCTACTTGTTTAAAACACAACCCTTTTTGAAGCAAGAGTTGTGTTGTAATACCTCCTTTACTAATAATGTAACCCAACTTGTGAGTTATCTTTCTAACTAGAATTGCCATAAACTCTGCAAGTTCCAGTCCAAAATTCATTCTTTTATAGTAAGAAGAAAACTTCATTTCTTCTCGAGTAGTATATAAAACAGGTATTTTTTTCATATCCAAAATATCATCTATTTTTGATAATAAATTATCCTCTAGCTCTAAGATTGCCTGCTGACAATCTTCTAAAGTAAAAATATCAGCTAATTTACTGACTTGTATTTCCAAACCTTCACAAGAGTTATCTTTCAATAAAACCTCTAATTGATCTGTCGCTAATTTCACATGGGAGCCAACCATTATCAAACCTGGCTTATATTCAAACTCATTATTTTTTGATTTTAAAGATACTAAATCTGTAGTATTTTTTGGGTTAGGTGGTAAACCAGATAAAGAGTTAATAAAGCTTGCTGCTGTTCTAAAAAGAAATCTTTTTTCTTTAGAAACTAATTTAATCGCCATAGCTAGAGTTTCTAAATGCCGAGGTAATTTAGCATCCACAACTACTGAAATATTATTTTCTAATTGAGATAAAAATCTTAAAAGAGATTTAAAACCATCTTTATTATTAAAAGCCATATCTAATTGTTGAATTTCTACGTGCAAGATATTTTCCGCCTGTATCTTTCCAAAACTTTTTTCTTCAATCCATTTAGCTAAATCGCTAGTAGAAAATCCAAAAATATTATCACTACCAAAATCAGTACTATGGACAGGTATCCCATTAAGATAATGAATACCGTTTTCAGTTGTTCTTCCACCTTCCAAAAAAGCCGGAATGTGAAATGTTGCATGAAATGGGCCTAATTCTTCCGCAAGAATTGCAGGTTCCAACACACCATGACCACGTAATGTTGAATCACCTCTACTAATATAAAAATAATCATCTTTGGAATATCCTTGTCTTAAAAAAAACTTCTTAATAGATAAGCATATTTCTCTAGTTTTCTTAACAGCTAAAACAGAAGATAAAGATCTTGTGTTCGCAAGTATAAATATTAAAGGTGAAGATTTTGCAAATGCTTGCTCTAGAGTTTGTTCATCCCAATTTAATAATAATGGGCATCCATAAACAGTTTGAGATCCAGTTGGATCATCATCAAAAATAATTATTTTCATAAAAAATTAATCTAGTGTTTAATCAACGATTTATTAGAATTTCTCCCAACTCTCAGGAACTTGAATAAAAGATTTATTTAAATTCGCAACAGACCCACAGCCCAATAGTTTCATAGTTCTCACTATATCTGTTTGAAGAATTTCTATAGCTCTGGCAACGCCTTTCCCTCCTGCAGCAGCAAGGCCATAGGCATATGCTCTACCTATCAAAACTCCTTTCGCGCCAAGACATAATGCTTTAACGACATCACTCCCCCTTCGAATACCTCCATCTAGCAATACATCTATTTTCCCATCAACTGCAGCTAAAATTTCGGGCAGAACACGGATAGTGGGAGCAACGCTATCAAGTTGCCTCGCTCCATGATTGGAAATAACGATCGCATCAGCACCTAGCTCTGCCGCTTTTTTTGCATCATCACCAATATGTATACCCTTAACAATAATTTTCCCACCCCACGCATCGCGTATCCATTGAAGATCGTCCCACGTAACAACTGATTGTTCTAAAGCAGGACCAATTGCCGTGTATCCCATAGGACCATCATCAAGTTGAACATTTGGAAAACTCATTAAGCCTCCATCACTTAACCATTGAGTCAACCAGCATGGTTTAACTAACATCTGAGGAATATAAGGAAGCATCTTAAAAGGATTCCTCGATAAAAGCTGTTGGGTTCCTGATCGCATATCTCTTTCCCTTAAACCAGATACGGGTGTATCAATCGTGACAACTATTGCCGAGAATCCTACTTCTTTAGCTCTCGCAATTGTTTTCAAGGCTACTTCTTTACCACCTAGTAAATAAAGCTGATACCACGCTGGTCCGGTTGTAGCAGCTTTAACATCTTCTAATAAACAACCTGAGAGAGTCGACAAAGTATATCCAGTCCCAGCTTTACCTGCCTCTCTAGCTGCAACCACTTCTCCCTGGGGATAAAACATTCTGCTACTCCCTACTGGTCCCAACAAGAAAGGAAGTTGAAACTTCTGATCTAAAACAGATATTCCAAGATCACACGATGGAACAGAGACTGCACATCTAGGTCTAAATAAAATTTCATTATATGCGTTGCAATTTTGTGAAAGTGTTTGTTCTCTATCTGCACCACTATCTATATAGTTAAAAACCATTGCCGGTAGACGATTTTTAGCTCTAGACCTAAGGTCATCTATATTAAGTACGCCGGGAGAGGAAACATCTGCTCCTAACATTATTCATCACAAATTCATGAATAATGAATCTAGAATATAGCGATCAGAGATACGAAAACAAAAAAAATATTGAAATATTTTTCATACAAAAATATATAAATTGGATTTAATTAGTTACAAACTATACTCCTCTAAAACTTAAAAAACTAAAAGGAATCATGCTTGAAAGTGGTAAATAAGTCTATATATTCTTCTGGCTTAATTTCCAGTTTTCTATCTCCACTCACCAATGCATTTCTTGGGCTAGTCCAAGGCTCAAGACAAACCATTTGTCTTGGAGGTTCGGTCCATATTACAATTGTATCCATTGGCTTTTGATGAATTAATTCAATTACGTTCCTAGATAAAAAATCGACAACTTTAACAGAAGAAGAAGGATAGGAAAGAAAATCAACTCCTTTATCTAAAATTCTAATTTGATCAGATGCATTAGTAACTTTCATATTAGTTTGATCAATACAATTTTCAGGCAAACCATCCATCTTTATTTTTTGTAAATCTGAAACCTGAAAATATGGATGCAAACCAAAACTAAAGGGCATAGAATCAGGTCCCTGATTATAAATTTTAACCGATATTTGAAGACTTTTTTCTTTCAAGCAAACATCCATCAAAAGAGTAAAGGAAAAAGGAAAATAAGAACGTGAATCTTTTGTATCACTAAGTTTTAGTCTTATTCCTAAGTTGTCTTTTAATAAACCAATTGACCAAGGTAAATCTCTTGCAAAACCATGTTGTTTTAAAAAATACTTCTTACCACCAATGAAATAGTCTTCTGATAAATCACCACATATAGGAAAAAGGATAGGTATTCCTCCTCTTACACTTTTATCTTTATCTAGAAAGCGCTCTAAATCGAAGTACAAAAGTTCTTTCCCTTCGCTTAGCCATTCAGTGATCAATCCTCCTCTTTCAGGGACAATTCTTATTAATGAATCACATTCAGGATTTGAATATTCCCAGTGAGGGTAAGGATTTGTCTTTTGCTCGAAACTGACCGCCATCGATCAAAGCTGATTAATCCATTCTAAAAGAGCGGAATTAACCTGATCGGGAACTTCATCATGTGGACAATGGCCAGCATCTAAAACAACTTCTTTTGTATTTGTAGGAGTATGTCTTTTATAAGTTGCTCTTTTCCCAGGTGCATTCATCCAAGGGTCTCGATTACCCCAAAGTAACAACAATGGTGATTTTAACTGAGCAAACAACTCATCAAGTGGTCTCCCCTGAGGCCCTGCAGGGTCAAAAACACTTTTAAAAACATTAAAAGCTCCAGAATCCAAAGATGGTTGTCTTATTGCTTCTACTAATTCATCATCAACGTTTGATGTATCAATATAAACTTGATTCAAAGTTCGTTTGATTGTTGAAGGCCTTCTAAGATTTTCAAAAATTATCCTTTGCAATATTGCATTTTTCAGAAAGATGCCAGCAACAGTTTTTCTAGCAGTAGCCCAAAATCCTTTGGTAGGTTTTTTATCTTCACTGAAATAACCAGCTGCATTTAATAAAACAACGCCTGCTGATTCATTCCCCAACGCAGCCCCACTAGCAAGCGCAGCATATCCTCCCAAAGAGTTACCAACAAGTATGGTTGGTCTTCCAATATTTTCCTTAACGTAAGCAACTATTTGATCTTTCCAAAGTGGTCCACCATAAGGAAGACCTCCAGGTTTAGAACTTTTACCAAATCCAAGTAAATCTAAAGCGTGAACTTCATAATGCTCTCCAAGTACTGGCAAATTATGCCTCCAATGTGTTGTAGAGGCACCAAAGCCATGAATTAAAAGAATTGCAGGACCTTTATCCTTATTTGTCTCGGTTTTATGAGCTTCAGGAATAATCCTCAAACAGTGAACAGAATGGCCTAAAAATTTCCAATCAGACAGGTTTTTTTCTTCAACTTTGGCAACCATTTAAAAATAAATTTAAACTAATAGATCTTAGTAAATCATTGATAAGAATACATTGGTGATTTTAGTTCTTTTTTTCGGAATTTCCTCACCTTTCTAAAAATTAGATTAGTCCATTAGATCTAAACTAATCCAACTGGATCAGCAGCAACCTCATCAGGAATAGAATTCCCTCCTGATGGAGGTTTATCTTTCAGCACAACTCTGAGTAAGACAGGAGCCAAGAATGTAGTTCCAATAACCATTAACAATATTGCAGCCTCCAAAGAAGGAGTAAGCAAGCCTGCACTAGTTCCCAAACCAAGGAAAATCAAACCCACCTCTCCTCTAGGCATCATGCCTAAACCAACTACTAATCGATTGGTTGGCTTATCAATAATGAAAGACCATCCTGCTGCAATCTTTCCAACAATTGCAACAACAAAAAGAAAACCTGCAACCACTAAGGCAGACCGACTCTCGGGATCCAAAGGGTTTATTACTGAAAGATCCATTCCAGCACCAACTAATACAAAGAAAATTGTTGCGAATAAAGAAACCAAAGGCAAAACAGATTGTTGTATTGCGTGATTATTTTTTGAGCTACTAAGAATCAAGCCTGCTGCAAAAGCCCCTAATGCGGCTTCTAATCCAATTGCAGTAGCAATAAAACAACTTAAAACTAATATTACGAAAGAAGCAACTACAACCGCCCCAGGAGCTTTTAGTCTTTCGAGCAACCAATCAAAAGCTGGAGCAGCTGTTCTACTCAAGGCGATTGCAGCAATGACAAATACAGTTGCCGCTAATACCAACTTCACAATAGGTGCGATTTGGAGTGATCCCCCCGTTGCAAGAGCTACGACAACGGCAAGAATAACGATTCCAAGAATGTCATCTAATACTGCTGCACCAATAACAATTTGCCCCTCTCGTGTTTTTAAATATCCCAGTTCACCAAAGACACTTGCTGTTATACCGATACTTGTCGCTGTCATTGATGCACCAGCGAAAATTGCAGGAATGATATCCACTTGAAATATAAACATTAGACCAAAAGTTCCAAAAGCAAAAGGCAAAATCACTCCTGCCATTGCGACCGTGAAAGCTTGAGCACCTACTGCAACAAGTTCTTCTAATTCACTTTCCAGCCCAGTAAGAAATAACAATGCATACAGCCCTAATGTTGCAACTGCTTGTAATGAAGGAAATGTTTCAAAATAGATATCCGGAACGGCTTCTTTAGGAATTGAAGCAAGAGAGCTAATAAGAGATACAAAGCCTTGATTTAATTCAACATGGGCACTTGG
>QCPI01000021.1 GCA_003212625.1 Prochlorococcus sp. AG-436-J02
CGAACTTTGAATATTCCTCAAAACAGGACAATCTTTTATCTCGTTTTTTAATAAATTCAATTGATCACCCGTCAGACTGGATGGGGTAAAAATATTAATAACTAAAGTATCGATTTTTCTCGGACCAAGCTTAGACATCTGTTTATGCACCTCTAGTTTTAGACCATCTAATGACCACTTTTCTTTTTTCGCTTTGATACCTATCACAGTTAAAAGACATGTACCTAAAGCTGTCGCTAGTAAATCTGTAGGACAGAAATCTCGACCCTTCCCCTCATGATCTAGGGGGGCATCTGTTCGTAAGACTGATCCAGATTGTTGATGAAAAGACTCTGTTTTTAAATCACCAAGATATGTACAAATAATTTTGTTTACACTTCATACGTCTTCCAGGTTGAGTTGGTTGGGTGTAAATCGCTTTTATTTTCCAAAAACTCTTCTCTAGTTTCAGAAGGAATGATGTAATTGAAATCATGCATCACTTGAATATCACTTAACGCATTTTTGATGACAGAGAACGGAGTTTTTAGTTTCATAAGCCTCCTATTCGGATACTATTGTTCTACTTGATCCTTTCTAATTTAGACACCTCGGTTATTACTCAAGTATTACTCCCTAGTCATCACATTGGTTATACAAAAAGATCGATCTTAATCAGACTCTTTCGTTATGGCACATACTAAGAAGATGGTAATAAATTAAAAATTACGATAAGAAGCAGACTAATGGCAATACAGCAATTATTAGGAAATAAAAAGTATGGACACTTAACAGTTAACGACTACTATTTAATGCTATAAATAATGTATTGGTAATGGGTTCAAAGAATCTAAGTCAACTTCACTTAACTGTCTATAAATTACGTTCCATGTCTTTTTGTACCTATAGTGAAACAGAAGAATCCTTGGATATTCAAGTCGGGCAAAACTTTATAAAGATGGAAATAATGCGAAGCCAATTCACTTGATTAAACATCTAAAGTCCTGGTATAGACACAAAGAGTATTAACTCCAATTTCAAGATCAAGATTACTTGCTATTGATTAAATAAGAGATAATTCCATTAAGAATGAATGAGGATAAACAGCTAAAAGGAATCTTACAGATGGCAGTAAATAATGCTGTTTCAAGAATGCAGATATTAAGAAAGCCTGCTGATCGTCGCTGCTTATTCAATGAATACAAGGAATGGCTAGGAGAAAGCATTGATGATGAAGTTTTAGCAATTCCCTCAGAGATCATTTAAACGAGTTAGATAAATAAAGAAGACTCTAATACCCGCAAATTAAGATAACAAAATAGTAAAATCAAAATCTAAAAAGCTTAGGTTTTTAATTTGCCATTAAAGAATGAAAACACAGACACAGTTCCATGGGACTATCAACCTGGAGAGGAGAACTATCAAATATAGCCTTGGATAATACATAAAGGAAAAGAATATGTAACTATTTAGAAAGACAATAATAATAAAGTATTTTTCCATCTTCAAAAGGATGAAGAAAAACGTCTATCCCTTAACGCTCTACAAAACAAGTTGACATATCATCAACTCATTGAATTTGGATATAAGCCACAAAGGCCAAAGAATAAATTTACGAATAAAGGTTAATATTACTAATTCAACGCAAAGGTCACATTTGGAGTCTAAGTTAACATGTAAAGTCGATAACAAGCTCTTTACCATCTATTTTGAATAGCCAAAAACAATGACTGAAGACTGGAACACGACTGATGAGCTAAAGAAAGACATTATTACAGCCGTCTATCAGGACATAAATGATCAAATAGAGGAAATGATTTAAGATCTTGGTTGCCAAAGAAGTTTTGCAGAAGGATTACTGAAATCTATCGCAGACAACTTTCAAGATGGAATAAAAGTCGAAAAGACTGATTCTTCCTATTCTTTTCGGCATGCCTCAACACCAGAAATTGAAAGAGGTGCACAAGAAATAGTTACTAAGAACGAAGAAAAGATTAGGGAAGCAATGAAAAAGGAAAAATCTTAAGCACAAATGTCAATGCTGAAATGGTTCATTTACTAATATTATTTCTACCTTATAAAACTATGCAGCTTCAGTAACTCTTGATTCATTGTGCTTTTGGGCTAAATAAATTACAGAGTTAGCGACAGGAAATAATTTCTTTTCTAAGTGAGCTATTGCAATTCTTTTTGTTACTGTCATTTCTTCTGTATAGAACTTCAAAGGCTGAGAAACATACTGATTGTCTCCACTCATTAAAAAATTTCCAAAATATCTCTCTCTTATATAAGCGTATTAATAATTCAATTGCATTAATGACTACACAATCAAATTAACTACTCAAAATCAATTTCCACTTCTTCTTTCATATCCCTATCTAGGTCGGGAAGATTTGACTCTATCCAATGGGATTTATTATCAACACCAGCCACAGTTGCATAATTCATAATATGCTGATCAACTTGTTTATAAATGTCATGTAGATTTAAATCCTTACTAACATCATGTGCTATCTCAGAAACTTGTTGTTCTGTTAAACAATGATCAGGATGTAGTAAATCACAGCAAGGAATTCTTTTTTCTATCAACTCATTTATGTTGATTTTGATTTCGTAATCTGGATGAACAGTCATTGTATGAAAGAACTTTTTTACTACTTTTAATTGTATTTTAGGATTTTTTTTTAATTTATCGTTGATCCCAAACAGCATCAAATTGATTTGCAACTATTTTTAAATCTGATTTGGGATAGGCCTGACATAAAAGGACATAACCTTGATCTTGCAATTCACTTTTTAAGCCCATTGCATCCATATCGACTGACCCTTCTTTTAGAAAGGCGGCACATGTGCAACACATGCCTACAAGGCAAGAACTTGGTAGCTCAACATTTGCATCTGCAGCAGCCTCTAAGACGGTCTGGTCTGGCTTGCAATTAAAACTTTTCTGAACTTGATCAATCTCGATATTTATCTTGAATAAGAGATCAGACACTTTAGCCAAGACGAACCTTGGCTTATTATTGCTTATTTGATACATGAAAGGAAATCTTTTTATACGTCAGTAATCTTCTGCTCAGAAAGCCATCTCTTCAGGCTCTTCTAACATTTCTAAAACTATTAATTTTACGTGCGCTTTCGTATGGCTTTGTGCATAGTTTATGATTCCTCTAATGCTGTTTATCTGGGCATTAGATGGCAAGGAAAAATAACTAACAGGTATAGAATTATGGCTGAACATGGAAAAAGATTACTGATATTTATGGCTTAAGACCTACCACTATTAGGAGGTCGTCTATGCCTTATTGCTGATCTCGTTCAACTAGTTAGAAATCAATCTTTTTAGGACAAGGGCTACTAATATCCCTTTAAAAAAGACAATCACATAAACCCATAAGCAGTCAGACCAAGCTTCTTTTTAGACAAAAAATTAGCTGCTTGTGCTTTTCTATAAGTGTCATTTTTTCTTTGGCTTGTAGTAATTAAATTTGGTAGAAGCTTTGTTACCTTGCCAAGAAAGAATGCCTTGATACATGTCCTCACTCAGTAAGTAATTGAGTGCGTCTTCCGACATTGGTTCAGGTGCAGGTGCATCTGCTGCTTGAACTGCAAAAGGACAGAGAAACAAAAGAATAGCTAGAACAAAAGGAAAGAGTTTTTTCATTGCTTTGCTGAGAGTTTCTATTAAATGAGAAAATTTATATTTTTTCAATTGGTGCCATTGTTAATCCTTTGCTAACCAGTTGCTGATGATATAGCTCTGCCTGTTCAAGCGGGCCTCTCCATACTTCAGCGAAACCTTCCCTATCTACTTCGACGGCAAGTTCCCATGATCTTTTTTCACTCATTCCTGGGATAATTGTCACAAGACAATTAGCGACATGTTCAAATGAATTAAAATTGTCATCTAGAACAATTATCCTTGCTTCTGGATATTTTCTTTTAGTTGTCTTTGGATCTAAGACTGTAGTAGTTGAAGCAGTAATTTGATCCATAAAAATGTGGGCCAATGCCCCCAAGATAAATCGAGTGTCAACAATTCAATTCTGAATCAAGAATCAGTTGCTACAACTTCTTCACTAGCTTGCTTTTTCCTTTCTTCAAAAACAGAAGGCCTATAAGAAATAATCTTTCCATTTTAGTGAAAGAAAGTTGAGCGGTGTGAAGCCTTTCTGCTCTTTTGATTCGCTCTTTAGTGAGTAAAAGGTTGTTCATAACCCTTATCTACTAATGGAAATCCCATTAATAAGTCGCATCAAGAGAAAATGCCAAGGAGCTAAAAGGTTATGGACAAGATCGTTCATTAGCCTTCAATTATTGTTTCTTACGACCATCTCAGACTGATTTTTAGGACCACTGAATTTTGTCTGAAAATCATGAAAAATCTTTTTCCAGTAATTAATAACAGAATCAGGAATGGGTTTGTTAATAGGCATGCGCTGGCTTATGAAAATTTGTAGTTTTAATGTGTTACATCACCATCCATGATGGTGATGTTGGTATCTGTTGAATTGGCCCAGCGTAACTTGCTTAGCTCTTGATATTCTGAACTGTTGTAAGCGTCAATGGCCGCTTGCTTTGATGGGAACTCAATAATGACCGCTAACTTTCCACCCTTTCCTTCGACAGTTTGTCCCTCCATATCCTTAGCGAAAACTGAACCACCTACTGACTCAACCCAAGGTTGAAAGGCTTCAACATATTCAGCAAAAGCTGGATTAGTAACTGTTGTAGTAACGAGCCAAAAACCCTTAGCCATCAAATAAAAATCAATTCAAAAGAGTTTTACATACTCGATCTGGTTTGGATAGAAATATCAGAGAACCTAACTAATTTATCAAGCATTCTCAATATTTAAATTGTTTACAAGAAAGTTTTCCACAGAAAGCCTTGCAAGCTTTTGCATGAATTTTACCATCGCAAGGCTTTTCAATAAAAAGACCCTAGGTATGGTGTCCTACGGGCCTGGGTGATGGGGAACTTATTTCTAGCCTCATTTCTTTAAAGAAGCAACCCCCGCTATATCTGGTGTCTAAGTGTGAAGTTTTGTTATGTGAATCTTTATATGGTGTTATGAGAACTTGAATCCCTCTGAGTTGTTATTAATGTCTTGTTTGACTGGGTGATGGGTCTCAGTCTTTTGGTTCATAAAGGTTAAGCATCGTTAATTCAATTGAGGCTTGACCTTTAATTCTTTGAGAAAATTTTTATGAATCTTGGATTGCTTTTTCTCGAATCTGTTTCGACTGGAGTGATTACTTCTGAAGAGATGAATTGGGTCACATCTAATCAGCCTCATTTTTCTCGAGTTGAAGAAGCGACTGCTTTGAAACTTGGTCGTCTATTGGATCAAGGCTTGATTCAAATTGGTTGTCGTATTGGTCACAACTAAACATTCATTCGACTACTAAAAATCAAATCAAATCATCTGAAGCTTTTGAATCAGCTCTGATTGCTTTACGGGATTTATTTCGATGACTATAATTTTGTCGTCGCTGGGTGATGGGGATCAATCAGATGATGTTACGAGCTCTTTCTATAAGGGCTTTTTTATTGAAGAAATATTTATACAGACACGTAACTTCCTGAACATGAATAATTAATCCCATAAGGAATAGATACTTTCATTCGCTATTTAAAAGGAGCCTGATTACCTATAAACGCTCAGCACCATAAGCAACGATATCTCCAGAGACAGGATCAGTAACACCTAGCTCAGGTGATAGCTCTTTCATAAATCCTCTTACTTCATCCAAGTGTGCAATCATTTTTGGTCTTGCACTAACGAGTGCCTCTTTACTTTCCCAAAGTCCTACAAAGCAATAACTATCTTCTCCTGTTTGTGCAATGTATCTGTCGGACAAACCTTCGCAAATGAATTTCCCATGGACTTCAAAATATTGATCTATGCATTCAGGCTTCAACTTGAAGCGAACAACGTTCATGAATTTGGGTGCTGTCATTTCTATCAACCGGCTAAGTAACTAGTAATAACGGTTGAATTATATATATGACCTGTAGCTTCAACAGCTTCTCTACTTGCTTCAAAAAACGCTTTTGCAACACCTTCTTCTGCTTGATGGATGACAACAACTGATTCAGGATCATCTTTGCTAACACCTCTGTATAAAGGTTTTATTGAGTTAGCCTCGTGCATTGCAACAACCTCTGGACTATCAAAACCCTTAGCCCAATCTGCAAACGGAACAGAAATCTTGAAAGTAAATACTGTTGTCTCTAGAGCCATCCAAACTAATTGCAAGTCATCAGAGCATCGCATATATCTTCTAAATTTTCTAGACGGAAGGCTCCCTCTTCAGGTTCTTCTAACAAAAGTATAATTTTTAATTGGATGGTTTGAAGGAAATGTATTACTCAAGCAGCTAACGCAATTTCAAAGTCATTAGTTTTTGCCCTTTCAGTTATTGGAACTCCTTCTCTTGCTTGGGGTTGGGGAGGAAAAGGTGGTTACTCTTATTCAAAAGACAAAAAAATCAAGATGCTAAAACTGAGCAAGTAGAAGAAACTGACGCTTAAGTTGGAAGACCAAGCCAACCAGGAAGAATTTTTAACTGAATATTTTGCTGGTACGAAAAACGGAGATTTCTATGAAGAACCAGTCGAAGGGGAATACCCAGATTGGTAGCTGCAATAAAAATTGAGTATTAGTGCCCAGAGCTACAAAAGAGAGTTTGAGCCTTTAATAGAGAAAATTTGGCCCATTCAAGAACATGACCAGAAAAGAGTTCATGGATAAGTTCTTTGATCTTTGCAAGGACGCTCAAGAAGAAATTCCACCTAATGTGATTGCAGAAATTCTCAGAGATTATGCAGATAGGTTGGATTAGATGAAAAAACTCTTTGCTTTTGTTCTTGGTCTGCTTTTATTTATCAATCCTTTTACAGTTCAAGCGGAAGATGTTGAGTTGATACCGCAAGAGGAAATAGCTGAAGCACCTGCACTTGAACCAATGACGGAAGAGCAACTAAACGATTTACTGGGTGAAGAAATGTATTTAGGTACTCTTGATTTGCGAGGCCACAAGGTTGATACCAAGCGGGATTACAAGAATAAAAAGAAAAGATAGAGAGGAAAGCCCTACCACATATGACTGAACCTGAAGTCCATCCAAAGAAATATTCTGACCAAATTGAAGTGTTTGGCTCCATGGAGAAGCGTTCATGGATCCATGGTCCCAAGTCCCCAAAGAGATTCTTTATAAATGAACCAAAATGCCCTGTAAGAAACCCTTTCGACAGAATCGATGGAGTTGTAAGGGGAGAGGGAATAAAAATGTTTGATAGTTTGATTTGGCAAAGTTGGCATGAAGATGGAAATATACCAAAAGCAGCTAAAAAGTGGTTTGAAGCAAGAGTGAAAGAGTTTAAAGCTGGAACAGATATTGATCTTGTTTGTAATTGTCGAAGATTTAGAGGTCAAGATGATGCTGTAGGTCTGCAAGCTAAATATCCTTGCGATTGTCATGGGTATACATTGAAAAAATATATTGAACTTTTAGCTAACAATTAGGAACACTATTTTCTTTTGCCTAGTCTTCAAGCGATAGAACACCGCCTGAAAGTTAAATGTCTATAAAGCTCTCTTAAAGAAATGAAGGATCTAAAAGTGATGGTCGATAAGAAAGCACAAATGGACGATGATCGCTTTTAATTGCCACAATCACATCTTCTCCCGTATGCCAAATCCATTGCTGTTGAGGAGAGCTACCTTCAACATCAACACTTGTACCAACTGGAGGACCAAAGCGATTCCTTAATCCTGCCAAGACTTCAGTCATATTTTCATTGTCTATTTCATAAGCAAGTTGCTTTAATCCATCCTCATTTTCAATTCGAACTCGAAGAACCTTTACAGGTAATCCACTGATCTGAATATCTTTAACCTCGAAAAGATTTTGGGTTGTTTCTTCTTTGATGTGACTGAAAGATATACCAAGATGACTCTCTACCTTTTGAAGGTCCATTCCCCACGTCAAGCCCTCAACACATGCAAATACTGGCTGAGAGATTAGTTGGGTAAGAAAAAGAAAAACAATTAAAACTAGTGATCTAAATAGTTTTTGCATTTATATATATAGAAAAGTGTCTAATAATTAAAGGTTAATCAACTTGGAATCAATTTAACGTCTTGTGTTAATTACACTATAGTCCACCGCCTAGAAGGGAAGAGACTTGGCAGAAATGGATTAAAAATGCAAATAAACAAAAAAGAGTTAAAACAAGAAACCCCTCTAGAAATTCCAATAACTAAAGGGGTTATTAATCGACTCGTACTATATAAAGTCAATTATGTCTTGATGAGGTTTGGCCTCGATTAAATATATAGGCGAAATCAACTTAAAAAGCAAGCAAAGGTAGGGAAGCCCTACCTCAACCGAACATCTGTAGTAGAAGGTTAGTTTTTATCTTTAAATCATTGGTGACTGGAATGTTCAACCCTTGTTTCAACAAAACCTTTTCAACCTCTACTTGCCATGACTTCAATCAATAATTCTTCAGCAGCTAAGTTCCTTGCTCTTTTTTGCATACCTGCGCTATTACTTGCATCAGGTTCAATTGATGTTGCTACTTCAGTAATCGTTTAGGACAAGAAAAAATGGACATGAATCCTTTTAAGCCGTTAATTCAACATTGCGCAGATTTCTACGGAAAAATACTTTCTATAAAAGAGCCACTAAACAATTTTTATTTAAAACTACGACTAAGCAAAGCCAACGCTTAAAACTTATGTACGGAATTAACGAAGCAACAATTATTACAAGTTTGACTATCCCTGCGGTTTTGTTTATTGGCTTTTAACAACCCTTGTTAAAAGACTTCGCCAGTCACCTGTTTGCATGAACGACATTTATTAAACCAGTTTAATTGACTTGGAATGTGACCCCCATCACAGCAGTAATGTCTTTATTAATTGTGCTTGTGTCATAAGACCCCCAGCTACTTACTCTTGTTGAATTGGGTACTGTTATTTGGAAAACGCCAGTATCAACCTTCCTTACACTGCCAAGTTCTGAACCCGTTTGATAGACAATAGCTTCTGCTCTTGTATGTGCATCCTTTGTTGCTTTTGCAAGCATATCAACTCGTTTAGCTGCGAGTTTTGTGTATGTAAATTCTGGTCGACTTGGCCTTACAAGAACTCCTTTACCCAGTAGTTCACTCATCTGTCTATATGTTTGATCAATATTAAAAACATCATTGCTTTCAATTTCGATCCATTGAGTAGTGACCCATTTCTTAGAAATTATTTCACCTGTTTTAGGGTTTTTGTTTATTTCTTTTAAAGTTGAGGCAGGTAATAGAGCAACTGATTGGTAGTCATTGTTATTAACGTCATAACGATCAAGGAATGTCATTGTTTTTTCGATAGATACTTTGTGTTTTTTATATGAATCAATCTGAGAATTTCCTGTCGTTTCAACCTTGATGTCCCATTTTGCAAAATCACTCTCTATTCGCTCTGTACTCGCTCCAGTAACTGTGATTGTGTTCGCTGCAGGTTTTAGACCATCAACCAAAATCTTTGATGCACTTGTAAATCCAATAAGCCCACCAATTGATAAAACTGTTGTGGCAAAAACTAGAGGAGGAGTGCGTCGAATAATTTCGACCGCATTAAAAGGTAAAGCTCTTATGAGAGATAGAACTTTCATTGGATTCAGTTGTGAGGAGTTGTATCTAGCGAAAAATCAATTCAATTCGAATAGTGAATCTCTGGCTTTCTGTGATTGACCAAGGAATTGGTATTTCGCTTCCCATCGGGACATCATTAGATGGTGTTCCGATTTGTGAGTTGGTTGCCAATCATGACTTGCGTGCTTGTTCTTGGCAAGGTCTATTACTGATTAAAATTACATTTGTAGAATCAGCTAGTTGTTGCGCGGATTTTGTAAAACCTGACTTTGCTACAACAATGGTATGCGTACCTTTCCAATGTGTTTTACCAGCGACAATTTCCTGAACAGCTTTATTCCCAACTGGTTTCGCAAAACATTTGCATTGAATACATACTCTTAAGTCTTAAATACACGCAATCAGATTTGGAACGATTCCACCAATAATTTGAGCTTTAGCTAAAAGAATCATATTTATTGATGCGGAGGTACTTTCTCTCCTCGCGTGACTTTTGCTTTTCTGGTTTGATCGAAATAAATAATCACCCCACAAAAAAATGCTAATCCAACCAAGTTTGGAATAATCCCACCAATTATTTCGAACTCATCAAAGAACTCCATTTCTATTTTTATCGACTCCAATTTTTCTTGTTTAGATTAGAGCCTTAAAAAAGAAATTGCTTAGTCTTGCTCTTCTTTGTCTTGGTTGAATTTGAACCAACCTTCTTCATTCATGCCTCTTCTAATAGCAGTAACAAGTGCTCCAAGAAAAAAAGAACCCACTCCAGCAAAAATTACCAGAGTCAGTAAAGGTTTAACTCCTGATACGGTTGTGCTTTGAAGAGCAGGGTCTAAGGGATCCATCAGAGCGTTGCTTGATC
>QCPI01000022.1 GCA_003212625.1 Prochlorococcus sp. AG-436-J02
GCAGAGCTCATGTCATTACCCTAAAAAAAATGGTCGGAATCTCCTAGAGAAAAAATATTTCAGGAAAACTATTTAATTTGTAAATTTTCAACAAAACCACTCTAATTTGACGTTGTCCTTGATTGTGATGAATCTTGCGAAAAATCACATGACATCAATAAGGATTTACAAGATCATTAAGGATGTTTTGTTGAAGGTTGAGAATCAAAGTGTATGCAATGATGTCAGGGGATTTCTCAGACCGGCATACCTAAAAATAGGATTATTCCTATTCTTAGAAAAGCTTCTAGTCTTCCCTCTGGGTGGAATCTTGCAAGTTCCACGACAGCTTTAAAGCTGTTAACAATCCAATGGTAAGAAAATTTTCTGAAGTCGGCAAGTATTCAATAATGATATGAATCCTTTCGTTTTTGATATTTGGCTTCATGTAGGTAGAGAAGGACGATGTTTTTCTTATCAAGATGGAAATCATTTAGATATTGATTTAGGCGATGTGGTGACAGTGCGTTTAAAAGGACGGCTTATGCAAGGTTTGGTTGTCAAAAAGAGGAAGAGAAGCAAAATTAATTCAAATGAAAATTTAAATAATTTCTTATTGAACAATGTAGTTTCATTGGTTCAAAAAGCCGCTATAAAAAGCGAGTGGAGAGAGTGGCTAGATGAAATTGCTCATGAATTATATGTAAGTGATTTTCAGATGCTTAAGGCCGCTTTGCCTCCAGGATGGCTAGGAAGGTCGAAATTATCGAATAGGCCTAGAAGACTTTGGTGGGTAAAATTGTCTGATAATTATTATGATAGGAATATATCGCCTAGACAGATTGAGTTAAAGGAAAACCTTCTTTTAAATGGAGGAGGTAAATGGCAAAAAGATTTGGAGGCGGAAGGATTCTCTTCTGCGTTGATTAGAAACTTTGTTTCTGCTGGTTTCGGAGAAAAGGAAAAACGTCCTTTGCCTTGTATTACTCCTTTGGATAATGCAAAATCTAATGGTAATAGTATTTTAAAGATTGAACCCCCTCAATCTTTAACATTAGAGCAAAAATTAGCTAAAGAAAAATATGAGTCTCTTCAAGATGGTTCAGCTCTTTTACTTTGGGGCATAACTGGATCTGGTAAGACGGAAGTATACTTACAAATTACAGCACTTGAGTTGTCGGCAAGTAGGCATTGCCTGATACTTACACCTGAAATTGGATTAGTACCGCAATTAGTTGATCGATTTAGAAAGAGATTTGGATTAAATGTTTTTGAATATCATAGTAATTGCTCTATAAAAGAGAAAATTGAAACATGGAAGAGATCTTTAGAAACAAAAATACCAAGTGTTTTTATTGGTACTCGGTCAGCAATTTTTCTTCCATTATCTAACCTAGGATTGATAGTTCTTGATGAAGAACATGATAGCTCTTATAAACAGGAATCTCCTATGCCTTGTTATCATGCAAGAGATTTAGCAATTCATAGGGCAAAAAAAACAGGAGCCAAAGTAATACTTGGAACAGCAACTCCATCTTTAAATGTTTGGAAGGATATAAAACCGAAAGGCGATATTGTTGTCGCAAAATTAAATCGACGAATTTCAAATCGTCAATTACCAATTGTTAATATTGTAGACATGCGTCAGGAATTAGCTATTGGTAATCGAAGTTTAATAAGTAGATATTTAAAAAAACAACTTTTAAATTTAAAACAGAGTGGAAATCAAGCTGTTATTTTAGTACCTAGACGTGGGTATAGCAGCTTTTTGAGTTGCCGTAGTTGTGGAGAAGTTGTTCAATGTCCATATTGTGATGTAGCACTAACTGTACATCGTACGAAAGAGGGCAATCAATGGCTACGGTGTCATTGGTGTGATTTTCGTTCAAAAATTGATAAAAAATGTGGAGAATGTGGTTCCAAAGCTTTCAAACCATTTGGGACGGGAACACAAAGAGTTGTGGATCATTTAGAACGAGAACTAGAGGGAATACGTTTATTAAGGTTTGATAGGGATACAACTAGAGGTCGTGATGGTCATAGACTGTTGCTAGAAAAGTTTGCCAAAGGTGACGCCGATATTTTAGTAGGCACTCAGATGCTTTCTAAGGGAATGGATCTCCCAAAAGTTACTCTTGCTGTCGTTCTGGCAGCAGATGGGTTATTGCATCGTCCTGATTTAATGGCTACAGAAGAAACACTTCAACTTTTCATGCAATTAGCTGGTCGTGCGGGGCGAGGTGAGCAACCTGGAAAGGTTGTGGTGCAAACTTATTGTCCTGATCATCCTGTAATTCTTCATTTGATTGATGGGAGATATGAGGAGTTTCTCAAAAAAGAAGAACAGACTAGAAAAGAATCTGCGATGGTTCCCTATAGCCGAGCTTGTTTATTAAGATTCTCAGGCGAATCCTCAGAACTGACATCAAAGGGAGCATTTCATGTCTCATCAAAAATCAGGCATGCTTGCAGTGAAAAAGGTTGGCAATTGGTTGGTCCAGCACCTTCATTAGTTGAGAGGGTCGCAGGCAAAAGCCGTTGGCAATTGCTTTTGTATGGTCCTAAATTAAGTCAAATTCCAATACCATATGGACCTGAATTATGGAAAGGATTACCAAAAGGAGTAAATCTTTCTATTGATCCTGATCCTCTTAAACTATGAGTAGGCATAACTTCATTAAGGTGGTAATTCAGGGAACCCGAAACCCATTTTAAGACGAAATTTTTGAAGGAATATACTCAGCAAAGTTAGAGAAATTATCAAGATAAGTCCAATTGGGATTTGGTTCCACTTCCAATAGGAAACCTCCAGCTGATTGATCTGTCCAATTTCAAGAGGTAACAACATATAACCATCTTTAAAAGTCGCCTCTAGAGGATTGGTTTTGAAATTATTTTTATTGCCAATTTCATGCATAGTTATATTTATTTTTAATCCAGGAATTTTAGGGAGCTCTTCTAAATCAAAATAAATTTTTAACTGTTGTTTTGTACCAATAAGCCAGTTTTTATTATTTGTAATTATTACAGGTTTTTTTATATTAAACCCGCTTGTTTTGGATGCTACTAAAGCAATTTGTTTAAGCAATTCATCTACTTCTTCAAATCTAAGAGTTGGTGATTCAAAATGTTGTTCACTTCCTTCGGTTTGAATTTTTAAAATACTATGTTCTTTAGTCAGGTTATTTGAAAATTCTCTCTGCCATGGAATTGACTTACCAGAAATGCTATCTATATCAAGTGAAATATTTAGGCGATCTGGACCAGTAACACTTAAATTTGTTGATATATCAACGCAACCACTCAAGAGAAAGGTTATCAATGAAACAATTAATAAAGTTATTATTGAAAAACCAAAATCTAAATTTTTTGTTGGACCAGTTGGAGGATGATAGACTTTATCCTTTTTTTTCTTCGTGTTTCTAAATGTTGGTTTTAGAGATGGCTCCATTTCTATCTTTGGAATCTCTATAGACCAGTTTGATGGTCGTGGTAAGCACGGTGCATCAAGTATGGATAGGAGTTGTTTCGCCTGTTGACGAATGTTCATTTGTTTGTTGTTCAGTAATGTTTGACAAATATCAATTGCTTTTTCTTCTTCACCCTTTCCGATGAAGGCTGTAACTTTGAGGAGTCTAAATTGGGCTCCAATTACTGTATCTTCTGAGTAGGATAAAATAAAAGGATCTATTATTTTTAGGCAAAGACTATAATCACCTTTTTCAAGAGCAGCTTCAGCAGCTTTTATAGCCGAAGCCGAGTTGGACATTTAACCTCTGCCCATAACCATGGTTCCAATGCCGGAATCAGTGAAAACTTCTAATAGAAGCGCATGAGGAGTTCTACCATCAATAATGTGGGCAGCATTCACGCCTTGAGCGAGAGAGCGAATACAACATTCAACCTTTGGTCTCATTCCTTCTTTAACTATCTTTTGATCAATTAATTCCCTAGCTTCTGATAGACGTATCTTTTCTATTAAAGAAGAAGGATCATTCTCATTTTTTAAAATACCAGGAGTATCTGTTAAAAGGATTAATTTCTCGGCTCCTAGTGCTGCGGCAAGTTCACCCGCAACAGTATCAGCATTGATATTGTGTGATCTACCATCATGAGAGTTGGCGACACTAGAAATGACTGGGACGTATCCTTCATCGAGAAGTGGGGTTAATAGTTTGGTATTTACTTTTGCAACTTCTCCAACAAGACCATGACTTCCACCTCCAAGAGTTCTTGCTTCAATTAACCCAGCATCTATTCCGCATAGCCCAACAGCTAAGCTTCCATGATTATTAATTCCACTTACTATTTGTTTATTAACTCTCCCGACAAGAACCATTTCTACAACGTCCATTGTTTCAGTATCTGTAATACGTAATCCGTCAAGGAAAATAGGCTTTATTCCTAATTTCTCTAACCATTGATTTATTTCTGGTCCCCCACCATGAACGACTACTATTTGTACTCCAACAGATGAAAGAAGTGCTATATCTCTTAAAACTGCATTCTGAAGGGTTTTGTCGACCATAGCTGAGCCTCCATATTTGATTACAATTCTTTTATTTGCAAAACGTTGGATGTAAGGAAGAGCCTCACTTAATACAGAAACTCTGATTGAGTCTTTGTCTGTAAAAGGTGGATTAAGTTTTGTTCCTGAGTTGGCTTGTTGCTCTTCTTTATTCATTTTCTTGTGAATTTTCTTCTTTTTTTGTAGGCATCAGGGTTAAATCTATTTCACCAGGTGTGGGACAAAATAAATCAGCGCATAAACCTTTAGCAAAGAATCTTCCTAAACGTTCTTTTTGATTATTCCACCTTTCTAAAGGTACACCCGCCATATCAAATCTCATTCGTATTCCATAATTACCATCTTTAACTAATTCTTCTATTTCTATAAGTTGAGGTGGATTATCTATGTCCCAAAGCTTTAAAACTCTTAAAGATGATTCAAGTTGACAAGATTGACCATAGCGCCATCGGGTAACATCTTTAATAAGTTTTCCTAGCTCTTTAGGTCCATTATCTCTCTCTGAGGCAAACTTAGTTGGAGAAACGACCCTATTAGCAGGAGGAACTTCAGTAGTTTTAAGGGATATACCAATTAGGAAAATAGGTACCCCATAGAAGAAAGTTGGAACACTGAGGTTTGTTGCATCAGTGAAGTAGGCTGTTAAGCCAATTAAAGAAAGGGTCGCTCCCCCTATAGTGATGAGATTACCTGGTGAAAGAAGTTTATTCATGAGTGTAATTTTGTCTAAAATCAAGGGAAGATGGGTTTTAATGAGACAGCCTTATGGCATTAAATAAAAAACAATTTTCTGAATTAAAGGAACTTGTTGACAAATTAAACAAGGATAGGTCTTGGATCCTTGAACAATTAGATAAAGGTAGCTGGCCTCAATTTAGACCTGATCTAGCTTCGATGGAGAGAGAATTAGGTCAACTTTTAACGAGGGCTACAGAATTTATTGAAGAAAATTGTTGATTTAATTCAGAATGGAATGTCATCTGTATCAGGTATTAATGGTGAGCTATCCCATTTGACACCCTCGTTATTTAGAGAGGTTTCCGGATCGTTTTTTTGATTTGACTGGGGTTTAGCAGGAATGGATGAAACATCTGTGATGGTTGATAAGGGATGGATTTTAGAAAGGGTAAATTCAGCTCGTTTTTCTTTAGACCCATCTTGACGCGGAATTGAATTCATTCTTAGACGTCCTTCTATGATTAATTTAGAATTCACTTGAACTGTTCTCTGAAGTTCTTCAGCTAATTTTCCCCAACCTACAACTGTAATTGTGCTAGGAGGTGCATCAGCACGGAGACTATCAAATTCAGCTTCTATTTCAGCTAGTGGTGTTTTGTTGTCTTGGGTAAAGCGAACTGTTGGGGCCTTTTTCACGAGAACCTCAAGCATACAATGGTTCATTTTTTTCCCTTGAGTTATTGAGGTTTATCTTGATGTATATAAGGAAAAAATGCCAGCCACATCTTTGGTTGTTAACAGGAACAGGAGAAGGTCATGATTTTACTAAGTCTTTATTGAAAGAAGGCTGGAAAATTACCGTGAGCGTTGTTTCTGAAAGGGCTTCAATTCCATATGAAAAATTAAATTTAGAGAAAATATTAATTGGGGCTTTAATTACTGAAGAAGAGATAAGAAGTGTAATTTTAAGCGCAAGACGTAAAAAAAATGATTTTTATTGTGTAATTGACTTAACTCATCCATTCGCTACAAAAATTACACCAACTATTTCTAAGGTTTGTAAGGAATTAGGGCAAAAATTTATAAGGTATGAAAGACCAATAGATGATATTTTAAATGCATTTTTAATAAAGAAGTTAACTGATATAAGTAATTATGATTTAAAAAATAAATCTATTTTGCTTGCTTTAGGTTCAAAACATCTTCAGGAATCTTTGATTTTTCTGCGGGATTTAGGTGCTAATGTTTATGCAAGAGTTTTAGCTAATCCAGATAGTTTAAAAAAAACTTTGTCTTCATCAATTCTTGAAACGAATTTTGCAGTATTAAACCCTTCAGTATCTAGCGATGGAGAAATTGAAAAAGCACTTATTAGGAAATGGTCTATAGATGGAGTTGTCTGTAGACAATCAGGAGGAAGAACTGAAAAGTTGTGGCAGGGAATTTGTTTAAGTATGCACTTAGATCTTTGGATGCTGGAGAGGCCATGTAAACTTCAACCTATTCATTCAATTGACAGTTATGATGAATTAATTAAAGGACTAAAATCTATTAGTATGAAATGAAAATAATTAGAAGGTAATGGAATTATCTGAGGTTGATCAATTTATTTATTTGGTTATAACTACTGAAGAAGATAAAAAGAATGCATATAAAATCGCTAATTTATTATTGAGAGAGAAGTTAATACCTTGTATAACGTTCAAAAATATAGAATCACATTTTTGGTGGAAAGGAGAAATAAATAAATCAAAGGAAGTGCAATTAATTATTAAGTGTAAGGAGGAAAATATACATAAGGTTTGTGAAATGATAATTGAAAATCATAGCTATGAGGTGCCAGAAATAATTTATTTTCCGGTATCAGCTACTTTAGATTTTTTTCATTGGGTAAATTCTTTGTGAGTATTAACTAGTTATATTTTTAAATTTGAGCTGATCAAATTTAAAAGGTCAGTACTTGAGCGAGAACCCAATTGAGTTACAATTTGCCCTGCACAAATAGATCCAATCTTTGCAGATATTACTGGATTCATTCCATCTGAAATCCCTTTTAAAAAACCTCCAGCATAAAGATCTCCTGCACCTGTGGTATCAATAGCCTTTCCAATAATGAAAGGATCAATAGTTATTTCTTTGCCATTCGAAATTAAAATTGACCCTTTTTCACCTATTGTGATTGCAGCTAACTCGCATTTTCTTTTTACTTTTTCAATCGCTATATTTAGATTAGAAGTTTCATATAATGATGTTAATTCATCTTCATTCGCAAATAGTATGTCTATGTAATCTTCAACAAGTTCAATAAAACTTTCGCGGTGTCTACTTACACAAAATGAATCTGAAAGAGATAATGCAACTTTTCTATCTGCATTCTTGGCTATTTCTGCGGCCTTAATAAATGCATTTTTAGCAGCTGGGTTATCCCAAAGATAGCCCTCTAAATAAAGTATTTTAGCTTCTCTGACGGCTGACAAGTCGAGATCCTTAGGCTCTAGTAGAACTGAAGCGCCTAAGTAAGTGCACATGGTTCTCTGAGCGTCTGGAGTGACAAAAATTAGACATCTGGCGGTTGAGGGGCCAACTGAAGATGGTGGGGTTTTAAAAATAGTCCCAGTCGTAGAAATTTCTTCTGTAAAGATTTCTCCAAGATTGTCATTTCTTACTCTCCCAATGAAGGCTGCCTTCCCACCTAACTGAGCCACACATGCTAATGAATTAGCAACAGAACCTCCCGATCTCTGAATTCTGTTTGTAGTTATTTTATAAAGTTCGTTGGCTTTGTTTTCATCAATTAAGTTCATTGAACCTTTTTCTAGTGATAATCTTTCAAGGATCGAATCATCTGTTTTGGTTAATACGTCTACGATGGCATTCCCAATACCTACAACGTCAAGAGAAGGCTCTTTGATTTTATTTGTCATCAAGTTAATGTGAAAATCATAAAAGTTAAATTCCTCGCTTTCTAAGAATTGAGAAGAGCTCTTTTCGGTCCATGAATAGGATCCTCGATAACAATTGTTTGATCTCTATTGGCTCCTAAGGAAACTATAGCTATGGGAACTTCCATTAGTTCAGCAAGGTACCTTAAGTAACTCATCGCAGCAGGAGGAAGATCTTCTAAACGTCGACAATTTTCTGTAGAGCATCTCCATCCAGGGAGTTTTTTTAAAATGGGGGTGCATTTTTCAAAATCTTCAACACTACTAGGAAAGTAATCAATTCTTTTCCCATTTAATTCATAAGCGATACATATATGAATTTCATCCAGTTCATCTAAAACATCCAATTTAGTAATAGCAAGACAATCCAATCCATTTACTTCAACTGCATATTTTCCAATGACCCCATCAAACCAACCACATCTCCTTCTTCGTCCAGTAGTTGTACCAAATTCACCGCCTCTGTCACAAAGTTGATCATTGATGCTTCCTTGTAATTCAGTCGGGAAGGGGCCTTCTCCTACTCTAGTTGTATAGGCTTTAGCGACCCCAATAACTCTGTCTATAAGTGTGGGACCTACTCCTGCACCAATACATGCTCCTCCTGATACTGGGTTAGAAGAAGTCACATAAGGGTAGGTGCCGTGATCAAGATCTAAAAGAGTGCCTTGAGCGCCCTCAAACAAGATATTCTTTTTCTTTCTAGCTGCTTGATGAATAGTTCTATTACAGTCAACAATATGTTTCTCTAACTGATTTCCGTAATTGAGGTATTCCTCAATTACTTCATCAAGAATTAATGGTTCAATTCCATAAATTTTCTGAAGCAAACCATTCTTTTCGGCTAAAGGTACCTTTAATCTTTCTTGAAGCTTTTCTCTGCTTAGTAGATCAATAATTCTGATCCCATTCCTTTGAGATTTGTCGGCATAAGTTGGCCCAATTCCTCTACCAGTAGTCCCGATTTTTTTCAGCCCTCTTTTTTGTTCCATTGCCATATCAAGAAGTCGATGATAAGGCATCGTTACATGGGCAGTTGAAGCTAGTTTTAGTCCTGAAATATCAATATCGTTATCTTTAAGCATTTTTATTTCTTTAATCATCACTTTTGGATCAACAACTGTTCCTGACCCAACAAGGCAGATCGTATCCGGATACAAAATTCCAGAGGGAATTAAATGTAATTTGAGAACTTTGTCCTCTACAACAATAGTATGACCAGCATTTACACCGCCTTGGTAGCGAACAACTACATCTGCGGAGCGACTGAGCAAATCGGTGATTTTGCCTTTACCTTCATCACCCCACTGTGCGCCTATGACTACAACATTTGCCAAGGAAGAAAATTCGGTTCGAAACCGCTCTACTTAGAAGAAACAAGATTTGCAGATAGCCCTACCCTGAGTCAAAGAAATGAATCAAAGATTATCTTTAATTATCTCTAACTGCTAATTTCTCTGCTTTAGATAGCTCTTCATTTAATCTATCCTTGAGATTTTCGGGTACTGGTCTGTTCGCGAAAGTTTTATAATGACCTGAGAGAGCGTTTAATGCAGTTTGCATCGTTGTAAAGGTCGTGGAGGTATTTACTTGAGATCGATTTCTATATCTTGATATGTAATCGCTTATTAGAAAAACCGCTTCTTTTTCTGCTTCTGATAGACCTTTATCTTCTTTGGGTAAAGTTATTGTCTCTTTTAAAGTTGCAGAGACAGAAATAGTATCTTTGACGAAATCTCCAGTCATGAATGTTTTAGCTGCATTCACTTCTGTTGTGAATTGAAAGAACATGAGGCAGAAGCCAAGGCATATGGCCAAAGCTGCTCTCATCAGCCTGATTGAGAGGTGATGAAAGGCAGAGATCATTTTTTTTTAGCAGTTATTTAAAGACTCTAGAGTCCTTTGGGCTGAAATTATAGTTTTTTGGTATTAAATTCTTCTGAAAGCTTTTTGAAGACCGATGGTAGATCTAGTAATTCTGTGATTTTTGTTTTCCTATTGTGTAACTCAACTAGCCCAGAACTGGCTTCCCTACCTGCAACGATTCTCCAGGGGATTCCTATGAGATCTGCATCTTTAAATTTTATTCCAGCCCTCTCAACTCTATCGTCAAGGAGAGCATCAACTTGACTTCTTATTAATTTTTGGTAGATTTCTTCCGCTAAAATCTTTTGCTCTTCATTCTTTATATTTGCAATAATAATTATTACTTCAAAGGGGGCAATTGATACTGGCCAAATAATACCTAAATCATCATGATTTTGTTCTACTGCAGCTTGAGCCAGCCTG
>QCPI01000023.1 GCA_003212625.1 Prochlorococcus sp. AG-436-J02
TTGTAGTACTACTATTCCATCACATTTTGAGAAATTAACTGACATGAAAAAGTTGTTCTATACTTTACTTACCTATTTCTATTACTCTTTCTAACTTTTCAGTATGTCTAAAATTATAGTTCGCTGATACTTGGACTTGCTAAGAGATTTCAGTAAGACAATACTTTAAATAAGGCTAATGCTATTTAGCTTACAAGAAAATCTGTTTAAACATCTATTTATAAGAGATTACTTACTTTATTTTTCATCTACTTTATCCATATTTTAATTAGCATCAGTAATCTTTCTGATTCTTTATTAGAAGTATTTTATAAAATAATAATTGTATTAATTCTATTGTTAGTCAATAATTATTTAATATATAATTGATAAATTACTTACTGCTAAGCTCTTTATTTTTTACCGATAAGTAGAACCACATCCATGTTGGCAAAGTAATAAAAAAACCTATCAAAATAATATAACTTTTGGTGGTTTCCCAGGCTGTTTTATCACATGTTTCTTTGATTTTATTTGAATCATTTACTTTGCTGCTTAGGTTTCTACAGATATTTAGCCCATGAATACTAAGGGTTCCATATGTGATTGCTGTTGGTACAGTGGCAAGGAATATCGCTAGTATTAAATTTCCTAGCCTCAGATTGAGGTCTTTTCTTTTTTGTAGATCCATATATATATTTTTAGCCATTTCTAAGAGATGGAACAACATAGTTCTTATTTTTTTACAAAAGAGGAAATATTCCTTTTTGACAGCACTTAAATCGTATGCTCTATTTTTTTATGAGAAAAATTTCCATTATTTTTAGATACTTAGTATATATATTTCTAAGTATTTAATAGCTTCAAAGCTTGCTAATTAAATGTTCTTTTATAACTTTGTAAATTTATAGATGCTTTATATACTTATCTTAGGTTAAAATTGGGTTTTTAATGCGTTAATCTTTTTAGGAATGTCTACCAGTAAGAGAGAGGAAGTTAGCTCGCATTTGCGTTATATCAGGCAAGAACTTCGAGACTTGGATCAAATGCTTGGCAAGCATGGACTACTGCCCGAAATGTCTGAGCTAAAAGAAGTTTATAATTCTTTAGATGCTCTACATCAACTACTTTCAGGTAAAGTTAAAAAGAAACCTAAGCCTGAATTCGATGATTGATAATATTAGTAAATCTTTTTAAATATTCTTTTACAATAAAAGGAATAATCAGATTAAATTTAAGCTGATAGAACGTAATTAATTTACACAACAATTGAAGAAACTCAAAAGCCGAATACGAGCAATATAAATATTAATTCTATAATTAAATTTCATAATGACTATTCTTAATTTTCTAGTCTTTACCCCCTGATTGAATTTGTTTTAAACGAATTGGTTTACAAGGCTAAATACTTTTTACCTATTAGGCTTTTTTTAAGTAATTTCCTTCTAATATGTCATGAATAATTATTTCTTTAACGAATACTTGGATTACTACAGCCATTGGTATCGCTAGCAATAAGCCCAGTGGTCCAAAAATAATAGTGAATATAAACTGTGCAGTAATAGTTAAACCAGGAAGTAACTTAACCTGTTTTTGCATTATTGAAGGAGTTATTATATAGCTCTCAATATTTTGAATTAATATATATAAGCCTAGAACAGCGAGTGATTTCCATGGGGTATCCAGCAAAGCAACTGAAAGAGGGAAAATTGTACTTATTGTTGGTCCTACGTTTGGAATAATATTCAAAATACCTGCAATTAAAGCATTAGCTATAACTAATTTTATTCCTAATAGATATAGTCCAATCGTTACAAGTATTGCTACACATATTGAGCTTAATAATACCCCTAGCATCCAGCTGCTTAAGGCATTGCCACATTTTAATAGAATATCCCTTGCACGTCTTCTATAAAATGATGGAACTAGTAATATGGCGACTTCTCTATATGATTTTGGTTGTAAAGCTATCATTAAAGCAACAGAGATTATGAATAAGAACTGAATAATCCCTACCCCTACATTACCTGCTAAACTAATTAATTTTGTAATACTATCTGTAACACCATTAGCGAGACTTCCACCATCCGTAATCATACTAAGCTTATTAGTTAGTATTGACCTGTCCGCTAAATCAGGAATTTTATCTTTATATATCATCTCCGAAAAATTTAAAAATGTATCTATTGAAAGTTCCCATAGTTTACTTATCGCTGATGGTATCTGATTTATTAGTTCCTGCAATTCACTGGTAAATTGTGGTATTATTATTACCATTGATATGCTTGAAATTAAGATTATTGATATTAAAGTAATAGTGAAGGATATCCACCTTGGTATATGAAAGAAATTACGGATTTTCCCTATAAGAGTACAAAGTGCCATCGCTATAACGATTGAAGCAAAAAATAGTAAAAGTATTTCTTTAAAACTCCATAAAATCAATATAGAAATGATTAAAGCTGTAATTGAGAGGAAGGTTGTTTGTTTCAATTTAACTATTTAATGATTCGTATATGAATTTGCATACCTTTCAGCAAAACGCATATATCTTTCAAATTCTTTTTCGGAATTCCAATTGTATTCTGATTTAACTTCTATAATATTATTATATGTAATAGATAAATCTATTCTTCTAGTTGATAGTTCACCTTCCTCGTCAAGTAGATACATTTTCTCTATTGATTGCAAATTCTGTAGTGTTATAGTTGTGGGCTTACTAAATTTATATATTGCTTGCCCTCTTTTTCTATCTTGATTCCTAAACAAGCGAATCTCAGGAAGATCCTTTTCATTTCTTCCTTTTACAAATTGAATTGCAACAACATCATTGACTTTATTCATATCTCGTTGAGTTTTAATTAATAGATATACCCTTATTAAAAACTATAAGGGATTGAGTTCTCATTTAAGATTTTAATCAATGATAATTTCAGGTTTAGTCCACTCAGATCAATTGAAGTAATATTTTTTGTTTTTTCAAGTTCGTATTCATAGCATCTATCGTAATAATCCAGCATAGCTTCACAGGCTTTTGCCCATTCTTTTTTTTTAATAGAAACTAATGCTTCTTTTGTTCTCTGGGGACCCAATCTTTTGCTTATTCTTTTAACAGCTTCTTCTAATTCATTTTGAGAGTTTTGACTATAAACATTGACTAAATTTTCTATTCTTTCACTTTTGGTTTTTACTATTTCGAGGATCGGTGCTTTCTTCATTTTTGTATATAAGCTATTTGGAATACGGCATTTCCCTAGATTAGAACTTTCTGCTTCTATCCAGATCTCTATAGCATTACTTCCACGAAATTCATCAAGTAACTCTGCGAGGATATTTTCGAATTGTTGGTTTGAAGGTTGCCTCTCCATACCTAGTGAACCAAAACTACTTCCTCTATGATTAGCAATTCCTTCTAAATCAATTACATATATATTTTTATTATTTATATAATTGAGTAGATCTGTTTTTCGTGTACCTGTTTTACCTCCAATCAGTCTTATAGGTAAATCAGCTTCAAATTGATTTAAAACCCATTTTCTATAGCTTTTGTATCCACCTTTTAACAAATAAGTCTTAATACCAATTGTTCGAACAAGCCAGGCAAAAGCACTAGATCTCATTCCCCCTCTCCAACAATATATTCGTAATGATTTATTTTTCTCACCATTTTTATCTGTTTTTTGTTGGATAAATTCCAATAATTTTTGAGTTTTTGGTAGGGTCACTTTCAAGCCATTAAATATTGCTTTTATGCGACTTTCCTTTTTATAACTTCTCCCTATTATTTCTCTTTCGCTATTAGTAAATAAAGGAATATTAATAGCACCAGGCCAATGGCCCTGTGAATATTCGCTAGGACTTCTTACATCAATGATTGGAGTGGTTAAATTCCGAAAATCCGTTACGGGATAACTTGAATTGGTAGGTTTCTCTGACATAGTGTTAGTGCTTAGGTCATTCTAGGCCAGCAGTAGATCATGACTGAAGAAAAAACACATCAAACAAAAGAAAGCATATCGGAGTTTCTGGAGTCTTTTAGAATGGCTTCAGAAAGGAAGCGATTAGGTTTTTTAACAGTTTTGGAAGAACGAGTTGAGGAGCTTATAGGGCTTGGCTCATCTTTAATGTCGGGCTTTGAATCTGATCTTTGCGACTGGCCTCCTGGTTTTATTTTGCAACTCGTTCATAAAACTGATGAAAGTTTCTTAAAAAATAAGCTTGATTGCGATGATCTGTCTTGGTTTAATGCCCCATCTGATGCTGGCCTTGATTATTCACCTTTGCAGCGATATTTATTAAATGAAAATTTCGAGGAAGCTGACCGATTTACAAGTGCAAAACTTAGAGAGCTAGCTGGTGAAAAGGCAGTGAAAAGAGGCTATGTCTATTTTACTGAGGTTGAATCAATACCTGCTATTGATTTGTTGACTTTGAATCAACTATGGATTGTTTATTCAAGAGGTAAATTTGGCTTCACAGTTCAAGCAAAAATATTAGAATCATTAGGGGGTCAATATGACAAGCTTTGGCCTCGAATCGGTTGGAAAAAAGATGGAATATGGACTAGATACCCAAAAGCATTTGATTGGTCAATTGAAGCTCCAAATGGTCATATGCCTTTAGTTAACCAGCTTAGAGGCGTTAGACTGATGGATTCATTATTAAAACATCAAGGATTAACAGATAAAATCCAACCCTTTAATGATTAATTTTTAGTTTTTCTTATAGAATACTATTTTAGTAATATTTATAATATGTTTTTATTCTTAGACTATCTTTCTTAATTAAAAGATGAATTTACAAAAAATTGTTTAATTAATTGTGGAGTCTTCTAAGAATTGGGCTGTATTTGTTCATCCCTCTACTTTAAAACTAGCAGCTTTTATTGAAACTCTTATAGAGCCTGTAATATGTAAAGAAACTGCAAAGAGAATTGAATTGGGTATGCATGAGGCCCTAGTTAATGCCGTAGTACATGGGAACTTATTAAATCCTAATAAAGTTATTCGTGTTAGAAGAATTCTTACCCCTAAATGGATTGTTTGGCAAATTCAAGATGAAGGTTTAGGAATAATTCAAGATAAAAGATTAAGCTCTTTGCCTCTTGAAATTGATGCTAATAGTGGAAGAGGAATTTTCTTAATACATAAGAGTTTTGATGATGTTAGATGGAGTAGAAAAGGAAATAGACTTCAGCTATCAATCAAGAAATAATCCTTAATGACCTTTGCATCCTGTATCTTTTAAGTCTTCTTTTATCCATAATATTGCTTGTTTAAGTAAGTTTTCTATCTCTACTTCATCACCGTCGTTGATTAATTGTGAAATAGCTGAAATTATTAATTCGCCGCTTCTTCTTTGTTTGCTTCCTCTAAATTGATGCCAATTGTAATTATCAAGACTGATTTCATTATGAAGCTCTTTTACAAGAGATTTGGCTTTTTCTGACCAAATAGATTTATTCTTTTTTTTCATATCTGCACTTTTTATGTACATATTTATATAATATTTTATTAAATTAAACAGGTTTTTGGGCTTTCCATACTTTAGTCATGAAGTGTGATTCAGAAGTTATTGATGAGAAGCCACTATCTTCTAATCTTAAATTTATATCATCAATTATGTAGTCCCTATAATAAGGCTCATGAAATATTTTGTGAAAGTTTTCCATTATTGGAATGAATTTTGGAGAATCTTCAATTTGAATAGAATCAGCAAGTATCAGAGTTCCACCAGGCTCTAATAATCTAAAGCATTCGTTTAAAACATTCTGTCGCGCATTTCTAGGAAGTTCGTGAAATAGAAAAACACAAGTTAATGCATGAAAACTGCTTGATGAATAGGGCATGTTTTCTGCATTTCCTTTGGTTAATTGCACAAGATCCCCACTTCTGGAACTTAGGTACTTACTTGCCTGTTTTAGGTATGACCCAGATAAATCAATGCCATAAAGCTCTACTTCAGGTAATGCACTTTGTATTTGTTGAAGTGTCCTCCCAGTTCCTGTGGCAATGTCTAAAACCTTTACTTTCTTTGAGTTTTTATTTAAATATGTTTTTAGCCCTCTTTTTAATGGAGCTAAAACTCTTCTTCTCATTGAATCTGCAGTTCCATTGAAAAGAATCTCAACTTGTAAATCATAAATTTCGGCTGATTGCTTACTTAAGTAACCATCTGTTTGGTGATGAAAATTTTGTAAATAGTAATTAGGGTAATCTTCCTCATTTACATTCCTCGGGATTTCTCTGGTTTTATTCTTTTTACGTCTTTCCCATGTTTGTGGCATGTCAAGCCATACTAAAGGATATTTTTTTGCCCATTCCAACCATGGAGCTTCAAATAGTTGGGATTTTGGATAAATGCCTGCTTCTGCTTCTTGCCAATCAATTCTTTCTAAATTTTCCATTGATTTCCTAACTTCTTTTATTAGATCTTTATCGATAGGGAGATTTTCTTTGGCTGCGTCAGGTGCGAAAACTTCCATTAATTTTATACTCAACTCTTTATGAGCTAATCCAGCAAGCGTTTTACCCTGTTGCAGAGTATGGTAAGCAATTCTTCTAAGGCTTGGCGCTGCCATAAACCAAAAATTAATTTCTTTATTATCTAACAGTTTGATTGATTAGTGACGATTTACCTAAAAAAAATTCAAGGTCTATGAATATTTTTCCTAGACCTTGAATTTCTATAGTTCAAAAATTAATTTAATTAGGCGTCATAATACATTGTGAATTCATGTGGATGAGGTCTTTGTCTTAGCTGTTGAACTTCTTCGTATTTTAGATCGATCCAGTTATTAATGAAATCGTCAGTAAATACGCCCCCTTCAGTCAAATACTTATTATCGTTTTTTAGTGCCTCCAGTGCATCATTCAATGAAGAAGGAACAGTATCTATTTTCGATAGTTCCTCAGAAGGAAGTTCAAAAAGGTCAACATCAACACCATCACCAGGATCAATCTGATTTTTGATTCCATCAATACCAGCCATCATCATTGCTGAAAAAGCAATATATGGGTTGGCTAATGCATCACCTGAGCGGAATTCAAGTCTCTTAGCTTTTGGACTTGGTCCAGTTAATGGAATTCTTACAGCTGCAGATCTATTACCTTGTGAATAAACTAAATTTACTGGTGCTTCGAATCCTGGTACCAATCTTTTGTAACTGTTAGTGGTTGGATTTGTAAATGCAAGGAATGAAGGCGCATGCCTAAGTATTCCCCCTATATACCATTTAGCTGTTTGAGAAAGATTCGCATAGGTACCTTCTCCATAAAATAGAGGCTCACCACTTTTCCATAAACTTTGATGAACATGCATACCTGTGCCATTATCATTAAAAACTGGTTTGGGCATAAAGGTTGCAGTTTTCCCATATTTTTTGGCGACATTCCTTACTACGTACTTGTAAATCATTACATTGTCTGCAGCATTTATTAGCGGTGCGAATTTCATTCCCAATTCATGTTGACCAGCTCCTGCTACCTCATGGTGATGTTTCTCAATAGGTATGCCTAACTCACCCATTAAAAGAAGCATCTCAGATCGCATGTCTTGTGCGGTGTCGTTAGGAGAGACTGGAAAATATCCTTCTTTTAGTTGAATTTTGTAGCCAAGGTTTCCACCTTCCTCAACTCTTCCGGTGTTCCAAGGTGCTTCTATGGTGTCAACACTGTAAAAACTTCCACCTTCTCCTGAGTTATACCTAACATCATCAAAAATAAAGAACTCTGGTTCAGGGCCAAAAAATGCAGCGTCAGCAACACTTGTGCTTCCTAAATAATCTAATGCTTTTTGAGCTAAGGCTCTTGGGCATCTTGCATACGGCTCTCCGCTTCTTGGCTCTTGAATTGAACAAATCAGACTAAGAGTTTTGTGATGGTAGAAAGGGTCAATCCAGCTTGTTGAAGAATCAGGAACCATTGCCATATCTGATTCGTTTATAGCTTTCCAGCCTCGAATGGATGAGCCATCAAAGGCAAGTCCTTCTGAGAAAGAGCTTTCTTCAATAAGTTCTGAAGCTACAGTTAAATGTTGCCACTTACCATGAAGGTCAGTGAATTTTAAATCTATAAGCTCAATGCCTTCGTCCTTAATTTGACGAAGAACATCTTGAGGAGTCTTGCTCATGGTTAATTTGATTTGCTACAGAGATAGTTAATTATGAACGTAATAAGCGTTTGAATCTCTTTTTGTATCAAGAAGCACTTTTTTAGACTTTTAAAAGAAAATTTTGTTTATTTTTTTGAAATTTTTCTTTTTTTAGAAAAAATCTATCTAATTCCTATTGCAATCCCTAAAAAAACACCCAGAGGTTACCCATAGCTGTTTAGGCTCTTAATATATGAACTGATCTATTTTCTTGGCCACTCAAATTTTTCCTTCTGTTGATAATCAACATCGCAAAGATTTTGGTCCAACTGTCTCTCCTGAAAGATTGTTGCTTGGACCAGGGCCATCAAATGCTGATCCTGCAGTTTTGAAAGCCCTATCACAACCTCCAATTGGCCATTTGGATCCTTTTTATGTTGATTTGATGAGTGAGGTCCAAGAATTGCTTAGATATGCGTGGCAAACAAGCAATCGTTTAACACTTCCAATGAGTGGGACTGGAAGTGCGGCAATGGAAGCGACATTGGCTAATGTCGTTGAACCAGGAGAAAAGGTCCTTGTAGCAATAAAAGGATATTTTGGGCATCGACTTGCAGACATGGCAGGAAGGTACAAGGCAAATGTTGTAACCATTCAAAAAGATTGGGGTAATGCCTTTTCAGTTGATGAAATTGAAGATGCTCTTCGAGAACATAACCCTGCTGTATTAGCGATTGTTCATGCCGAAACTTCAACAGGTGTATGTCAACCTATGGATGGTATTGGTGATTTATGTCGAAAATATAATTGTTTACTTTTGGTCGACACAGTAACTTCTTTGGGCGGAGTCCCTCTTTATTTGGACGAGTGGAAAATTGATTTAGCCTACAGTTGTAGTCAGAAAGGTTTAAGTTGCCCTCCAGGATTAGGGCCTTTCTCAATGAATGAGAGAGCTGAAAATAAAATGACTAATAGAAAAGATAAGGTGCCTAATTGGTATCTAGATGTTTCTTTATTAAATAAATATTGGGGAAGTGATCGTGTTTATCATCATACTGCTCCAGTCAATATGAATTTTGGCATTCGAGAAGCTCTTAGATTGTTAGCCGAAGAAGGTTTAGAAGTTTCATGGGATAGGCATAGAAAAAATGCTAAATCCCTTTGGGATTCATTAGAAGATATTGGTTTGGAATTACAAGTTAAAGAAGAACTTCGTTTACCTACTCTAACAACTGTAAAAATACCTGAGGGTCTTGATGGTAAGGCTTTTACGAAACATTTACTAAATAATTTTGGGGTTGAGATAGGCGGTGGTCTTGGTGATCTTGCCGGAAAAGTATGGAGAATTGGTCTAATGGGATATAACTCAACTTCAACTAATGTAGATAAGATAATAAATATTTTTAAATCTGAATTACCTAAATTTAGATAATAATGCCTCTCTAGCATTAATTCTTTTGTCTTTAAACCAATCTACGATTATTTTTCTTGATTCTTCTTCCATTAAACCACCTTCAATCAACATTTTGTGATGAGCACTCTTATGTTGGGCTAGATTGATTGTTCCGCCAAGAGCACCTCTTTTTGGATCTTTCGATCCATAAATAATCTTCCCCATTCTTGCTTGTATTAAGGCTCCTGAGCACATTGGGCATGGTTCCAGATTTACTATCAATGTACAGTGGTTAAATCTCCAATCATTATTTATCCAAGAAGCTTGTCGGAGCGCAACTAACTCTGCATGACCTAAAGGGTCTTTCATGGTTTCCCTTCTATTTCCTCCATACCCAATACATCTACCTTTACTGTCGAGGACAACTGCAGCAATAGGAACTTCTCCTCTCTCTCCTA
>QCPI01000024.1 GCA_003212625.1 Prochlorococcus sp. AG-436-J02
GATCATTTAACTTTTCCTGTTGCATTTCTTCTACGGCTTTTCTACCTTCTCTAAGTGTTCTAGAGATCCACCAAATAAATATCACTAGAATCAAAACAGCTAATAAAGCGATTGAGAATTGAGATGGATTCATTTACCACCATTGCATTGGATAATCGCTACGACTGCAGAATTATATTTCTGACCTAGCTTTTCCATACAATAAATTTCAGCTGTAGTTTTAATTGCTACTGGAACTTGAGTTAAAGCTAAAAGTATTAGTGCAAATCCCGTTCCTGGTGCATGAATATTTAATTTAAAACCGCTCATCCATGTTCTCTTAGACATACTCATAAATCATCTATTCCTTTTTTATAGCCATTCCTAGATGATAGTTAATTCTTGTATTAATTTTTACCTTTATCAAAATCCAAGTCATGAAAGCAGGATGAATTAACTGAAAAATCGTTTTTTAAGGTAAAAATATCCTGCAAAATAAATTCTCAATGGCCTCTAACTTTTATATCGTTCATCACGAATTCAGAGCTGGTACTTCCTCTAAGTGGTGGGAAACTGCTTATGCAGCAATGGTCCCTGGTGGAGGATGGGATGAGGCTGTAGCAGCCAACAAAGAAAAAGGGTTTTTTAACCATTCAGCTAATGCTGTTACTGCAAATGGTCCTATCTACTGTATTTGGGAAACAAAAGAAGGGATTTCTATAGAAGAATTCCAGGAATTCATTGATGGTCCTACAGGGCCTGGTTTTGGGCTAAGTGCATTAATGAATATCTGCAAGCCAATAGACACATCATTAATGAACGGACAAACTCCATACCCAAGAGTTTTTTCCTAAACCTGTCAAAATACAAAAAGTTGGCAGCCGATTGCTATCGGAGCCAGTAGGAATGACTTAGGTCAGTCCTACTGGGATTTTCATTTAGAGGAAGAAGGATTCGAACCTGCGACCAAGTGCTCCCAAAGCACTTTTCTAGCCCTCTGAAGCACCCGGTTTTTAATCTATAACTAAATAATTGCGGACTTATGCGAATCATTTCAGGTCAAACTATGATCCATATGACATAAATATGACATAATTTTGTCAACTCAAGACTGGTCGAAACACTTTCAAAAACAAGTTCGGACTCTGGCGAAAGAAGTTGGTTTGGAAGGTCTTACTGTTGTCAAAAATGGTGGAAGAGTACAAATAAAAATCAGAAAGTCTGAGGGCAAAAAAGTCATAAGCCAACAAACAGTAATGCTTCCTTTCCCTTGGACTGAGCAATCCTCCGGTGATGCCTATACCAGAGTTAGAAACATTGCCCGTTTCATGAAAGAAGGCCATGGATTAAAATCATCAGCAAATTTAGCTCAAAAGAAAGCGCCAAGAAAAGGTAAGGACTGGAGGAAAATTTTAAAAAGCTTTAAAGATCAAAAGATTAATTTTGGGACTGCCATTAGTGAGGCAACATTCAATAAACAATATCTTCCACCATGTGAAATGGTTGTTGAGGTGATGAGCAAAAATGATCCACCTACAAACCCCCGGGACTTAATTGATATATGTGTAAAAAACTGGAAGCCTGAAAGTGTAACTCGCAAGCATAGAACAAGAGCAATAAAACAATTTTTAGATCACGCCGTACTTAGAGAAGGTATTGCCGATATATGGACACCGCCATCAGATTTAAAGCAACACATTGGTAAGGCAAAACCAAAAGATATAGTCAATCAAAAAGCTGCTGCATTTGAGAGTGATCAACAAATATTAGATTTCCTCAAAACGCTACCAACTAATAGTCCCTACAAAAAGGATGCTGAAGCAGCTACTAGTTGGTTTAATTGTTTTTGTTTAATGGCTGAATTAGGGCTGAGGCCAATAGAAGTTAACTACTTACAAGTCAGGTTTAATCCGATTGAAAAGATTCATTATTGGCATTGCACGTATAGAAAAAAAGGTGGCAACGGAGCAACAGAACCAAGAGATATTGAACCACTTCCTTTAATTGATCGAGAGGGGAAAGAAGTTAAATGGAACCTAATAGAAAGGTTCCGAGGGAATTTATTACCTTTACCAGAAAGAGTTACAGGTGAAGCTGCAGGTACTTATTTAAAGCGTAGACAAAGTTGGAAAGACCTTAAAGAAGTGATGATAAAGACTCAAGGTGCCAATATCACCTGCTATTCATTTAGGCATTATTACGCTCTTAGATGTCACGTAAAAATTATTGACTCAGGCAGTGCATGCGAGAGCATGGGGCATTCACTAGAGAGTCATCATAGGAATTATCCTTATTCCTCCAAAGGGACTACTCATAATGCTTTTAAGGCTGCAAGAGAGAGGGCATTGAAATGACTAATCAATTATATGAAATTAAAAATATTAAATAGACAATTTAAATCCAATACTTATTCATCTTGCTATTTAAGACTAATATTAATAGCCAATAGAGTGGATTCGTTCTTCAGCAAAAAATACGCCTAAACAAAATAAGGAATAAACTTATTAAATAACTATAATTATATAAATGCAAACCATAATCTATAGATTGATGGATTTTTAATTGTGTATCAATTAAGTCTTAACTAATTTGAATAAATTACTATAACAGGGTTATCAGAAAACCCGTTCCAAAGTTTTCTGTAGGGAGGTCAGCCCTACTGGGAAGGGTCTTGATCTCCCTCTCAAATTTTATAAAGTAAAAAACAATCTATATTACATATTTATTAATTAAACCCTAGTTTCAAAGCTCCCCAAAGATCAAATACTCCAAATAAAAAAGCTATAAAGACCAAGTCCCAAGCTCTCTGCTTAATAGCCCAAGGAGCAAAAAAGATCTCACCAATACCATGGAGAGCTGCGCCTACTCCTAAATGATCTAAGACCAAAAGACCATGAGACAATAAAAATAACCCACTAGCAAAGTATCGAAACAAAATATCGGAAGTTATGAGTTTATTTATTTTTTATTATTGAAAAAGTTATTGCTGTTGCAGGGATAGATTTAAATTTTTTAACAATGGCATCAACCATTACCTTTTTATCTTTCTTAGTTAGTGTAATCATAATTTAATAGGATTTTAGATGATTCAATTTATTAATATCTATTAGAATCTTATGTATAATAAATTACTTTGTGAGCCAAATAAAACAAAATACATTTAATACTTTATAGTATATTTGAATACTTTTCCTCTCTTCTTAAAAGGAGACAATCCAGCAATAATGAATGGGTTAATACAATTATATATATTTTTTCTAGTAAAATATGAGACAAATAAAATTTCAAATGGAGCTCAATTTTGTACCAGTTAATATTTTTAGAGAGACTCCTGCAGTAACTTTTTTAGATGCCAGTATTAAGTATTCAAATGGCAGTGATGTTGTTATTCATAGAGGCAGAGCAACTTCACCTCCTATTTTAAATGGCTTTGAGCAATATTATGTACACCATCATCAAGTAGATAATAATCTTGTACTAGAGGGGAATAGAACTTTTACACTTTTAAATCCTCTTTGGGACGAACCTTATCACATAGTCTATCTTCATAGATCTATGGGTGCTCTTCAAATACCTAAAGGTACATTTCATAGATCAATATCAGGAAAAAATGGAAGTATTGTTATAAATCAAGCAATTAGAGATGAACAATTTGAACCGACCACAGAATTTAATCCTATAAGTATTGAAAAAAGAACGGATCTACTAAAAGCAAAATCTGTAGATCCAATTATTTGGAAATGGGAAAATGGAGAAATTAAAAGAATAAAAGACTCATTATTTCTGAAGGTAGCTTAACTTTCACTAGATTCTACTTAAACTAAATTAATTTATTAAATATTTCTAAAAAGTATTTATCTTAGATGCTATTCCAATCAATAAAACAAACAATATTCCAGACATTGCAAATCTCCCATGGATTATCTCAGTTTTACTTAGTCTTTCAAAAGACATATAATTAAAATTGTTTAATTAATTTATATCAAACTAAATAGATAGATGAAGTATCAACAAATGCTATTTAGTGTGAATCGGATTAATTAGTATTATTAGTAACGCATGGATAAGATTTGAATATTGTGTGAATAGAAAAATCAAAAAAATTCAAATCTTTTTGCATTAACTGATTTCTGAATACAAAACTCTTGGTTTCATGCGGCAATATCTCCTCTCATACCTCTATCCCTGCTCCCTTTAAACCATACAGGTCTGGGTCGAAGTCTATTTTCTTGGTATAAGTGACCTGTTTCTGAATAAGGCTCCTTAAGACTTGAAGCTTCTGCAAGAATTGCTTGGTATTCCTTCATTGAAAGAACACTCCGAGAGGATTTAGAAGTCATAGTTCTTGGCTGTTTTATAGATGATGAACTAACAATCAGATAATGAAGTTCAGAGCGAGCTTTTCCTAAAGAATATGTGGAAGGTCAGTTTTTACAATGCTGGTTTTTGAGATTTTCTGTTAGTTGCGATCTAGGCTCGTAAAGAAACAAACTATTCAACGAACTAATAGTACATAGATAATCCCATACCCCTACCTATTGATCGACATATATCTCTATCTAAGATTAAGGACCATCTGATCTCTTCTATAGTGGAACAGAAAACCAAACCCTTTCTTTTAACTCATCATCTGCCAGCCACTCCTTGTACTCACTAGCAAAGGCAAGTCTGTCTTTCCCCTTTAAGTGGTTCAGTCGAACAAGTGCATGGTCTAAAGCTACCTCAAGTGACTTCATAGCCTGACCTTCTCGAGAAGACATAAAGATTCCCTAGCTAAATCAATTTTATCTCTGATTGAGGTAAAAAGCATGTTGAGAGAACTCACTTAAAGCCAAAAAGATTCTGTATGAAAAAGTCTGTTAGTTATTAATAAAACTTATATCGTAGCGACTATCACTTCTCAAATACTTTAAGAAAATTCAAGATTAATCTATATGCTCCAAACACATGACTGATTCAGCTAATGAAATGACTCCACAAGAAAAAATCATTCAAGAAAGAGTTGCTCAAGCAAGAAAGTTTCTTACTTCAAATGGATTTAATCAATCAATAAAAGACCTTTGGAACGAGATCAAAGAGGATTCGAAATATGATTTATTGTAAAAACATCAAGTAATTAATTCGAATCAAATACTTATAATTTCTATTTACTTTTTAATTTTATTGCATGAAAATAAAAAACTCATTGTAAGATTATATACATAATCAATTATTAGATAATGTATTTGATATAACTGAAAGAATAAAGACTAAGACTTATTAATTAATTGCTTATCTCAAAGAATCTTTTCTTTTAGAGAGATGGCTACCTTTCATTCTTAGATTTATCTCGATGTCATTTTTTGAAGCTACTCCATTATTATTAAAAGCAAAAAAAGAAAAAGGTTTAACCTTTTCGGATATTGGAAATCTATTAGGACTTGATGAAGTCTGGGTCGCAAGTCTTTTTTATGGTCAAGCAACTGCAAGTGAAGAAGAAGCTGAGAAATTATTGACTAAGTTAGGACTTAATTTAGAATTAAAAGAATTATTAACAACACCTCCAGTAAAAGGATCACTAGATCCCGTTATTCCAACTGATCCTTTGATATATAGATTTTATGAAATCATGCAAGTATATGGAATGCCAATGAAAGATGTTATTCAAGAAAAGTTTGGTGATGGAATAATGAGTGCGATTGATTTTACAATTAACGTCGATAAGATTGAAGACACAAAAGGTGACAGAGTAAAAGTATCAATGTGCGGGAAATTTTTACCTTACAAGAAATGGTAAAAGAATTATTTTCTTGATTTTTAGAGGGCTAGGAGAAACGGGGTCACAACTCCTCTCCTAGTCCGCAAGTAAATAACGTAGCCGCAAGAAGCGGGCTTTTTTAATGGTTCTAGGGTGCTTTTAAAGTCATAATCTCTTGAGCGTGTTTCTCATACCTAATTAGTCTTTCCCTGCAGCGGCTAAAGTCTTAGGCTTTAACCGTTTAAATATTTATCCTTGAAAGTCAATGTATTTATAAAAAGAATATCCTTACAAATCAAATGAGGATTGCCTAAGCATTGAAGACAGTCACTATATTCTTGAATCAAAGCATCTTTATCACCAGCTTTTGATGCAGATACCCTTCGCAAGACATAGGTGATTACCTGAACCAATGTTTCATTAAAATCTTGATTTGACATTAGTAGAAACCATTGATGTCTCTTTAGTAGTAGCAATGTTGTCAATTAATAGCTGTCTGCTGTTATACCTTTTTCAACTTACATAGGTATCTATTATTTATTTATTTTTAAGTTGAAAAATTTCCTGGTTTCGTTACTTTCTTAGGAGTGATAGCTATTACAGCTTCTGCCTTTACAACTTGGAAGATAGGTAAAAAACTCAATAAAAAAAAAGAACCTATTCATACGTTGTATTTCATACCTTTGGTATAACAAAGTACAAATACTTTTTTATTTATTTGTTTTAATTTCAAGAAATAATTCCACATTATGGTCGATTTCTCATACAAAAATGTCACCTCAAGCATGGTCATATTGAAATGCATTGGACCAGATAGATTTTTCTTTGAAAGAGCTATTTTCCCGCAAGAAGTTTTTTCATTGATGGCACCAGAGGGTTCGCATTTAGAGATTTGGGGGATTGAGTCCTATGGACCAAATTTAGAACAACGTCTAAGAATATCTTCAACTAATGAAGGAGATAAAGTCGCAGCTTAGTAAGGTCTTTGTTGAAAATTTTCTAGGCTTTTAATATTATTCCTTCGAGATAGATTTATTTCTTCTTCTATTTTGTCTTGACAGGTAGAACATAGAATATGTCCCTTCTTTTTCCAAAAAGTCTTTTTTGATCTTTCAATATCTTGACCACAACTAAAACATTTAAAGAGGGGACTCATCTATTGCAAAGCAATTAATTCAATAATCATTGATCAAATATTTTTATTCTGTGGTAGTAGATACCAACATTTTAAAAAATTTTAGTTTTTTAGTTAGCTAGGCTCGACAATTAATACGAGGTATATCCTTAGATTTCTTACTAACTATTTGATGCCATAAGAGATTAGCTTCTTTAGCTAAATCCATATATTCGCTTCTACCTTCAGCTTTTTTCATCTTCAACATAGTGAATGCATATCGGTAGGTGAGTTTAGTTGCCATACCCCTTAAGGCTTTTATGTAAATCATCTATCTTAAAGCAAAACAATTTAGTATTTTTTACTACATATTTCATTTAAAGTATTTTTTCTCGAAGAGAATCAGAGATTTAAAACATTCAAAGTCTAAAAAAGGATTTTGTCGTATTGAATACATCTATAGTTTCTTAGGCTTTTAAATTGATTAGCAAACAAAATAAAACCTATGTCAACCAAGAAATCAAAAAGGCAGACAGTATTTAAAGAAACAATTATTGCAGCATTTAAAAAAAGTCAGCCACAAGAAATTTCCTTTTTAAAGGACAATTAATCAAACAATAAACGTCTCACTAAACAATGAATAATAAAGAGCGTGTTGTTGACGAAGAGACTGATCTTTACGAAGAGATCTTGACCTACGAGTCTTTAGATCAATACGAAGGCCTTTTGAATCACTATAGGAATAATAAAAAAGATCTAAAAAGAGCCTTCAAGAAAAATAAGAAATGATCTTTTGGTTAGTTTTATCTATCTACAATTAAAGTAATAGATATCGCTGTGCAAGAGGTAAAGATTCAGCTGGTTCACAAGTTAAAAGTTCACCATTTGCAAAAACTTCATAAGTTTGAGGGTCAACTTCTATTTTTGGCCTTGCATTATTGAGTTTCATTGATTGTTTGGATATCTCTCTTGTGTTTTGCACAGCAGCATAAGATCGTTCTAATTTAAGTTGTTCTGGTACACCTGCGTTGATAGCAGTTTCACTTAAGAAAGTGAGGCAACTAGAATTTATAGCTTTCCCAAATGTGGAAAACATTGGTCGGCCATGTACAGGTTGAGGAGTCGGTATTGAGGCATTAGCATCGCCCATTTGTGCCCATGCAATAGATCCCCCTTTAATTACCAAGTCTGGTTTTATTCCGAAGAAGCCTGGTTTCCAAAGTACTAAGTCAGCAAGTTTTCCAACTTCAACAGAACCAACATGACTACTAATTCCATGCGCTATTGCAGGGTTAATGGTCACCTTTGAGATGTATCTTTTAATGCGATGATTATCATTTCTGTCATTATCTTCTGGTAAAGCACCTCTTTGAACTTTCATTTTATGAGCAGTTTGAAAAGTTCTACTAATAACTTCTCCAACTCTTCCCATGGCTTGAGAGTCACTAGCAATAATAGAAAAAGCTCCTAAATCGTGGAGTATATCTTCAGCAGCAATAGTCTCTCTACGTATTCTGGATTCTGCAAATGCAACATCCTCAGGAATTTTGGGATCCAAGTGATGGCAAACCATCAACATATCTAAATGCTCTTCCAGAGTATTTAGAGTGAAAGGTCTAGTGGGATTTGTACTACTTGGAATAACATTAGATTCTCCACAAATCTTGATAATGTCAGGAGCATGACCACCTCCAGCTCCTTCTGTATGGAAGGTATGAATTGTTCTTCCTTTTATTGCCCGAATCGTATCTTCAACAAAACCAGCCTCATTTAAAGTATCTGTATGAATACAAACTTGTACATCTAACTGATCCGCAACACTTAGGCAAGAATCAATACAAGCCGGTGTCGTTCCCCAGTCCTCATGAAGCTTTAATCCACAAGCACCCGCTCTCACTTGTTCTTCTAATGCTGATTTATTCGTTGCATTACCTTTTCCAAAGAATCCCAAATTAACAGGAAATCCCTCCGCTGATTGCAGCATTCTTGAGATATGAAATGCTCCTGGTGTACATGTCGTTGCATTTGTGCCTGTTGCTGGACCTGTACCTCCTCCAAGCATTGTGGTAACCCCACTAGCTAAAGCAGTTTCTATTTGTTGTGGACAGATAAAATGAATATGACTATCAATAGCTCCTGCAGTAATAATGTTTCCTTCTCCTGCTATTGCTTCTGTACTAGCTCCTACAATAATATTGACACCTTCTTGAGTATCTGGATTCCCAGCTTTTCCGATACCTGAAATTTTTCCGTCTTTAATACCAATATCAGCTTTAACAATTCCCCACCAATCAAGAATAAGTGCATTGGTAATAACTGTATCTACAACTCCATTATCTCTAGTTTGTTGTGATTGTCCCATCCCATCACGAATAACTTTGCCTCCACCAAATTTAACTTCGTCTCCATAGTGAGTATGATCTTGTTCAACCTCGAGAATCAAGTCTGTATCAGCAAGTCTAATGCGATCACCTTTGGTAGGGCCATAAGTCTCGGCATAAGCTTGACGTGAGATTTTGAAAGGCATTTAATTAATGTAGTGAATCGTTTATAAGTCCATTGAAGCCAAAGACCTTACGGTCTCCTGCGTAAGGCACAAGATCAACCTCTCTCTGATCACCTGGCTCAAACCTAATAGCAGTACCAGCTGGGATGTCTAAACGCATACCAATGGATCGTTGACGATCAAATTCCAGGCCGTTATTAGATTCAAAGAAATGATAATGAGAACCTACTTGAATTGGTCGATCGGAAATATTAGCGACTTTAAGAGTTGTGACGTCTCTACCTTGATTTAATTCGATGAAACCATCTTCGGGAATAAGTTCTCCAGGGATTAAATTTGACATGATTTTAATTAACTAATTGGATTGTGAAGTGTTACCAGTTTTGTTCCATCGGGGAAAACGGCTTCTATTTGAACTTCATCGATTAGC
>QCPI01000025.1 GCA_003212625.1 Prochlorococcus sp. AG-436-J02
GAGATGGAGCACAAGTTTTAATTAATTCCAAATTTATAGATGCTTATTGACTACAAAATTTGCTATCATTCTAAATAGGCATAGAGGTGAATTAAATATATAATTGAAACCTATTAAATTAAAATTTTGAACGAAGAAAATACCAAAAGGAAAATCGATTCATTATTAAAAGAACTTCAAGAGAAGACAGGTGTATCGAATAAGGAGATGGACGAATTCAGAAAAATAATGGACCTCGCAGATTTTTCACAAGATCAAGAATAATTAATTCTTCTGATCCTGAAAACTAAAAAGAATGTATAAATTATTTTTTCCATTCCTTTTTCTAAATCTTCTCAGTTTTAAAAGCAGTAAAGCATAAGAATTGACTTTGGAAGAAACTATTGAAAAATCAATGGATTTTGACTTGATGCCTCAACAATTGTTTTATCTCAGGGTTAGTAAAGATGTCATATAAAACATTTTCGGGAGCTTCGAACATAACAGTTGATCTTTTTGGATCGTTCTTGCATTGGCCTACATAAAAAGTCTGCACACCCATTTCCTTTAAAATTGCTTGTTGTTAAGGAGCTTCATATGCGTGCAGTATTCTTCAAATGTATTGCTCAACTTGAATTCTAAAACTGTAATTTCAGTTGCCATTAAGTCAAAATTTTCTAAAAATCAAAGCACAGAGCCTATCTACATGACTGTTGAAGCAAAACAAAAAGAAGCATGATGTATATATGAACTTCGCTGATAACTGGTCCAGGTTTTTTGTTGTGATTACTTTTCTAACCTTTGGAGAAGCTCAGATTATTGGTGGAATCGTCCCAAATCTGATTGCTTTTAGTTTGTTTATTGGGGCAATTGGATATTTTGCTGCAACAGGAAAAATGGCTGAGATGTTCGGATGGAAAAGCAAGAAATAAAGCTATTAATGTATGCGCTAAATACGCAAAAGAGTAATTCCCATGATTTGGCGAGAATGCCAATAAATATTGTTAATGCAGTGTAAACATGAAAGCCAGCGGAGGAAGTCAAGAAGAAATTACGAATAAGTGCAAGCAATACTAGAAACCTTACTGATCATTCAAAGAATCAGGGTGATAAGAGTTAATCCTTCTAATAAATAAAACAATGCTTTTTGCTTGTCTTGTAAGTCTTTGCTTTTTGCTTCCTGTTGATCGACCAATTCAACAGCGCATGAAAGGATCTCATCCTTGTGGGATGACTTAGTGATGTTCATTTGTTTGATAAATGCTTTAATGCCGAGTGAGAACCAACAAGTTCTGCGACTTCGACAGACTTATCTTATGCGCCATTTTTTATTACTAGCTCTTGGAATGGGCTTCTTATTACCTACTGCTGTTAATGCTGAAACTTGGTGGCTAATTATTGGTGCAAGATATAAAAATTTCAAGCCAGCACAAACTGACATGATTAGCATTCCTACTTCTACGGAGCAAGAATGTAAAGATGCTGGTAAGAAATTAGTAGAAGATGAAGGAATTAATGGAAGCATTTACGAAAAGGTCAACTTTGTTTGTCTCAAAGGAAAATAAATGAAACACTTACTACTTCCCCTAATCGCTGCTCTTTTATTCTCTTCATATTCCAAAAACTAACCATGGAAAAATTCACACAAAATCTACTTAGGATTTCTCTGTCCTTACTCTGCCTAACTGTTCCGATTGGTTCATTATTTATCTTGTCTGAGTATTTAGGATATAAGAAAGGTATTAAAAACTTTGCTGAAGAAGTTTCAAGTCAAGCAGAGAAATTCTTAGAAGAGGCTGAAGAGTCGAGAGAAGAGTTTATAGAAAAGTTGATAGACATTAATCCTGAGCTTGAATACTGGCTTGAATAGCTAAAATAAAGAGATGAAAAGCTTACTACTTCCCCTGATCGCTGCTCTTGCTTTACTTACGGCTGTTGTGCTGAGACAATACCAAAAATTTCTGATTATGAATTGCTATCAAAAGTAGGAGAAAATTTGAATTTGAATTTCAAAAGGGAACTATATAAAAGATAGTAAAAAAAGACTGGAAATGATTATCACTTTACGGGAAGAAAATGTGAGGCAGGTCATATAGCCACAAGGAGAGTAGCTTGAAGAGGATGCTTGAAGTGCGGACATATTAATTCAACCAAGGCTCGAACAAAACATAGTTGGAAAGAATAGAGAAAAGCCCACCGCAAGAAACCAGAAATAAGAGAGAAAGAAAATGCAAGAAGTTAAAGCGCTTAGATGATGCTGCTTTTCGCTTAAGAATTAATTCTTCAACAAGAATTTCTAATGCAATGAATCGACATGGGAGATATAAACCAGTTGGTGCAGAGAAATTACTTGGGTATTCATGGAGTGAATTTATTACTTACATCGAAACGCAGTTTGATAATGATATGAACCTGAATAATCATGGAAAGAAAGGTTAGCATCTCGACCAAATATAAGACCTTGCGACAGTTTTGATTTATTAAGTGATGAACAGATTTATGTTTGTTTTTATTGGAGGAATTTTCAACCCATGTGGGCAGTCGAGAATCAAAGTAAAAACAATGACTACTCACCACTGGATGAAACTGAGTGGGTTGAACGAATGCTAAATCGTGGATATGAAGGAGAACTATTTCTTAAGTACGAGGAGGGTAATTCTTTTTAATCCAGAGTCCACTAGCTAATTACTGGCCTTATCACTTTGACCTTTTAATTCTTTTATACTTCCTTCAATTCCATCAGTTAAATTTAAATCATTATTTTGTCCAGCCAACTCAGCGAAACGTCTACCTTGAGGCATTAATCGGTGTTCATATGAACCAACTGCTTCATTAAATGATTTATTCAAGCGAGTTATGTTTGTTCCAATCGCATTGAATTTATCTGTAAAACTTGCAAAGCGCTTATAAAGTTCAACAGCATTATTTTGGATCGCATCAATGTTCTTAGCAATCTCTGCTTGCTGAATTGTCATTGATAAACCCTTGAGAATAGCAAGCAAACTTGTAGGGAAAGTAAGAATAATATTTTTACTAAAGGCGTATTCCAATAGATTTGGATCACGTTCTAAAGCCATTGATAATGCTCCTTCTATAGGAATAAAAAGGATTACCCCATCAACCACTTGCCCCATTGAACTTAATTGCTTGGAATAATCCTTTTTTGATAATTGATCTATATGACTTCGAACTTTCTTTAGATGGTCTGATAGAGCCTTTTCTTGTTCAGATTCATTGCTCGATTTAAGAGCATCTAAATAGCTTTCGATTGGAGCTTTAGAGTCAATAATCAAACGTCGAGATCCTGGTATCGTAATCACACAATCAGGTCTAAAGAGACCATCATCTGTTCCAACATTAACCTGTTCATCAAAATCGCAATAACTAATAAGGCCTACAAATTCAAGAATCCTTTTTAAGTTCACTTCACCCCATCGACCTTTTACATTGGGAGAACGAAGCGCACTTGTAAGCTGTTGAGCTGCTCCTTGAACATCTTCACTACGCTGTCTTAAATCTCTAGTGGTTTGAGCTAAAACACCAAGTTTTTCATTTGAATCTTTAGATAACTCCTCTACTTGTTTACGTAAAACTTCTACTTGCTTAGAGAAAGGTTCAGTAACAGTCTCTTTTGTAGTTTTTAGTAATGCATCTCTTGATCCATCTAACATTTTTCCGCTTAATGCACGGAATTGTGAAAGAAGATCTGTTCTCGCCTGTTCGAGGAATTTGGTTTGGCTTTCCTGTGACCTTAATTGCTCTGCAATTTCAGCCATTTTATTACTAAGCACTTCTTTTTCTTTTCTGATTTGATCTTTCGCTGAAGCTGTTTCTTGTTGTAAAAGTTTAAGTTGTTCTCGTTCCTTTTCTAATCGAATGGATTGCTCTTCCTGAGACTTAAGTTGTTCAGTTATTTCACCCACTTTCCTACTTAGATTTTCTTTTTCTTGCCTTATGACTTCTAAAAATTGAACTGTATTGTTCTGGTTAATCTTTAAAGCTTCTTTCTCTTCATTTACAGCTTTTAATTGAGTAATACTAACCGCAGCTTTTTCTCTAGCTTCTAGGGTCTCTTGTTGTAACTTTTTTAATTCACGGTTTTTATTCTCTAATTCATCGCTAAATTTCTCGAGACCTTGATCAGCTTTTAACAAGCGCTCTTGAAGTAAGCCTTCTGTGCCCACATCTGATTTAATATAGCTTTTACCAAAAAATCGACTTAGCGAAAATCCTGCGATTACTCCTGATAAGACACCAGTTATAAATAGAAGAACATTATCCAAAGCAGACTAAAGCTTAAATTCAAATAGTATTAAACTCCTCAACCCAATTTCTATACTATTCATATAAATATTCGATAAAAGAATTTAGAGATCATCTAGAACACCAATTTAGAGATGGGATGGAATAGGAAAACTGGGACTTAGAAGGTTGGCATATTGATCACATCCGACCCTGCAGTAGTTTCAAAATGGAAGAAGAGGAATAGAAATAACTACTAATACATTGAAAGGCATGAAAGCTTTCTAGCTTTCCTTTTCCTTTGTAGATTTCTCTAGCTATTTTGAGAGCGAGCTGTTCTTTTGTCATTTGATCAAGCAGCCTCGGGACACCATCCAATCTTTCTCTCTAGTCGCTGCATCCAACATTGACATTTTGAAGTCAGATGATCTCCATGAGGAATAAGACGTTGATGGAGATGACAAGTAAGAATCGTTCTGCAATGCCTGTCGCAGCAATAATTGAAATGTTGACATGTCATGCAAACGCTAGCTGAACGTGTGTGTTTAAGATTGTCTTCTTCGAGATAGTCCCACTCCTCTGCTGAGTTGTTAGGCTTCTGGGGTAGAACTTTTTGGGTGCGATACGAAGACATTGCCTTAATCCAATAGGTTCTGCTACCACTGAATTCCAATCAGATGCGCGAAAAACGGCATAAGGTGAGGACGCTGGAGCCATGTGTTTATAGCAGTACACATGTACTAGCAACGGTAAGGAGGTGTTGTCAAGTATTAAATTCAGGCTTCACGAAAAAATGACACAAATCTCTAAAGCCATATAACAATGTTGTATTGACGTGGCGACCCCCCAGCCACCCTTAAAGATAATGTCCTATTACCAGTGCTTTTCGCGGAATACTCTGAAAATGTACATTAATACACGAGGAACAAGCGCAGACCCAAATTCAGCCTTGAAGTAAAATCTACAAGACTCCTTTTATAGCAATGACTCTCGGTGAATTTAAAAGAAAATGTAGAAAATGTATGATTAGAAACTATAAAGAGGTTGAGATTTTTAGCGATTCAGAAGAATGCAATAAAATATTCAAAAAGCTGAGAGAATTATATAAATGAAATTTAATTTTTTCTCTTTAGGTGCTTTCTTAATTACTTCTACTTCTTCCTTGGCTGAAGAGTTTCAACTAAAAGATCAGCACAAACTTCCCAGGAACCATCCCTAACCGCACACAGAGTTTATTAAGCAAAAACTCTTGGCTTGGCAAATTCTGATTGGAAAGTCCCTAAAGAAAATATTTGTGGTCCTTCTAAAAACTAGAAACAACAATCTGTATAGTTGAGAATCCCACAAAAAAAGAAGTTTTAAAACCTTATTCATTTAGACATCGCTACGCAAAACAATCTCACGCTGCTGGTTTCCCTGTTTCTAATATTGCCGCCGCCATGGGGCATTCGATAGAACTTCACCTAGAAAGTTATGCAAGATTTGTTCCTGATGGAACTGCTGATCTTTACGCCAAAAGAAATAAATCTGCTAAGGCTGCATAATTCAGATATGAAACGCTTTAAGGACTTATTTTTTGACTAATGGGAAAAGAAATTTCTCAAATAACAGAAAAGGAGGCTTTGAGTATCTATGCGAGAATGCTGCACACTCTTGATTCATCTGAGTTTGAATCGTTTTTAGCAGAAGACTTCTCATACTCATCACAAAAAGTCTTAACCGATATGAACTCAAGAGATGAATTTATTGAATATATCAGACCAAAACTTGAAACAATAAAAAAAACTAAGAGTTCTGTTTATGCCGAATTAGGTGTCTGCCCAGCCTATGGTCATACTGATTGCCTTATCTTGGCTCAAGGCGATAAGTCTAATTTACTTGGAGTTGCTTTTGCTTCTGTACATGAAGGAAAAATATCTGGTATTTCCTTGTGCATTGTTCCAACTCCTGATTCGGTTATACGAAGTGGAATTTATCCAGGTTTTCAAGAAATTGAATCGTAACTTTTAACTTATTTAATAAATAATTATTGATCACACTCATCAAAAGAAAACATCTTTTTGATAGTCGATGTAAAATAAGGGCTAATTCACTCTTTCTTTAATGAGAAAAAGATTTCTTTATATATTCACAGCCTTAACTTTTTTATTAAACATATCAAACAAACCTATTTTTGCAGGGCCATTTGGAGATGAGATGGCTAAGTGTTTGGTGACATCAACTAATAATAGAGATAGGAATAAATTGGTTAAATGGATTTTTAGAGTTTATGGAGAGCATCCAGAAGTTTCTTATATGGTTGATTTATCAGATAGAGAAAAAAAAGTTATTGATAAAGATATTGCAGATATATTTACACGATTATTAAATGAAGACTGTATAGATGAAACTAAAAAGGCTTTAGATTATGAAGGCGAAAATGTTATGTTCACAGCTTTTGAAGTTTTAGGTGGAGTAGCTGCAAATGGTTTTATGGAAAATCCTAATGTAGAGAGATCCATAGGAAAATTTACTGAATTAATTGATTCTGAAAAATTAGATTATTTAGCTAGATAATTAACGCAGATAAATAGCCTACAAATGAAACGCTTGCTACTTGCACCGCTTTTGCTAATGCTCACCTCTTGTGGGTATAAATCCTCCTATGAAGCCAAGACTTTTCCTACTTCTGGGATATAAGGTCAGAAGATACATCGTAACTTTATTTACAGCAAGAAGATGAGTTGTACTAGTTCAGCTAGAAAGGGTTTATGAAGTACTGAGTAGATTTTTATGGGAGAAGCAAAAAGACGAAAGGAACTTGGCTTGCCTCCAAGAGAAAAACCAGTTGAGTTAAAGTTGCCCGTCCTTGATAAAGAAAATATCCAAAAAAAAGTTAGATCTTTTTTATATAAAAATCCAATTGTTCCATTTATTTTTTATGGTCTTGTACTAGGTGCGTTTGGTTGGGGTGTCTATAACCTTGTAAAAGGCTATCAACTAATTAAGCCATAGCCCACCTACGAACAGTACTAGGACTTACTCCACAGATAGAAGCAATCTTTTCCCTTATTTATTTTTTTTCTTAGCTATGAAATAACCAATTGCATATGCAAAAGGTGCGAAAAATAAACTCCCACAAATCAAGGCTCTTTAACTTCGTCTCATCCAGAATTCCTTTTATATCAGTTTATTAGGGCTTAATAATGAATCAATAATTGATCTACAGACCTTTCAATCGTTAAGGGTCCGTTCAGAGCAATCATACAAAGAAAGCAATAAAAAAAAGGGAGCTTATTGCCCCCTCATAATTGTCTC
>QCPI01000026.1 GCA_003212625.1 Prochlorococcus sp. AG-436-J02
CTTCTAGAATCGAAGGAACTGATTTTCCACTTGGAAACCCATTGCCTTTGGAAATCACAATTCCTACATGGATGAAATCTTTCTCTGATGATTACAAAGGAATGATTATGACAAACGCCTGCTTGTTTAAAAGTTTAAAGGATCGATTATTGTTTGAAAAAAAAATATGGGCATTCTCTTGGGGGGAATTAATTTATCAAAGGGTTTATGTCGTTCAGTGCCCATAATCTAGTAATTGTCTAACAAGCGCCTGTTTTTTTACAGCTGGGAATATATTTATCACTATATGGATTCTGATATTCGCTATATGGATTCTGGTATTCACTATAAGGATTTTGATATTTGCTATAAGGATTTTGGTATTCGCTGTAGGGATTACATCTTTCGGTATAACATTCAGCAAGGACAGAAGTATTTAATCCAAGTAAAAAAAATATTGGAAGAAAAAGTTTTTTCATAAATGATTCTTTTTTTTAATTTTATATTTAGTACCAAAAAATGCCATAAAACTATGAAATTGTGATTTACCCTAAAGTGGCATAGTTCAAATCTGTTGCGATTATTTAGGTTTTGAAAATATCTCAGTAGAGCGGATGGTTGCGGTCGCCAGGTCACGCGTTCGAATTGTTTGCCACGATCAATTAGAGACTTTTACGGCTCGTCTCTTTTTATGTCAATAATTGATTTAGGCTTTTGCAGAATATTTTTCAGAATAGTTAGAATTATTTTTTGAGTAGAGCGAAAGACTGGGCAACTATGATAAGAGTACAAACAAACTTGCATTCCTGTAGATTCATATGTGCCATTCATGAATAGGGAATTGGATAAGAGCGTACTAATCAGTCTTCCTGTTGCATTTGCCATGTAATAGAAGCATACGTTTAGACTTTCATTTTCCTCTCGTATAAGCAAGAACGATATGTGAATCTATAGATCAGAAGTTCCATCAGGAATAAATCTTGCGAGATGTACGGCGTTAGTCCTACAAGTGATCGACGATGGAGTAATTGAATTTCTCTTTTAGTTGTTTTTCTTTGATCGAGTAAACATATAGTCTTCCCATTCATCATAGTCGTGATTGCATAACGATCTAATAGCCTGATTCTTTAAATGATCTTCGTAGTTATGGGCATCATTAAGCGAGTCAAATCTTGAACCATCAAAAGATTCATAGATGGTGATTTTTTTGACCATTTTTTTAATCATCCTTATATACCTATAGACAAATAATTGATTAAAGACAAGGTTTAGATAAGGCCTGAAGAAAGAAAAACTAAATAAAAAACGATTGCATTTAAGCCAATTTTCATTAAAAACCAATGATCTTGAATTTTGTTCCTCCATTATCTGAATCTGGATTTAATTTGATGTTAGCTATGGATTTCTTTTCTCCTCATTTTTTATAGCCCGTATCTATTAAAGCAACTGCCTAATAGCAACAGCACTAGTAAATACTTGAGTGATCTTCCTCATGTCACTTTGTAACCCATATATGTAGATATGGATTAAGGATCTTTATGAGGCTTTGCAATGTCTTGCGGAAATCCCTTTAATCATCTTTTTCACAACCTAAGAGAATCTATTCTCAATTTGCCAAAGCATGATCACGTAAATGATGAGGAAATGGAGTGCTTGCAGTTTGGTTTCTGTTCCAAGCTCATGATCTCACCCCGTCCAGATGAATTGTTCTTCGGCTACAGGGATTAATGAAATTTACTGAACTACTTTTAATCTTTTCGTCATTAGCACTGACTTTTATTGGCTTTTCATTTATGGCTATATAACTAGACTTCATCATGTAATTAGAGTGATCTAATCCCACTGGCTATTCAGTTTATTTTTTTCTCACACCTTTAATTAATGACTTTTAGAAAAAAGCAATACTTAAGCTGAATTAAAGAAAGAAACTAAGTTCTCATTGTGTGAACTGATAGGTGGTATTTTGTTTGATCTTAATTTTCGTCAATTATAATCAAACTTATAGTAGTAGTAGTAGTCAGGCAGTAAATATTGCGATCTTGTCCCAGCTCTAATAAGAAAATTAGTAGCGATTAATGCTTTTATATCTATATATTTTTGCTAACTATTAATTAATTATTCAAGAAGTTATGTTCTATGAACGTCATGGTGGCTATATAAGTAATCCTTTCTCACTTTATTGGAAGAAAAATTGGACGTTTCAAATAGTTCATATGGAAGGAGGTATTCATATTGAAGGGCAAGGCCTAGGTATTTCTTTAAGAGCACCTTTCCTGCCAAATGACAATCCTATGATTGCAGCAGATTCTTTAATTCTTAGAGAAGAGAAAAATAGAAAATCCTTATACAATTCATGGAAATTAAAACAAGTAATAACAAATTAAATATATTAAGGATCTCATTTAGCTATGTCAGAAGAATCTGAAGAGAGAACCCCGGATACAACCATTTTTGAAAAAACTTGCCATTGTTAATTGAATAAAATTAATTTCATTCGGAGCTGAGACGCCCTTTATTCGTCTTCCTCGTATTCAAGTTAACCAAATAAAGTTAAGGAATATTTATTACTCGCCGCAAAAACTATATGCAGTGGAGGATTCAGAACCAGGAATGGAGAACCATGCTTTTGATCAAGATCCAGAGAATCCTCTTTGTTTTGTTTGGTCAGAAGTTTATAAAAACGACGAGGCCTACCTTGCTTATTTAGCAAATCCACCTGTAGGAGAATATTTACAAGTTCATGCAGAACTTGGCGATAATTTCACTGTTGAGGTTTATGGAACTGTTGCAGATAAATGTAAAGCTGCTATGGAGGGAACTGTATTGCCATTGAAAATCTTTGTAAGCCAGCTTTGTTATAGCAGGGTTTAATTATTTAATTAATAGTTTCTTCCTTTTAGGTTGTTTGCGGAGTGCTATCAGAATCCTGAAAGGTGCTTTGAGAGAACAAGCTCGCAGTTTCTAATCCTGTTAAAGCAATTCTGTCATAGTAAGCGATTCTAGTATTTTCTTATATACGAATTTTAATGGGTACTAGATTGTTGCAGTAGCTTCTATTAGAGGTGATTACTTATCAACACTTATTCTAAGAAATAAAAAACTTATATATAAACTGAATGGTTTTTATTTTCAAACTCTTTAGGAATGCTAAAGCTTTGAATATGCCTGCGGTCAAAGTGGATTAATTGAACTCTTAAATCTTTATACCTTATATATAATATAAAGATAATATATAAGTTTTTCAGGCAAATGCTTAGAAAGCTATTACTCATTTCAGCTATTAGTTCGTCTGCTCTAATGTCTCCTATCGCGAAGGCAGACACATCTGAGCCTGGTTTTTATTTTACTGCAGGCGTAGGAACAGGTCTTAATACTGATATTGAAGGTACTATTAATGGTACCAACTTCACTTCATCAGGTCGCACAACCTTCGCTGGTGGACTAGGCCTTGGATATGATTTTGATACTTGGCGTGTAGAAGCAGCTGTTACTAGGGCTACAGCTGAGATTGATAGCGTGGGTATTGGGACAATTGCTTATGATGTTGATGAAAGTGCAACAGGTACAGGTTTCTCAATAGGGATAGCTTATGATTTTGAAAATGATTCCCGATTTACCCCTTTTATTGGCGGATCATATCAAATGGCTTGGTCAGATGATGCAGATGATTCTTCAAATTCTTATGGTTTAGATCTTGGTTTATCAACTCCAGTGTCTGATGATATTGAGTTCTGGACTGCAATTGGCATTGGTTATTCCCCCGAGCAAACAATTGACTCTGTTAACTTTGACGCAGCTACCGCCTGGGGATTTTCCACAGGCCTAAGGGTTAGAATTTGATAAATATTTTATATATAATCATCTAAATTAAACGTAAATAATTCAATTAGCTTATTTTTCTGGAATACCTTAAAAATTTATATACCTAATTTTAAATTTCTTAGGTTTAAATAAATACTTTTCACATTTAAAAATTTATATTTTTTTGAATTAACATATTTTATTGATGTTTTTAACTATTGTCTTGAAAAATTTGGGCTTCTTAAACCCTTATTAGTTAAGGCCTGATAAAAAGAAATACCAAATAAAAACAATAGCGTTTAAGCCAAAGGTCACTGAAATTACAATGATCTTGAATTTCATTCCTACTTCATCTGAATCCGGATTGAATTTGACGTCAGACATCTGTACTTTTTCTCTTCATTCTTTATACCCTATTTGTTAAAGGAAAGTCTCTGTTTGATAGCCCATTCTCGCTACCTTCATTTGTCATTTATTCAACCTATAAGACCTGTTTTCTGATAATTCTCATCCACTTCTGTCATTTCATCGTTATCCTCATGACAAGAGCAAGTGTACATAAGATTTATAACACGATCTATATCAATTTCTCTGTCTGAGACATCTTGCCAAAGTCTCCTAGTTAATTCTTCATCCCCAAGTATGAATTGGGCTTGAACTAAATCACGTACAATCTGAAAAACTGACTGTCGGTCATTACGAATTCTTGTCTCTTGAGTCTTGAATGGAACTTCTATAGAGCCTGTAATGAAATTCTTTTTAAGAGCCACGTTAGTATTTAAAAAATGTTTGTATCCATTTTTACAGTAATAGTTTTTAAAGCAATCAGTAATTATTTGGATCTTTTAAGATTAAAGACTTATAAAGTAAACAAGAAATTTTTATTACTTAGTAGGGGAGTTAACCGTTTTTAGGCGATAGGAAGAAGCATTGATTTTTGACGGTATCTAGTATATCTAAATCGTAGTAAATGAGTTTTGTGGTAAAGGCCGAAAATAATTCTTCGATTAACATTCTTTATAAATTTAATTGCTCGGTTCAAAGTTGTTATGTTCTTCGCAAGACAATTGATGTATTCATTCTTTTTCTCCGCTTTTTCTGATTTTATCTTTACATCTCACCGACTGTTTATGTTGACTCTGATAACAGCTAGAAGATTTAAAACGTAATCAAAATCAAGATGGATTGATAATATTGAGTCTTCTCGTAATCCTTTTAAGGCTAATTATCTATCAAGAGTAAAGTACTTGATGACCATCAAAGTGAACTTTAGAGATAGCTCAACGCTTGTTTTAACAGATAAAGGGAAGGAAAAGGTAACGGATGAAGAAGCAACTTGATGATCTTTTATAAGCACTGATTCCTTACGAGTTTTTCAGACAAAGTAAGAGATACATATTTCTTTTGAGTAGAGATTAAGAATTTATAATCCTTATATAACTTTGTAGAGACCAATAGAAATAACAAGTAAATAGATTTTTACTAATAAGCTTTGTGTTGCGATCAGTTTAATTCAAATAATATCTTGGATTACTATTTAAGTCTCTCCATAGACAAGCCATAAAATAGAAGAAGGACGCAATAGCAATTAGAAAAAATAAAGAATTCATTATTTAACCTTGAATCATATAAAAAAGGATTCTAGTAAAATAGCAAACTTCCCAATAATGAAATAAGCGATGTACTTTTTGACTTTTGATTCTGTTATTGCAATATTAATTAAATTCATATTATTCCTAGGCTCCCAAAAGTAAAACCAACTCCGCAGAAGAATGCAAATTCAACCAAATCTCTGCATCCTGATGGGATTGCATTTAAAGCAACGTTAATTCGTTGAGCCATTTGACCTTGTACTCGCAGGTGAATGATAAAAGATAGAACAAAGTTAATAAAAAATGTTCAAACACGTGACAGTTCTAAGGTAGGGTTTCCAATAATTATTTGAACTTATGAGTAGAAGATTTGTTTTTCTTCAGTAGCAGATAAATATTTAATTTCCTTAGAATCAATATTTCCAATTGATATGGATGAAGATTCTCTCTTGTTTACCGGTTAATTCAATATCCATTTTCTTAAGATGTTGGCCTCTTTGAATTTGATATGTTCTTACTTAAATCTCGCAATAGTATCTATTGAAGGTTGGACTCTAGTTAAAGGAGAAGATCCAATATAACCTTATGATTATGCTAACGAATTGGCTTAATTTTAAATTGGCAAACAACTCCCGAACTTACAGATGAAGAAGCAGATCCAAATTGCTAAAAAACTACGGATAGAACATAAGAGTAAACTTCACCCAAGTTAATTCATCTAAATTCTAAACTCGACTGTCCTTAGTAAGTCCTTTTCTTCTTCTTCTATTATCATTTTTTGCGCATGTAGAACTCTCTTGAAAGATTTGTTTTTGTATTCATGCGCATGATGGGTTTATCAAACTTTTAAAATGTCTAGAATCTTTTTATTGATAAATTTCTAATGCCTTCTCCAATATTTGCAATACCTCTCAACATGGGTCTAGGTACATGGGTAGTAACGATTATTGCCGGCTTAGGTTTTATCGTAATGTTTGCTCTTGCCTCCGCAGGAGGTGATTATCAAGGTTTGATAAATACAACATTAGAAAATGATGCGTTAGCTCGAGACAAAAGGAAGGAGAAGAAGAAGAAAGTTCATTAACTAATGACTACTTAGATAAAGTCTATGGGAATGCCATTTATTCCTTGGTGATTCCTTTCGTTCTTATATTATTATTGTATTTCTCTTATCAAATGACATAAATTAACTCCAGTATTTAGAGATAATTGAATGGACTATTTTCGCCAATAGATATGCAATTGTAAAAGTTGCTTGCTTATACAAAAACCTCTTAGAAGAATGATTTAATAAGATTTCATACCAATAAAAGATCAGCTAAACATATTAAACAAATAAATTTAATTATCTATTAAATTCTCTGCTTTAGTTGGTTGATTGGATTTAGAATGAGAGATTTTTAATATATAATTATTTTATCTTATGAAGAGTGAAATACAACAATATTTTTATCATTACATTTTGATCCGCGTTTCAATTCCAATTGTTCTCGTAAGGATTTTCTACTTATATTAATCCTTAACTATTGGATATTTAAAATTATCGCCTTAATCGCTAACTAATCAATGAGATACTATATCAACTGTTTATTTACAAATAAAATTACGTTTCTTTTTTAGTAATTCATCCTTTTTTTATTTAAAATATAAAAAATACAGATAGCAAATGGAACTTCATGAATACAAGGTAATGTCAAAAGTAGAAAATAAACATTGGTGGTTCATTCATAGACTCAAGTTGGTTAAGACTATAATCCGTAATGAGTATAAGGAAAAGAAAAAGAAATT
>QCPI01000027.1 GCA_003212625.1 Prochlorococcus sp. AG-436-J02
AAAACAACCATGGAAAGAAGGTTGGATGCTTGGCTTCTCTGATTTAACTTCCATCCTTCTTTCACGTCTTGCGAGTGGATTTCATGGAGGAATTCATGGACCACTAATTACAACATTGGGAGCAGAGCCAGATTGGAGTAAAGATAGGCTTAAATCAATATTGTTTGGGAATTGTGTACCAGATATTTCTGGAGACCCATGGGGAGGGGGAGTATCAAAAGGTCCTCTAATAATTGGGAACCTTACTGTCCTCACACACTTAATTGGTACTAAACATCTACCAAATCTCAAAAAGTCAATTTTAATCATCGAAGACATCGGAGAGGCTCCCTACAGAATTGACAGGATGCTGACTCAGTTAAGGTTGGCTGGAATTCTGCAACAGCTATCTGGTCTAGGTTTCGGCTCATTTACAAATTGCGATAACGAACAAACTATCAACAAAGAAAAGTCGTTTGAGCTTCTTGATGTTTTACGAGATAGAACTCAAGACCTAAAAATACCAATCATTTCAAATTTACCAATTGGTCACTGCCTTGGAAACGCATCACTACCGGAAGGTAGTGATGCGATTATAAATGGCGACAAAGGGATACTTAGTCTTTCGTAGTCGATAATAAAGACTCAGCAATCACGAGGTCAAATGGAGTTGTTACCTTGATATTCGAAGGTCCTGCATCATATATTTTTACTGGTATGCCCAAACGCTCAAACAAAGATGCATCATCAGTAACATTCCATTCTTTAGCAATTGCTTCTCTATGCGCATGTTTCAGTTTATCGACTGGGAAAGCTTGAGGTGTCTGAGCAGACCAAAGGTCTGAGCGCGGAGGGCTATCAATTATCTCCCCATTTTTATCAACCTTTTTTATAGTGTCCGTAACTTGTGATGCTGCGATAACCGCCTGTCCATTAGAAACAATCTTTGCAATTTCATCAAAAACCAATGGGCTCACTAAACATCTTGCTCCATCATGAATTAACACAGATTGGGCATCATCAGGAAGAGCAGACAATCCCAACTGAACCGACTGCTGTCTTGTAGAGCCCCCATTTATCCATTCAACCGACTTAACTGAGTCATTAAGAATTGAACAGATAGAGCTTTTGTCTTTAGGTTGTCCAATAATTCCAATCCAATTTATTGCATTAGAAGCGAGAGCTGCTTTCAAAGTCCACTCTAAAACTGTCTTACCAGCAACCTTCAACAAAAGTTTATTTCGATCCGCACCCATTCGACTTCCACTCCCTGCAGCAGCAATTAACAAATGCACAACCTATTCCTCTCCATAAATTCATTATCCAATATATTCGACCGGTAGAAATAACTATTTTTGATATCTTGGCTTAAGGTCTTCTCAAAAAACAAGTCACTCAATAGTAAATTAACTAAATAAAGGAATCGACTTTAACTATTTAAAAATCATAAAACATGACATTCTCACAACTTCTTCAAGGACAAACTGCACTTGTAACTGGTGCTAGCAGAGGGATTGGGAAGGCAATTGCAATATCTTTAGCAAAGGAAGGAGCAGAAGTAATCATCAATTACTCTTCATCTCTAGAGAATGCAAACAATGTCGTTTCAGAAATTAATTCTTTTGGAGGTAAGGCATACCCTCTTCAAGCCGATATCTCTAATGAAAACTCGGTAAATGAATTAATAAGAACAGTGTTAGACAAAAGTAATAAAATTGATGTTCTAGTTAATAACGCAGGAATAACTAAAGATGGACTTCTTATGAGAATGAAAACTGAGGATTGGCAAAAAGTTTTAGATCTTAACTTGAGTGGTGTTTTTTATTGCACAAGAGCGGTTTCTAGACAGATGTTAAAACAAAAGAAAGGAAGGATCATCAATATAACTTCAGTGGTTGGACTAATGGGCAATCCAGGACAAGCTAATTATTCTGCTGCAAAAGCTGGAGTGGTTGGTCTAACCCAAAGTGCTGCCAAAGAATTTGCAAGCAGGGGGATAACTGTAAATGCAGTTGCTCCAGGTTTTATTTCTACTGATATGACAAAAGATCTAAACAGCGAGGCAATACTTTCTGCTATTCCACTTGGTCGTTTTGGGAACCCAGAGGATGTAGCAGGAGCCGTAAGATTTTTAGCAGCTGAGCCATCTGCTAGCTACATCACTGGTCAGACAATTCAAGTTGATGGTGGCATGGTAATGAGTTAACCCTAGATACAAATAAATCTTCAAAAAATGGAAAAAAATAAAATAAATCGATTGTTTATAGACCTTGGGGCAAATAAAGGTCAATCTTTATACTTATATAGTAAGTTATTCCCTGATTTAAATAAAAATACAGATGTAATTACTGTAGAACCCACTAATGATTTACAGGTTTTAGGTCAATTAAAAAATAATATTAAACAACTTTCAAAAGACTATAAGTCTATCGATTTTATAAATTCAGCAGTTGGTATTAATAGTGAGCCAATTTATTTTTATGATGGATTAGGTCAAGCTAGTACAACTCTGAGATCAAAGATTTCTTTAATGGGATTCCATAAGTTATTTTATAGAAAATACAAAAGTCTTATCAAGCTCTTTCTTGGCCTTATATTCCCATCAATAAATAGTCCATCAATCTATTTTCGGAAAAGACTAGTAAATAAAATTAATATTTTAGATTTAATACCTAAAAAATCTAATAATACAATTGTAGATATAAAAGCAGATATAGAAGGATCTGAATATGAATTAATAGATTTTCTTTATTTGAATAGGAATAAAATTAAAAAGATTAACTCATTATATATTGAATGCCATGGATTGAAAGCTGGTTTTACTCATTTAAATGATATTGATATTTTAAACAAATCCAGAGCCATAAGTAGTAATGTTTATTCGTGGGATGGTACAAATAGTGATACTTCTACAATTAAAAAAATTTTTCTTTCTGACTTAGTTAAACTACGTTTAAGGCATATTAAAAGGCTTATTTTTAACAATAAATTTAAGAGATTAGATTATTTATTAATAGATAAACTAATAACAAGAGTTCCTATTATAAATAAGAAGTTTCATTGCAGAAAGGTTCAGGCCCAGCAAAGACTATATATCTCCAATCAATTATCAAACAACAATAAATATGATTATCGTAATACGCCGGAAAGAAATTTAATCAAATCTCAACAAAGTATTAATTTGTTAGACGAAAAAGAATCAAAAAGATGTTATAATCATTTAGTACATTTAGTTAACAACAATATAAAAGGAGATGTTGAAAATATTCGTGACTGTTCCTATAGGATTGCATTAAGTAATAGTAATAAATTAATAATTAGTAATCAAATTTCTGCATTTCAGAATGAAGTATATCGTTTTGTTATTGATCCTTTAATTATTTTTCCTGAAATAATTGATCTTCTTTTATCTAAATGTTTTAGAAATATTTTTGGCATTAATCATCAAGATCTAAGATTAGCTGGGATAAACTTAAGATATTCATCACCCTCAAGAAGTGAAACTCATACAACTGCATTCCATAGAGACTATAATTCCTATTATACTGTTAAACTATTTATACCATTAAGTGAAACTAATTATCCATTTTTGGAGTTCTTACCTGATACAGAATTAATCAGCACTAGTCAGATACATTATACTCCAAGGCATATAAAGGAATCATTATTACCTAAAGATTTAAGAGAATCTAGAAGGGATAATTCTAGCATTGATATTTCTAATCTCAGATTTATACCCAGTACTTGTATACATCGTGAACGACCATCTCCAGAGTCAAAGATAACACTTATAGTTACATATTTATCCCATCCAGATAATGGTTACCATTTTTTTAAAGCTAAAAGGGATGTCGTTTCAAATAAGTTAATAGATAAATGGACTGAAGATCATTTATCTTTTATTGATTTGATTTGATTTGAAAATAAATGATGATAAATTTATAATAAATCTGTTTTATACTCAATTTTCCACTTTAATATTTAATAGTGATAACGTAATAAAAATACAATCTTCTGTTATCATAATTCGACCAGAATTAGCACCAGACATGCAATAAATATAATCGTCAATATTTTTCTAAGTCTCAATTGAAAATAATAAAACTTTTAATATCTTGGCATATAAAATAACAAGTAAAATGTACATTAATCACAAAGCCAAAGAAATAGACTTGTGTTCTCTTCAATAAGAATTATAAACAATTCGCAAACAAATTCACTTGAGCCTATGCCCATATAATAATAAAATTCTTATATATAGGAATACAATATTAGAACAAATATTTATTGAATTAAGCTATGCTAATCAATTAAAATATCCACAACTGATTAGTTATATTTTACAAGTATAACTAATCAGTTGAATTAATATTCAAATTATTAACAAATAAGGAATGTAAAAGCTCAAAATTAGATATTTATCTTGTTATTGAAGATGTCTATGCTAAAATTCACAAAAAAATTAAATGAAAGAAGATGAGTTTATATATTTAATAGATCAGGCTGATAAAGACCTGGATGCTTTTCCATTTTGGCAGAAATTCAAGAAAGCATGTAAAGCTAATCCGGTCAGAGGAATTGACAATCTAACTCCTGGTAGACAGGCTATGTTGATTCTATGGGAAGCCAATTCACAAACCAAAGACAAAAATGGTAATTTAGTAAGCATGTCATTAGATAGTGATGACATTAATGATAAATTACAAGGATTAAAAGAAGACTTAATTGGTCACTTCATGAATGAGGAGCTTGATGAAAAGGCATTGAATAGATTTTTTCAATCAATTGTAAAAAGTTTGAGAAATTACAAGGCATGATTTTTCCACGATGTATTATTTTAAACAATATCTTTTAATAAGAGAGACACCTAATTGTAAATTTGATTGATTCGAATAAGCTTCTAGCTCAAGTTTTTTATTATAATCACTTAAATCCTTATAGATATCTTTATTTAAATAAAACAGATTTTCTTTCGAAATATTTGTATCTATATTTAATAATCTAGGTTGATCATTTGAACTAATGGAGTTACAAGATTGTGCTATATGTATAACCTCATGATTTAATATCTCTGAGAAAACCTTCGTACCATGGCTTATAAGGCTGGTATTAATTGCAACCAATTTCTCTGAAGGCACCCATACAGCTGAGCTTTTTGATTTGTTCTTACTTAAGACAATATCTATATTCATAATCCTTGTATATTTAAGCATTAACTTGAGATAATTTCTTTGATAAGATAAGTTTTCTTTATTGGAAATTATTTTCTCAATTTCATCCACTGAAAGCTTAGGATCAAATCTATTACTTTTATATTTATAGTAAATTGAACCATCATTTTTAATATATTTTCTTGGTCTATTTTCATCATCAGCTCTATCAAGAAGACTAAATAGTGTCCTCTCAAAATCCTTAGTTATCAGTATAAAAGAATTATTATATATATTATTTTCATCAGAATAGATAGCTTTATTAAATATTAAAAGACATAAAAAACAAACTATAAGTTTAATATTTCTAGAATATATTATATTATTCAATTTATTTTAAAGTCATGTAATTAACTAACTGTACTCATCATATTAAACATAGGTAAATACATTGCTATTAGTATAAATGCAACAACGACTGCCACAAATACAATCATTAAAGGTTCTAAAATAGAGGTAAGTCCTTTCACGGCAGTTGATACCTCATCTTCATAAAAGTCTGCCAATTTGTTTACCATTTCACTAAGCTCTCCTGTTTCCTCTCCAATACGAAACATTGATGTAAACATTATAGGTATAACATCCGATTCCATTGATAAAACCTTATAAATAGGTTGACCTGCTTGTATTTCAGTATTCATATTATCTGCAATTCTTTCAAAAACCCTATTACGAAGAGTACGTTTTGCTATCATTAAAGATTCTATTATTGGTACACCTGCTGAATTTAATGCTGATAGTGTCCTTGAAAAATTAGCAAGGCAAGATTTAGTAACAAGATCTTTTGTAATAGGAAGTTTTAAAAGCATTTTATCTTTCCAGTTTATAAATGAATTTGTTTTTATTTGACGCTTCAGTAATAAGAAAGAAACAAAAAGTATAGGAAATAGTTTCATTAAAAATATGGGATTTCTGATTGAATTTGATCCATCTACAAGAAATTGAGTCAATCCTGGCAACTTGGCTCCGGAGCCAGCATAAATATCAGCAAAGACAGGTATAACAAAAACCAGCATTATTATAATCACAATAAAAGTAAGAGCGAAAATTGCTATTGGATATGCTAGTGCACTGCTAATTTGACTTTTTATTTTAGAGAGGCTTTCTAAAAGTTTTGACTCCCTTTCTAAAACTTCAGGCAATAAACCAGCAACTTCTCCAGCAGAAACCAATGCCAGGTACATATCATCAAAGATTTCAGGATGTTTCTCTAATAATTCCGCAAATGTTGAGCCACGACTAATACCTATAGAAGCCTCTCTGAAAACTGCTTTAAGAGTCTTATCTTCACTACTATCCGACAAAATATTTAATGCTTCTAGAAGAGGCAAACCTGTTCTTAACATTGAAGAAAGCTGCTTGGTAGCTACTGCAAGAGACTTAGTAGAAGGAGGCTTTAAAACCTTCCTTTTTTTCTTACCTTTTTTTGCTTTTAGATTCTCAAATTTTTTATTAGGAGTAGGGGGTTCTTTCTTCTCAACAAGTTTAATATTTGTTTTAGATATTTTTTTTTCTGAATTTTCATTTGCAGGAGTATTTGCGGGAACATTAATATTATTTTTCTTTAAGCTATTCTTCTTTCTTGCTTCTTCAAGCTTAGCTCGCAAATCTGGATCAGATATATATTTGTACTTCATAAAATATTAGAACCTATTAACTTTCTTCCATAGAAGTATCAAATAAACCATTTAGGACATTTGGACGATTAC
>QCPI01000028.1 GCA_003212625.1 Prochlorococcus sp. AG-436-J02
ATGAGTCAAAAGGCACAAAATAAAGTGCTAATTTAAAAATATAAAGAAAAAGCAGATTTAATTGAAACATGACCGAAGTATTAACTGGACCACTTCCAAAGCATATTGGTAGTACTGGGGGACTATTAAACTCGGCTGAAACTGAGGAGAAATACGCAATCACTTGGACAAGTAAAACCCCTGAGGTTTTTGAACTTCCAACTGGTGGTGCTGCAGTAATGCATGAGGGTGATAACCTTATGTACTTTGCTCGAAAAGAGCAGTGTTTTGCCTTAAATACTCAATTGAGGGGATTCAAACCAAGAATAGAAACATGTCAGATTTATAGAATTTATCCTGGAGGAGATACAGAATTACTTTTCCCTAAAGATGGGGTTTTCTCTGAGAAGCCTAATGAAGGTCGCTTGAAAGAAGGCTATAACAATAGGCGAATTGGAGAAAATCCAAATCCAGCGAGCTTGAAATTTAGCGGGAAAAACACTTACGATGCATGAGTTATTGAAATTAAACTATTGCCCACTTTCAATCTATATATAGGACTGCCATTAAGCAGTCATGCTTAATTTAGATAAGAAAAAATTTCTACTTGCAGTGTCTAGCGGGGCAAACTATGTTCCCTTGGCAAAAAGTTGGCCAGCAGATTTGGAAACTCCTCTTACAACTTGGCTTAAAGTTGGTAATGATAGCCCTCCAGGAGTATTACTTGAATCAGTAGAAGGTGGAGAAACTATCGGTAGATGGAGTGTGGTTGCATCCGATCCTCTCTGGAAGGTAGTAGTAAGAGGTGATGAATTGACTAGATATTGGAGGAATGGGAAACAAGAAAAGTTTCATGGAAGTCCTATTTCAATACTCAGGGAAATGCTTAAGCCGTATAAATCTGTTGCTTTATCAGGCTTGCCACAACTAGGACAACTTTTTGGAATGTGGGGGTATGAACTAATTCAATGGATTGAGCCTTCAGTACCTATTAATGAATTATCTGATCAAGATTTACCAGATGGTATTTGGATGTTTATGGATAAAATACTTATTTTTGATCAGGTTAAACGTCTAATAACAGCTGTTGCATATGGAAATTTGAGTGATGGAGTTTCTCCGGAAAAAGCCTATGAAATTGCTTTTGGACAAATTAATGAACTTCAAGGTTTAATGGCTTCTCCTTTAAACCCTATAAAGTCTTTAAAGTGGAGTGAAAAAGGAAATAGATCTCTTGATACGGTTTGTAAGACTTCAAAACATGAATTTGAAAATAGTGTTCAATCGGCAAAAGAATTTATTAAAAAAGGTGATGTCTTTCAGATAGTTCTTAGTCAAAAATTGGAGTCGACTGTTCGACAAGAACCTTTTGAATTATATAGAAGTTTGAGAATGGTAAATCCCTCGCCATTTATGGCATTTTTTGATTTTGGAGATTGGCAACTTATTGGGTCAAGTCCGGAGGTTATGGTTAAAGCTCAACAAACAGAAAAAGGTATTAAAGCCAGTTTGAGACCAATTGCAGGTACGCGTCCAAGAGGTGGAAATGTTTTGGAAGATGCAACTCTTGAGGAAGATCTTTTAAAAGATCCTAAAGAAAGAGCTGAGCATGTGATGTTGGTAGATCTAGGTCGAAATGATTTAGGTCGAGTTTGTTCCCCAGGGAGTGTTTTTGTAAAAGAATTAATGGTGATAGAAAAATATTCTCACGTAATGCATATAGTTAGCGAGGTTGAGGGGATTCTTGAAAATGGAAAGGATGTTTGGGATTTGTTGATTGCTTCTTTTCCTGCTGGAACTGTTAGTGGAGCCCCTAAGATTAGAGCAATGCAATTGATCAATCAATTAGAAAAAGAACGTCGAGGACCATATTCAGGGGTTTATGGGTCTATAGATTTAAATGGTGCATTGAATACAGCTATTACTATTCGAACAATGATTGTTAGTGCCAAAAATAATAACTTTGTTGTGCAAGTCCAAGCTGGGGCTGGTGTCGTTGCCGATTCCATACCTTCTCACGAATATCAAGAAACTTTAAATAAAGCAAAGGGGATGCTTGCTGCTTTAGCTTGTTTAGAAGCTCCTGATGTATGACTAAGGTTATGCTTTTAAAGGGCTTTGAAGTAGAGCTTTTTACTGGAACATTTGCTGGCACTAATGTAGGGGTCGCATCAGCAGTTACTGAAGAGCTTTTAGATTTTGTCAAAGAGCCTGATCAAAGAAATCTCGAGTATATAACTGAGCCAGATTCAAGATACTCAGTTTTAAAACATTCTCTTTTATTCCCAAGACAAAAGCTTAGAAAATGGCTTAGAGGTAAACAATTGACGATTCTTCCAGGAAGTACATTAAGCCTTGGAAACATACAAAGTTTTGAAAGGTCAGATGCAGAAAACTTATATCACTCATTTATAGAAAAAAATTATGGAACAAATGTTGTTACAGCAAGTATTCATATCAATTTAGGTATTGAAAATTTAGCCTTACTTTTTTCTGCTCTTCGCTTGGTTCGAAGTGAGGCATCATTATTCCTTGCATTAAGTGCTAGTTCTCCTTTTTTAGCAGGAAATGCAATGGGGGTACATTCTCAAAGATGGGTTCAATTTCCTAAGACACCATCAAATGTTCCTATGTTTTTGGATCATGCACATTATGTGAAATGGGTTAAAGATCAATTAGCTCAGGGCAAAATGCATAATGAAAGACATTTTTGGACATCAGTTAGGCCAAATGGTCCAGAAAGACCTCATATCTTAAATCGATTAGAGCTGAGAATATGTGATTTGGTATCTAATGTTGATTTGCTTTTGGCTATTACTGCTTTGTTAGAACTTAGAATTATCAAGCTTAAAAATAATATAAAAAAGTATGATCCAATTGAATCAAGCTCTAAAACCCAAACAGAATTGGCTCTTTTGGCAGATGAAAATGATATGAATGTAGCTAAGTCTAGTCTTGATGCAAATTTATCTCATTGGAGAAATGGAAAGCAAATAAAGTGTCGTGATTGGATAAAGGAACTGCTATTAGATGTAACTCCTTTAGCAAAGGAGCTTCATATGCTTGAGTTGCTTGAACCTATTCAAACTGTTTTAGATCATGGAAATCAAGCAATGATATGGCTTGATTCTTATTCCAAGGGAGTGTCAATTCAGTCCTTACTTCAGCAAGGTATTAGTGAAATGGAACGAGAAGAGACAAATTTCATTTAAATGAAATCAACCTAATAGTTACTAAGTCGGTAGAACTGCCTCATAATAAGTTTATGTTGAAAAAACTTCCAAACGAAAATATCGTTAATCACTCGACAGTATGTGTTGAGGATCAAGACCCTGGATATTTATTGCAGCAAAGGCTTGAACTCGTTGAGGACCTCTGGAAAACAGTTCTCAAAAGTGAATGTCCTCCTGGTCAAACTGAGCGATTATTACGTTTAAAGCAATTAAGTGACCCAAGTAAGACAAAGCAAGATAATTCCTCGCATGCAATAGTCCAGTTGATTACAGAAATGGACTTAGCAGAGGCGATATCTGCTGCAAGGGCTTTCTCTCTTTATTTTCAGTTGGTAAATATTTTGGAGCAACGTATAGAAGAAGATAGTTATTTAGACAGTATTAATAAAGAGAAGCCAGATAACAGCCCTGATAAAATAGATCCATTCGCTCCAGCTTTAGCTAGTCAAACTGCTCCAGCAACGTTTAGGCAATTATTTGAACGATTACGTCGTTTGAATGTCCCTCCAGCAAAGCTTGATGCTTTGATGAGGGAAATGGATATTCGTCTTGTCTTTACAGCTCATCCAACTGAAATAGTTAGACATACTGTTCGACACAAGCAACGAAGAGTAGCCACTCTTTTGCAACAACTTCAGTCAAACAGCTCAATTTCTGACTCTGAGAAGGAAATATTTAGATTGCAATTAGAGGAGGAGATAAGACTTTGGTGGAGAACTGACGAACTTCATCAATTCAAACCAACGGTTCTTGATGAGGTTGATTATGCACTTCATTATTTTCAGCAGGTTTTGTTTGATGCTATGCCTCAGTTAAGAAGGAGATTGATAACAGCATTAGCTTCAACTTATCCAGATGTAGAGATTCCGAATGAGGCTTTTTGTACATTTGGCTCTTGGGTAGGTTCCGATCGGGATGGGAACCCGTCTGTTACGCCTGAAATCACATGGAGAACAGCATGTTACCAAAGACAATTAATGTTGGACAGGTATATTGCATCGGTTCAAGAGCTTAGAGATCAACTGAGTATATCTATGCAATGGAGTCAAGTAAGCTCTCCTTTGCTAGAATCATTAGAAATGGACAGAGTCCGTTTCCCTGAAATTTATGAGGAAAGAGCGGCTAGATATCGTCTAGAACCTTATCGTTTAAAATTGAGCTATACATTAGAGAGACTTCGGCTTACTCAAGTACGTAATAAGCAATTAGCGGATGCTGGATGGCAATTTTCGCCTGAGGGAAAACCATTAATGTCAACTAATAATAGCTTTGATGAATTTCTACACTATAGGTCTGTAGATGAATTTAAGAATGAATTAGAACTTATTCGAAATAGTTTAGTTAGTACAGATCTCACATGTGAACCTCTAGATACTTTATTGAATCAAGTTCATATTTTTGGTTTCTCTTTAGCCAGCCTAGATATTAGGCAAGAAAGTACAAGACATAGTGATGCTTTGGATGAACTCACTCGCTATTTAGAGCTGCCTGAGTCATATCAAGTAATGGATGAGGAAACTCGGGTTGAATGGTTAATGAAGGAATTGCAAACTCGAAGACCACTTATTCCTTCTGCTTTCGAGTGGTCTAAAAGTACGCAAGAAACTATCTCAGTTTTTCATATGCTTCATAGACTTCAAAAAGAATTTGGTACTCGTATTTGTCGCTCTTATGTAATATCAATGAGTCATACGGCTTCGGATTTATTAGAAGTACTTCTTTTAGCTAAAGAGTCAGGTTTAATTGATCCAAGTTTAGGTGCTGCTGATTTTCTTGTTGTTCCATTATTTGAAACAGTTGAGGATTTACAACGTGCTCCTTCAGTAATGGAGTCTCTGCTCCAAGCAGATGTTTATCGTGAATTACTGCCACGAGTAGGAGAAAAAATTCAACCACTTCAGGAATTGATGCTTGGATATTCTGATAGCAATAAGGATTCTGGTTTTCTTTCAAGTAACTGGGAAATTCATAAGGCCCAAATCGCCCTCCAGGATCTTGCTAGTAGACAAGGAATAGTATTACGTATTTTTCATGGTAGAGGTGGTTCTGTAGGAAGGGGCGGTGGACCAGCTTATCAGGCAATTTTGGCTCAACCTAGTGGAACACTTCAAGGCCGCATAAAGATAACGGAGCAAGGGGAGGTTCTTGCCTCAAAATATAGTCTTCCAGAATTAGCCCTATATAATCTTGAGACTGTAACTACAGCTGTACTACAGAATAGCTTAGTTACTAATAAATTAGATGCCACACCAACTTGGAATGAATTGATGACCAGACTTGCGGCTCGTTCCAGGGAACATTATAGAGCTCTAGTACATGATAATCCCGAATTAGTTCAATTTTTTCAAGTGGTTACTCCAATAGAGGAAATCAGTAAGTTGCAAATTTCTAGTCGTCCTGCTCGAAGAAAGAGTGGTGCAAAAGATTTATCAAGTCTACGTGCTATTCCATGGGTCTTTGGTTGGACGCAAAGTCGCTTTCTTTTGCCAAGCTGGTTTGGAGTGGGGACAGCTTTGGCGACTGAACTTAAGGCAGATCCTGATAAAATGGAGATGTTGAGAATGTTGAATCAGAGATGGCCATTTTTTAGAATGTTGATTTCTAAGGTTGAGATGACACTTTCAAAAGTTGATTTAGAGGTTGCTCATCACTATATGGTTAGTTTAGGTGGGGACGATCATCGAGATTCTTTTGCTCGTATTTTCGAGATTATCTCAAGTGAATATAGTTTGACTAAGAAATTAATTCTTGAAATTACCGATAAACCAAAACTATTAAGCGCAGACCCTGCTTTGCGATTGTCTGTAAATCTGAGAAATAGAACTATTGTCCCCTTAGGTTTTTTACAAGTAGCTCTTCTAAAACGATTAAGAGATCAGAATCGTCAACCACCAATTAGCGAGGACTTAAGTATTGACTCTACTCAGAGTTCACGAACATATAGTCGTAGTGAATTATTGCGTGGTGCATTGTTGACAATTAATGGTATTGCTGCAGGTATGAGAAACACAGGATGACATGCTTGGATTAAATTCAGCAAATAAATGCCCTCAAATTCCTCAAGGCTTTATTCTACTTAGGAGTGAAATCATTTCTGTACGAAAAATAAATAGGCTACTTTCAAGATGTCAGCAAGATACTCATCAACCAAGGAAGTTAGAATTAGCCTTGAAATCTAGTGATTTTTATTTAACTCTTTTGCAACAGACTTCTTTGCCTAAGTAATCTGGAATGCCTACCCATCAAATCAGAATAAATAGGCTCAAGTTGTTGAACAATTCTATCCAACCAAGTCCTTCTGAAAGATGGTTCTCCTCTTATTAATTCTAGATCAAGAGCACTAAATCCTACACTTCTGATAGGACCAATCAAGTCAATTTGACGTGTTAAAAGTTTTTCATTTTTGTAGGCTTTTCTACCACCTTTCCTATTTAATTCTAGAGACAGTTTTTGATCATCTTCAATCATTGCCGTTAAGAAAGCCTGATCTTGATCCCAATAAATCAAATCATGATTTCGGTTGGATCGATGAGAACGTAAACTAGATAAAAGCTCTACGGATTCAAGAAGATTAGATTTACCAACTCCATTTCG
>QCPI01000029.1 GCA_003212625.1 Prochlorococcus sp. AG-436-J02
TTTGGGATTTCTCAAATCCTCATTTTCTCGCTAAGCTTGGTTTTTACTGTGCTACTAATGCAACTCTATTTAGTTGATTGTCAGTTTCCTGATAGCGAAAAGCAAGTTTCGGCTTATAAGCAATTTGTAGAATTTTGGGAGAATGGAGAAATGGCTAAGCAAGATAAGTTTGATGGTTTTGAAATGTTATTTCGAGTGCATGCTCCTGGAGAAGGACGTGTAGTAATTCTTTGTAATGCAAATAGTGATAAAGAACTTTTTATTCATTTTGCCCCTTGGAGAGCTCAGTTTGGTATTGATATGGAAATAACTCCAGTAATCAGCTGTCAAAATGTTGTTGATTATCATAAGGATTTATTTAAAAAAATGTCCTAAATAACTTTTTAGAAAATTCTTTATATATACCAAGCAAGAAGTATTAAAATTTTTATATTGTTTCTTTACTGTGTTTACTCTTCATTAGTATTTATAAATGAAATGTTCGATAAAACGTAATTTAGTTACTGGCGGTGCTGGTTTTTTGGGTTCTCATCTTGTAGATGCACTTCTAGAGAATGGTGAAGAGGTAATATGCATTGATAATTATTCAACAGGTGATAAAAGAAATATTGAACAATGGATAGGTCACAAAAGATTTGAACTTATAAGGCATGATATTACAGTTCCAATTCAAGTTGAGGTTGATCAAATTTGGCATTTAGCTTGCCCTGCTTCTCCCATTCACTACCAGTCCAATCCAATCAAAACAGCCAAAACAATATTTTTAGGAACATTCAATATGTTAGGCCTCGCTAGGCGAGTAAAAGCAAAGATTTTACTTGCCTCTACTAGTGAGGTCTATGGTGATTCTTTAGTTCACCCACAGTCGGAAGATTACTGGGGAAATGTTAATCCTATAGGGATAAGAAGTTGTTATGACGAGGGGAAAAGACTAGCCGAAGCTCTTTGTGTCGATTATCAACGTATGCATAATGTCGATATTCGAATTATGAGAATATTTAATACCTATTCTATTACTCAAGGATAAAGTACAGTTCAAAACGCTAAGGGCCACTGGGAATGCACTATCAAATCGATAAATAAATAATTTGATTAAGAACTAAGATAATTGTATATTTTAATAATCTATAAATCATATAGGGGAATTAAAAAATCCCTTTGAGAATAAAAATAAACTCATAAGCAGTAAAGGTCCAACTCCAAATACTAAAAGAACAATTTTGGCAGAAATAGGTGTTATTTTTTTTTCACCATTTGGATTGGTATTTGCAGAATTTTTCGTAGTTTTAGATTTTTTACTAGACATGCTTAAAATTACAAATTAAAAAACTATGTTAGCAATTATAAATTATAAAAAAATCGGTATTAGAGGAAAAAATTTCACCTAATGAAGCAATAATTCTAATGTCTCTAAATAATGGACTCTATACATTGCTGAATAGTTACATATTTTTTATAGAATCAATTAGAGGTTGCTAACATTTCTCCGGAAAGAAAGATTAATCGATTTCATCGATAATTTTTTCTATTGCTCTAGCTGTATCAAACCAACTAAAAGATGAAGCTCTTGCTGGACCTTCTAAAAGAGCTTTTTCGAAGCATGTTTTATCATTTATAACTTCATTCATTGCCGAAGCTATTGATTGAATATTAAATGGATTGACTAAATAACCATATTTTCCAACCACTTCAGGCAATGCTCCTCTTTTAGAAGCTATCACAGGCGTACCACATGCCATTGCCTCTAGAGCTGGGAGGCCAAAACCTTCCCAAAGACTAGCAATAATTAGTGCTTGACATTCATTTAATAATAATAGTTTTTCATCATCATCAACCCAGCCTTTCCAAACACACAAATGTCTCAGGTTCAATTCATCAATTATTTTTATAAGGCTTGGTGTATACCTACTGTCAAAGGAACCTACAAAAACAAGCTTATAATCCTTAATTTTCGCAAATGAAAATGCTTTAATAACCCTCTCTAAATTTTTATGTGGATTATGTCTTCCGATAATAAGGAAAAACTTTTTTCTTATTTTGTTTTGTGGATAATAATGTTGATTATTAAAGCCTAATTTAATTGGAAATAATTTACGTCTTGGTACTTTATAAAAATAGTGCAAATCATTAGCAGTAGAGATAGAGTTACATAGAATTAATTTAGATTGTTTTAAAATTAAAGGGATATAAATTAAATGATATAAAGTTAAAAATGAGATTGAAGGATACCTAATGGGTATCAGGTCATGAGCTAAAACAATAGACTGTACATTAGCAAATAATGGGGCTTCCAATAATGGTGATAAGAAATATTTAGCATTTAACTTTTTCATTATTTTTGGAACAAATTTTTGAAGCCAATACAAACGTCTTAAATGACTCTGATAACCTTGCGCAGGAGACAAGTTATTAGGAATATAAATATCACCTCTCATTCCTATATCTTTGGGAATGAGTGAAGTTACTTTTTGAGCAGATAAAGTATTTACCAAATTCTTAGAGACAACTCCTATACCTGTATTTGTTTTTGTTATGTAGCTCCCATTAAAAATAATTGAAGGCATGGTTATAATATCCGCATAGTAAATCTATTTTCAATAATAGTAACTCAAATGTTGAGAGCAAACTTTTTTTATAAATTTTTTAAATACAAAAAAAATACCAGTAATGAAATTGTAAAATATAATTCAAATGAAAGATTTGATTTACAAGATAAAATTTATGTTGAAATTCTAGACATAGACAAAAAAATATCTCAAAATAGCAAGGCTATATTTCAATCACAAATTGTAAAATTCAAATATAATTTCTCAAGATCAAATAATTTTTTACATCAAATAGGTAAAAATATATATATAAAAAAAATAGACGAGTCAATTGAATGGCATCAAAAACAGCTAAAGGAATTATATATTAGGCGAAAAGAATTACAAATCAATCTAGAAAAATACAAAGGTGTTTATTGGTTAAATCAAATCAAAAGATTCTTAGCAATAGTTTTAATAGGATTTTTCATATTCATAGGTGTACTTATCTTTTTGTCTGGTTTTATGATTATTATTTATTTACTTCCACTGATTTTATTGGTTTTAGTATTCAATTTAATAGCCAATAAAAAATATTAAAGTATATTTGAATATATGTATTGGGAATATAAATGTTCGTAAAAATTTTTATTCAATACAAAGAACAAGCTTTTAAATATTTTTGATCAACAAGAAGAAAAACTCTCAGAAAGGTGAGGGAATCTGACGTCTATTCCAGGAATAGGTGCAAAAAATTGCAATAATTTCTATGAAGCTGGATATATGACTCCAGAATCGATAATTTCAGCATATAATGAAGAACTTTTTAACATCCCGGGGGTGGGAATTAGCTTTGTTAAAACTTAAGAAAACCATTAGGTAGAGTATAATTTAAGCTCAAACTCAAGATGGAGATTCATATTCTATCTTTATTTATTTATTTTTTTATTTAACTTTTGAAAGTAAAAAATAGTTTCAAATGGAGAGATTTTACCAAGGTAAAATCTCTCCATTTGAATGCCAAAAAGTTCCAGTATTATTTATTGTAAGCTCATCAATTCTTTGAATAAGTCCTTCTACGGACTCTTTAGGATGGATGCCATGTGAAGTAAATCCTGTCATTCGAGTACTAACCAAACCAGGATGTAAAATTGCCACAGCAATATCTTTAGATTTTAAATCTAAAGATAAAGATTTGCCAGCCATGCACAAAGCTACTTTAGACATCCTATATCCATAGGAACCGCCAGAACTATTATCCTCTATAGATCCCATACGACTACTTATTAAAGCTATTTTTGCAGCTTTACTAAGATGAGTAAGCATAGTTTGTACAAAACACAATGGACTTAAAGCATTCACCTCAAATTGATGCAAGATACTTTCCGGATCTAAATTGGAAAGAGAATTAAATTCAGCAATTCCAGCATTTTGAATCAAAACATCGACTTTAATATCATTTAAACTCTCTCGAAGATTAATAATCGAGTCTCTTGAGCTGATATCAATACCTGTCTCAACTCGAACTGACAAAGCATTCAATTCAGAAGATGTAGATCTACAAGTGGCAATTACATCCTCTCCTCTATTTTTTAATTGACGAACTAATTCTAAACCAATACCTCTATTGGCTCCTGTAATTAAATAAGTAGACAAAATTAAACTTTAGTAAAACAACACTAAATAATAAAATTAAATTATTTAATTTTTATTGAATTGATACAAAACAAAAATTTAATTAAGTTCTCAAGGCAAAATAATTAAGTATTATTTATATCATAAATAATACTTTCAGAACCACCACTAGGAGTATTTAATGAAAGTTGATAAGCCTCCTCATGAAAATTTAACTGGGTATTTTCAATAGTTTCTTTAGAATTAAACCAATTGTCATTATCAAAACTTTTAATGACTTTTTTTATCCTATAGCCCAGATTAAGAAATTGATATGCAAGCTTTCTCCACTCACCATTTTTTTTACGGTACCCAAATTCAACATAATAAACACCCTTATTAATAGGAATAGGAAGTGAAATGGAAGATTGAAATTTACTGACCTGCACTTCTTTCATGATACAAGTTGAATTATTTACACTTCTATTATTAGTAATATCAAATAATCTAATAGCATAAAAACAACTTTTACTGAAATCAATTCTAAAATTGTCAGTAGGACTAATTTCCCACAAGCATTTTATATAACCATTCCCAAGATTATTCACTGTTAGCTTACTAAAAGTATTAGTAAGTTTTTTTAAACTATCCCAAAAATATTCTTTTACCTCTAGATGAAGCCCTATTTTCATTTTACTTATCAATCTAAAAATATACAGTATTATAATAAATTTTATTATCAATAAATTTATTGTTTATTTTCAATACAGAAATGAACGAATTTTTATTAATTCATTTCAAGTACATAAGCTAAAA
>QCPI01000030.1 GCA_003212625.1 Prochlorococcus sp. AG-436-J02
AATAAAATAAGGTATTTTTTTTAATTGATTTTTAATAGCAAATAAATACAATCCTGCGTTACTTTTTATTTTTTTTATTTTTATATTCATCTTTTCTTGAAGTCGACTTTGTATGTTAATATTCCATTTGAAATATTAATAAGAGATTCTTCAAGATTAATACCTTTGATAGAAAAACCATTGCCCAAGTCAGATCCAACTTTTAAAAATGAGAGTCCTTTATCAGTATCTGCAAAAACTACATTTGAATTACCTACTTTTGCAATACCCCTAAAGATAATATTTCTGGATAGCATTAAGTTCCCATTCTCTGAGTTAGCTTGAACCGATGCAAATGGATTCCTAATTAAATTCAATCTTTTTTCCTGTTCGTTTGTCCTTTGATTTGGAGCTTGCCTTAGCTCATCAAACTTTTTTGCTTTATGAAATGGATTTATGATTTCAGTGTTTTTGGAGTCATTAATCTTAGGATTAGATGCGTTTACATCATTTGCATGGGAGTTTAATTGAGCTAAAAATAAAAAACAAAATATTAAAAAACTAATTTCAACATGAGGTTGTAGTTCCTTGAATTTATTTTCATATTTTATATTGAGCATCAGCTAATATGGAAAAACAAACATCTTCAACTATACAAAGTATACAGAATATTTAAGAATCAGCAATAACCCTAGATTAGCTAGCTTGATTTGAAGGGTAAATGCTTATAATCAAGTTATGGTTGTAGACAATCCCAAAATAGACTCATCAATGCCTAGCTCAAATGCCGAGTTAAAAAAATTCTTATCTAGCAATGCGTGCAAGGAGGCAGGGATAGTAAGCCTTTCTGTGGACACTAAAGATGTATTGCTAGGAGCTATGAATCCAATTTATGAAAATGTACAAAATATAGTTAAGAATCTAGAGAAAAATTACACAGTAAATGTTCAAGTTAGGCAAATCAGTCCTGAAGAGTTTGAGAAATGGGATGATAATAACAACTCTTCTTTTATTAAGGATTCTAAATCATTTAATGAAATTAATAAAACACATAACGAAGTTAAAAAAGAGAATACAAATAAAGCTTTGTATTCACTCCCCCCTAATATAAATCTAAATAAAGGGGAAAGTAGAACTTTAATTGATAACTCTGAGGCGCAAAGTAAATCACTATTTAAAGACTTACTTGAAAACTCAAAATCAATTATAAATGATGATAATATAGATAAATTTGATTTTTTTGAGTTAGATGAAGAAGTAGAGGAAGAAGAGGAAATTGATATTATTGATGACAAAGATCTTAGTGATACCGATGATCCTGTTATCAAAGCGGCTGGATCAATATTGGCTACTTGTGATCGTTTGAAAGCTTCTGATATCCATGTGGAACCATTAGAAGATAGGATGAGAATAAGATACAGAATAGATGGTGTATTGAAAGAGGTATATTCACTTCCTAAGGCTAAGTCAAGAGCGATTTCAAGTAGACTTAAAGTTATGAGTAAACTAGATATTGCAGAACGTAGATTGCCTCAGGATGGAAGAATTCGTTGTCGAATTAATGAAAAAGTATCTGACTTTAGAGTTAGTACGCTACCTGGTAAATGGGGGGAAAACATCTATTATTCGATCAATAGTTTGAGAAGCTGATGAAGTATGCAATGTTCCCATAACTAAATGACCAGTTTCAGCAGCAGTAATGGCTAAACTAATTGTTTCTAAATCCCTCATCTCTCCAACTAGAATAATATCTGGATCTTCTCTCAAAGCAGATCTCAAGGCCCTGGAAAAAGAATTTGTATCTTCTCCAACTTCTCTTTGCCTTACGAGACAATTTTTATTCTCAAAGACAAACTCAATAGGATCTTCAATTGTCAGAATATGATCTGAGTTATTTGAATTAATCCAGTCAATAGAACTAGCAAGAGTAGTGGTTTTTCCTGATCCTGTTGGACCAGTTACAAGCATTAATCCTCTCGGCCTTTTCAACAATTGTTGAACACTATCAGGTAAACCTATTTGTGAGAAACTTGGGATATTGGTATTTAATGCTCTCATCACGCAAGATATAGACCCTCTATCATAAAAAACATTTAACCTGAATCTTGCTATACCTTCTAAACCATAACTACAATCAAGTTCTTTTTCCTTTTCAAATAAATGTATTTTTTCATCTCCAAGTATTGAAATCAAATCTTTTGTTAATTCTTCCTTGCTGTAAGTGGCAGTATCAGCCGGAAGTATTGAGCCTTGTATTCTGAAGTAAGGAAGTTTATCACCTGTCAAATGAAGATCTGAACCATTGCGTTGCACAAGTTCAGTCATTAATCGAGTGATTTTTAAATTTGGTGTAGTCATTGTTTAATCATTTAATAAACAAACTCTTTCTACTTCTTCAAGAGTTGTTAATTTATCTTTTACCAAATCCATACCATAATCCAAAAGACTTTTAACTCCTTTTTCGGCCGACCGTTCTCTAATTACATCAGCTGTACTAGATTTCATGATTAATTCTCTTATTGGTTCTGTAACCTTCATTACTTCATATAAGCCAAGCCTTCCCTTATATCCAGTTCCATTACATATTGGACATAAACTTTCATGGTCTATTTCTTTATCAGAAAGGTCTACTATATTTGCCTGCTTTAAAGTTTTACATTCATATTGCACAGCCAGACTATCTTTAATAGGATCTACAGATCTCTCAGTGGAACAATTAGGGCAAATTTTTCTTATAAGTCTTTGAGCCATCACACCAATAACGGAGGATCCCACAAGATAAGGAGGTATGCCCATCTCACCAAGTCTAGTTATTGCAGTAGCTGTATCATTTGCGTGTAATGTTGTAAAAACCATATGTCCTGTTAGCGCAGCCTCCATTGCAGTTTGGGCTGTTTCTCTATCTCTTGTCTCCCCAACAAGAATAATATCTGGATCTTGTCTCATTAATGAACGAAGTGCTCTAGAAAAATCAAGGCCCTTTTCTCTTATAACTTGAACTTGATGAATCCCATCTAAGGTATATTCGACCGGATCTTCAACAGTACTAATATTTACATCAGGTGTATTTCTTTCATTTAAAATCGAATAAAGAGTAGTTGATTTTCCACTGCCTGTTGGTCCGACAACAATAAATATTCCATATGGAGAACTTCCCATCTCTCTAACCAATGAAAGTTCTTGCTTACCTGAAATTAATTTTTCTAGATCTAACATTGAAGAATCTGATTGCAATGCTCTTAAAACAATTTTCTCCCCCCATTTACCAGGTAGCGTACTAACTCTAAAGTCAGATACTTTTTCATTAATTCGACAACGAATTCTTCCATCCTGAGGCAATCTACGTTCTGCAATATCTAGTTTACTCATAACTTTAAGTCTACTTGAAATCGCTCTTGACTTAGCCTTAGGAAGTGAATATACCTCTTTCAATACACCATCTATTCTGTATCTTATTCTCATCCTATCTTCTAATGGTTCCACATGGATATCAGAAGCTTTCAAACGATCACAAGTAGCCAATATTGATCCAGCCGCTTTGATAACAGGATCATCGGTATCACTAAGATCTTTGTCATCAATAATATCAATTTCCTCTTCTTCCTCTACTTCTTCATCTAACTCAAAAAAATCAAATTTATCTATATTATCATCATTTATAATTGATTTTGAGTTTTCAAGTAAGTCTTTAAATAGTGATTTACTTTGCGCCTCAGAGTTATCAATTAAAGTTCTACTTTCCCCTTTATTTAGATTTATATTAGGGGGGAGTGAATACAAAGCTTTATTTGTATTCTCTTTTTTAACTTCGTTATGTGTTTTATTAATTTCATTAAATGATTTAGAATCCTTAATAAAAGAAGAGTTGTTATTATCATCCCATTTCTCAAACTCTTCAGGACTGATTTGCCTAACTTGAACATTTACTGTGTAATTTTTCTCTAGATTCTTAACTATATTTTGTACATTTTCATAAATTGGATTCATAGCTCCTAGCAATACATCTTTAGTGTCCACAGAAAGGCTTACTATCCCTGCCTCCTTGCACGCATTGCTAGATAAGAATTTTTTTAACTCGGCATTTGAGCTAGGCATTGATGAGTCTATTTTGGGATTGTCTACAACCATAACTTGATTATAAGCATTTACCCTTCAAATCAAGCTAGCTAATCTAGGGTTATTGCTGATTCTTAAATATTCTGTATACTTTGTATAGTTGAAGATGTTTGTTTTTCCATATTAGCTGATGCTCAATATAAAATATGAAAATAAATTCAAGGAACTACAACCTCATGTTGAAATTAGTTTTTTAATATTTTGTTTTTTATTTTTAGCTCAATTAAACTCCCATGCAAATGATGTAAACGCATCTAATCCTAAGATTAATGACTCCAAAAACACTGAAATCATAAATCCATTTCATAAAGCAAAAAAGTTTGATGAGCTAAGGCAAGCTCCAAATCAAAGGACAAACGAACAGGAAAAAAGATTGAATTTAATTAGGAATCCATTTGCATCGGTTCAAGCTAACTCAGAGAATGGGAACTTAATGCTATCCAGAAATATTATCTTTAGGGGTATTGCAAAAGTAGGTAATTCAAATGTAGTTTTTGCAGATACTGATAAAGGACTCTCATTTTTAAAAGTTGGATCTGACTTGGGCAATGGTTTTTCTATCAAAGGTATTAATCTTGAAGAATCTCTTATTAATATTTCAAATGGAATATTAACATACAAAGTCGACTTCAAGAAAAGATGAATATAAAAATAAAAAAAATAAAAAGTAACGCAGGATTGTATTTATTTGCTATTAAAAATCAATTAAAAAAAATACCTTATTTTATT
>QCPI01000031.1 GCA_003212625.1 Prochlorococcus sp. AG-436-J02
TTGACTAGCCTTGATCATGTTTTCTAGACCTATATAGCTCAATAAAACACATGCATAAATACATATTGAATTTGAATAATTTTGACTTCTTCTATCTAATGATTAATAAGTTTAATTAATTCTTGATCAAGACTTTTTGTATATATTCGTTTAAAGTTCTAAAACATTTAAAAGAATTTTATGCTTAATAAGCATTACAAAAAAGTCTCTTAAATAAACTGAGTACTGAGAAAATAAGCCTACATAAATCTTACCACTGTAGCAATTACCAACCATAGAGAACGTATTTTTTACAGATCTCAGAGGGTATCCAGAAGCCTTCCGCAGCACTCAAAATACTGTTCACTTTTTTTGTCATATCTTGCAAACCTTCGTCTACTCCATGTCCATCAGCTAAAAAGTAATAATAATTCAAACCAAGGTTCGGGAAAAAGACCTTGGTTAAACCTTGCTTTCTTTCCCTTATTGGCGTTCCTGTACCAGATTGATCTCCAATAATTGTAATTACAGACCCAGAGACTATCTTCGCCTCTTTCTCAGAAAGTAACTTTGGGATATTATCAAAAGAAAAGTATTGACCTCTATATTCGGTACGAATACCTGTTGAGAATCGAAAGACAGGTGAACCTTTGTAGTTCATATATCCCTTTGTAGCAGTAGTATCTTTGGTGCTAACTTCAATAGTTAAATCTGGCTCATATTGGCTAATAAACAAACAAGTATCATCAGCCTGAATAGGCAATATGAAGGTAAAGAGTAGAGGTAAAGGTAAGTAACGTCGCACTTATATCTAATTCTCAGCACTAAAATCTCCAAAAACATTCTACACTCTTAAAAGATCATTATGCATTAATTTTTATTGACCATGACAAATACATTTTCCACCCTTCCAGGCTGAACATTTCTTCTTTTTGCACTTCTTCTTTTTCTTCTTATCTCCCATAAGAAAAAAGTCTATTTTTTAACTTTACTAGAAGTGATTGATTAATTATAAAAAATATCAGTAATAAGTTAAATCTCGAATAAATTAAGTCCTTTCAACTTTCATTGGTTGTAATACCTAACCAAATCAACAATCAAAAAAACAACAAAACCAAGAGCAAGAATAATTGGCAAAATTTGATTTCTTCGCAGTTTCTCAAAAACATTGGGTTTATCATCCTTCTTTACTTTTTTTATTGCTTTGGGGGGCAAGCCCTTTTCTTTCCTCCTTTTAGCTTCTCCCATATTGTGAAAAAGTTAAACCTTCCTCAATAATGGCGTTTTTATTGATGAATTTCTTCTTTCGTAAAGATTAAGATAAAAAAGGATTAAGGCAGAAGTTAATATATGAATTTAGCGTAATAGGCAAATCTCTTATTACCTAAAATATTTATATAAAATCAAGCAATAACCTCGTATATTTTCAAGCAGTTCTATTTAGAGTTTATTTAAGCGAAAGCAGGCTTTTTCTCAAAAACCGGATTATTCCTATCTCCAATAAGTTGATCAAGTTGATTTTTCAGAAAGGATGCAAAACCTAGATCAATAAGGATGTGTAAAACAAGCGAAACGCAAAATATCCCATAGAAGATCAAGTGACAAATAAACGTATTTATAAAATCGTCCTTATCGTTTTCCTTTTCAGGGTTGACTTGGCTTTCATTCAATTTTGACGGGATGAAATCAGCAATAGAATTAACACTTGCTGATTGAACCAATCCAATTGATACTAATTCCTGATCTTTAACTGATGGAACAGTAGTGGCATTCATAAAGGAAGCCTCAAATTATATCCACCATACTTTGTTATTAATAAGTTTGGCTTATGAATTGTTTTTTTGTTTTAAATCTTGTTCAAATAAGCCATTGTTTCCAAATCTTTCTGCAACATGATTGGAACTTTTTGAACATCAAATCTATTTCTTATCTTGATAATCTTTTTTCTCAGAACAGTAATAATGGAGGACATATAAGATTTTAAGCTGCACCTATTTAATCTAAGGTTCAATAAATTTCAATCAGTAAGAATAACCAAGAAGAAGTGAGCGTAGCCCCCAAGAAAAACTTCTATCAAATTTTAAATTCTACTTTGTAAAAAGCGAGCTCTTTACACCAGCTTGCTCCCACTCCTTAATTATTGGTCTTAGAAATGCCATTGGCAGAGCCGTCAAAACAGCAAAGGAAACAACAAGTATTAGGTCAGTAGTGAAATGATTTATCCCAAAATCAGTACCAGCAAGCCAGAGCCAAGGGAATGCAGAAGCACAAAAAATAGTTGTCATTAATTCTCCTTAATAAAAAAAAGAGCTTATAAGATCATTGTATCCAATGATTCTCTGCTTAGTAAAAATTATTAGTTTTCATCTCTCCTGATTATGCTTGCAGATTGACCAAAGCCTTTTTTCTTTAATGCAATCCTTTAATCCCCTAAAAGCAATTGTAGAAAACATTTATCAAAAATAGTATCTTGTATGAAATACATTTTTGTTTCACAGCATTATCCTTTGAATAATAGAATTGATTTTAGCTGTATAGAGTTTGTAAAAAAATATAAAAAAACTTATATAAATTAATTAATAGGAGCAGGTATTAAGAATCGTCTTCTTAGTTAACCTATCATTAGTAGGGCTTTCCCAATTTTCAACTTGTTTAAGTTCTCCATTCAAAGGAAGCCTATTAAACAATCTATTCTCACAATCAACAGCCATTAAAAATATATTAGAGTTTAAAGTTTCATGATTCTCTGGATTAATCTCAGATAATTTAGTTATAACTGAAAGAAAGCCACTATTATTGTATTTTATTGAATTAGTATCTATAAATTGTATTTCATTATCTGTCTTAGCTACTTCTATCCAGTCAATATTTTCAGCAGATAGCTTACTGAACGTAGAGAAGAAGATTAGAAAAGACAAAAAGCAAAAATTTAATATCTTTTTTATTTGATTTACCATTTTTATAGATATTTTTGTATCAATACCTACTTAACACAAGGCATAAAACATAGTCATCTAATACTTATAGTAAATATACATAAATTATTTTTTCTTAACTATTAACATAAAGAATTAAATCGTTACCCCTTTCGCATGTAACACTTATTTTCTTAATTAGAAACCAATATTTAAATCGAATTCTATCATTGTAATAACTATTGATTTTAAAAATCACTTATAAAGCTGATCATATGTGACATGTTCTTCCATTTCTCTGCCCAAAGAAAAAAGGACTTCATTAACTCTTTTCAATTGTTTCTCCAATTCACTTCTCTTAAATTGCAGATCAACAAATCTTCTTTGCAGCTCAACTCCATACCTCTTTCGATAATCATCATTTTGATTACTTTGATTTGGTTGATTTTTCTTGATCATGGTTATGACTTGTAGTTAATTGAGGAGGAAAGATCTTAATAATCTTCCAAATCGTCTATGGTTATCAAAGTTAGCTGTGGTTATATATATGATTTAGCTGAAGCAGCTGAAAACTGTAAATCCGTGTTAATGCTGGAGTATTAACACTCCGCTATCTTTTCAGTGTTGACTAATTTAGAAGTCCAAGGAAATGTTTTATCTATAATTAATTTCCCGCTGATGCAAAAAAGATCCAATTATTGCAGCTTTTATGAATATTAATTTTTATTTCCTTGAGAACGAAGAAAGACTTGCACATATTTCTTCGTATTTAAAGAATTGAATCAAACCTAATTAAATTTATTTTGAATCTAATTTAAAAGCTACGTAAATACGTAAGAAATATTTATAATAAAGTAAATTAAATATATAACTAAATTTTTATTAAATCAAAAAAGTAGTTTCTAAAGCAGGATTCGTAGTTGATTTATTATTATTTATAATTTTATTAAGAGCAATAAGCGCTAAATCAAAAGATGACAAACCCACCTGATCTTCTAAGGGGTGTTTATTAACTATGGATTTATGTTTAGTAATAGTTACTTTTGAAGAAGCCATTTTACTGACCTATAGATAACTTACTTAAACCTATACAAAAATGCATTCAAGATAAAACAAGACACTTTGATAATTGTTTGAAAGAAAATAAATATTTTTGTCAGGAATTATTAGCATCTAACATAAGATCTAGATTTTCAAGATAAAATCAAAAAAATGTTGCTCTCAAATGATCTACTCAAGAATTGATTGATTCGTTGTTTTTTTTCTTTTTGGCTTTTGAAGTTTATAGCCAAAATCAATGAGATGATGATATGTCAATCTTGCCTGCAGAGCACTTAAAGATAAACGTTTCTCGTCATCTTTTTGAAGATAAAAATTTCCTCTGTTCTTCGTATCTTTCTCTATAGTGATGTACTCCTTTCCTTTCTTTAGAATCCAAGGCTCTTTCTGATAGTTATTGTCTCCAATTTTCAGATCCCATGGGACTAGTCCACTCTTTTTATTTAATGGCATTTTTTATAAAACATACCATATATTTTTTATTCTACATCCTATTTTTAGATAATCAAATCAATTCTATTTAACCAAATTCTTTTGTGATAATTACTAATCTAAACGAATAGAGGTTCAATACTAATAAGTATTTACTATTGATTCTTCTTTAGATCATTTTTTGTTAAGCCTATCGTTTTAGTTTTGATTAGGTTTACTCTATTATCAAATTTTCTTGATCTATGGATTTCAAATTTACAAATATCGTCTCCACTTAGAAAGCAATCGTCAATAAAATCATCAAGAACTTTTGAAAACATTCAAAAATTAATGCGTGATTATCAAAAATGAACAAGTGGGTCTTAACACCTAATTATTGTGCTTATCGTCAAATCGTATGGAATCTATCTATCCTCAACATAGAACAGACCTTATA
>QCPI01000032.1 GCA_003212625.1 Prochlorococcus sp. AG-436-J02
TTATTAATTTAATTTTCTTTTTAATTAGTATTTTTTAGTTCTAATTGCTTATTGAGTTTATATTCTTTCACATCTTACTATTTATCAATTATCGCAAATAATACTGAAGAGTTTGATTATTTTAAAGTTAATCATCAATATTATACTACACATAAAGTATTAGGTAAGAAATTATGTATTACCAACATAATAAATATTTTTATATATTCTTTATTCTAATACTTAGGCTTCAAATTAGATCCAAAAACTATATATTAATGAATTTTAGCTTTTCAAGGCAAAAGAGTGAAGATACTATTACATCTCGTTTTTCTTCGGAAGGTTTTTATTTTTTGGGCTAATAAAAAGAGATAATAGATTCATAAAGAGAAATGGCTTCTAATTACTGCAAGCCTATTTTATTAAACCTATGGCTTCGAATCGAGCAAACCCTAATATTAATCTAAATGAGCAAGCCCCTCTTCCCCCTTCAGGGAAGCAGGTTCCCGCTGCTTTATCAATGATGATCGACTCTATGACAAGCATGGTAGAAAGAGCTAAATTAGATATTGAGAACGTTGATCAACGTGCTAGAGCCGACCTTGAGAACCTGGATCAAAGGGCAAGAAAAGATGTTGCTCTTCTAGACCAAAGAGCAAGGAAGGATATTCAAAAAGTTGATCAAAAAGCCAGAAAAGATTTAGCCAGTCTTGATAAAAGAGCAAGAGAGGATCATGAGCTGTTGAGAAAGGTACGAAAAACAAGAGGATTAACCTATTAAGACCTATTCATTAATAAAGAACAAAACTCAATGATAAATAAAAAGTATCACCACCCGGAAATTTAACTTTTTATAAGCAAAACATTTAATTTCAATCAGTAAATAGTTAGTACCGTTTTGCCGTAAGACCCAAGAAGCATCGACCTGGAAAAACCAGAGGGGGATTCAAAGTGAGGCTTCGTTTCCAGAGCAAAGCTGGTATACGTTGCTTTCACGACAGCTTCCCCATATCGAAAGAGAGTCAGATCAGAGCACTTGAGAAGGTCTTTACCAACAAAGCAGTACTAAGAGTAATCTAAACAAAATATCATCAAGAGGTAGGCCAAATTGACCTTATAGTTTTTAAAACCTCTAATGCTTCTTTTTTTCTAGACAAAACATCCTTATTATTCAGAAGATAAGTAACGTGACCAAGCTTCCTGCCTTTTTTTTCTTCTCCTTTTTCATACCAATGAACATTCATACCATCAATAGCCCTTAAATCATCCAACCTTTGAGTCAGTGATATTGGATAGTTACTTTGCAAACCAAGCAAGTTTGCCATTAAAGCACCATCAACAAGCATTTCAGGCATGGGTACATTAATACCGGAGGAGATACATATTTGTTGATCAAACTGGCTACTGCTACAAGCATCTATAGAAAAATGACCTGAATTATGAGTTCTCGGGGCTATCTCATTCACAAGTAATCCATCAGCTCCATAAAAAAATTCAATTGCGATCACACCAACGTAGTCCAACTCAGTCAATAACGAAGATACGATGTTTTTCACCATCAGATCAACGTCATGATTAATATCAGCTGGAGCAAGTACCCAGTCACAAACTTGTCTAGATTGGTAAGTCTCTACGATTGGCAAACTACGAATTATACCTTTTGAATCCCGACTAGAAACAACAGATAATTCTTTATCGAAAGGAACCCATTTCTCTAACATCCATTGTTCTGCTGTCTCAACTTCAACCAACTCTTGCAGTTGTTTCGAATTTTTAATAATTTTTGTTCCTTTGCCATCATATCCACCCTTGGCCGTTTTTGCCATCAATGGAAAGGTCCAATCGGCAGGAAGATCAATTCTAGATGATTTCTCTGATGGTATAAATAACCAATCAGGGCAAGGTATTTCAAGACTATTTAATAATTCTCTTTGAGTTATTTTATTAATTAAAGGACCTATAGATTTTATTCTAGGAATAAAGGATACCCCTTCGTTTTCAAGAGAACACAAACTAGGTATATCAATCCACTCATTCTCAAAGGTGATCAAGCGGGTCTTTTCCGCAAGAAGTTTTGTTCCCTTTGCATCTGTGGGATCATGCAAAATTACTTGCTTTGTCTTTTTTGCCGCAGGATCAGTTATTGATGCGGTTTGAACAACGACATCAACATCTCTTTTTTTACCAGCCTCAACTAGTAACATTGCAAGCTGTCCTCCACCTACAACCCCAATCATTAGTTCAAGTCCTCATTATTAGAACTTTGCTTGCTTGTAGGGAAATAACAAAAAAAATCGTTCAAACAAATGCAAATAATCTATGAAATGCAATCTTAATAAAAACATCCTTCATAAACAACCAAAACAGAATTCGAATATGAGATTATTGTGATCCGGCAATAAATGCTGAAAGTATACGAACATATATCAATGCTTTATGAAATGTGTTATTCAACCATATAATTAATTTCATATTTTGATAATTTAGCCTAATAAATTATCAGAAATTTTATACTCTAATTATACTCTAAAAATCGTGAAGAAAGACAACCTCCATATAAAAGTCTCGTTAACAAACAACCCATACGAAATAGTTATTGGAAAAAATAGTCTAGAATATATAGGTGATGAGCTAAGTCGAATTGGTTTTAGAAAAGGTCTAAAGGTATTAGTCGTATCAAATAAGGAAGTCTCAGATCATTATGGTAATTGCGTAATTAAAAGTCTAATTAAAAGTAACTTCAATCCAAAACTTTTAATATTAAAAGCTGGAGAAGAACAAAAAAAACAATCTTCTATCGATTTGATTCACGATGCAGCCTATGAAGCCAGACTAGAGAGAGGATCATTAATGATTGCCCTAGGAGGTGGCGTAATTGGAGACATGACTGGTTTTGCCGCTGCTACATGGTTACGTGGAATTCATATAGTCCAAATTCCAACGACCTTACTAGCTATGGTTGATGCTTCTATTGGAGGGAAGACAGGTATTAATCATGCTAAAGGTAAAAATCTAATAGGTGCATTTCATCAACCTAAATTAGTGTTAATAGACCCTAAAACATTAGTTACTCTGCCAAAAAGAGAGTTCAAAGCAGGTATGGCTGAAATAATAAAATATGGGGTCATATCAGACCTAAATCTTTTTGAACTTCTAGAAAAACAAAATAACATTTCTAATATATCAAGCATAGAAGAGAAACTGTTAATAAAAATAATTGAGCGTTCTGCTAGATCTAAAGTCGAAATTGTTATAAAAGATGAGAAGGAAAGTGGAGTAAGAGCATTTCTAAATTATGGACACACATTTGGCCATGTAATAGAGAATCTTTGTGGATATGGAAAATGGCTACATGGTGAGGCTGTCGCAATGGGTATGATTGCAGTCGGTCAGTTGGCAGTGCAAAGAGGACTATGGAAAAGAATTGAAGCTGAGAGGCAGAAACAATTAATAGAGAAAGCAGGTTTACCCTCTAAGTGGCCAGGGCTGGAGCTAGAAGATGTTTTAAGTTCACTTCAAGGGGACAAGAAAGTGAAAAACGGAAAAGTTAGTTTCGTTATGCCCTTGAAAATTGGTGCTGTAAAAATTTTTAATAATATCTCCGATCAAGAAATAAATGAATGCTTGCAGAAACTTAGCTAATGGGCTCTTCAAGAAACCGATTTCTTAAATTAAGATAATTACCATTATCCCTCTGAAAAGCAAACCACCTGAATTCACCAAGTCCCATAGGATCAACAAGTCTCAATAACGACTCTCTGCGATTTAGTGCCACCGAAAGATCATCACTGGTTGTATCTTGAAGAGAATAAAGAAATTCTGAAAGGCCTAAAGCTAATAGAGCTTGTCCCTGCCTTGTCTCACCCATAAACTTCCATCCATTAGTCAAGGCATAATTAATGGTTGATTCAATACATAAATGTGCTGTCAAATCACAAAAACCCGAATCTTTTAAAATATTTGCATTTGCTTTTTGATTTTTATAGGAAAAAAGAGTTCCGTCATTTCTCATGGAAGTGTAATAACGCTTCGATTCCAATGCATAGTCGACAACTAATACTGAGCCATTGATTAAACCGTTAGA
>QCPI01000033.1 GCA_003212625.1 Prochlorococcus sp. AG-436-J02
AATTAATTGCTGAAGCAAATAAAGGAACTGAAGCAGATACAGAAATAGATCTAGAAGATGATGACGATAGTGCTTCAATGTTATCTAGTGCGCAAGAAGCCGCTGCAAAAGCTTTAGCAAGCATCAAAATTGGCCCCAAAGGCGTTTACACAGAAGACTCTATTAGGGTTTATCTCCAAGAAATAGGTCGGATAAGGCTGCTCAGGCCAGACGAAGAAATTGAATTAGCAAGGAAAATAGCTGATCTTCTTCAATTAGAAGAAGAAGCTGCGCAATTTGAAAGTGAGAATGGTCATTTCCCATCTGTTAAAGAATGGGCCGTTCTTGCAGAAATGCCATTAACTCGCTTCCGTAGGAGGTTAATGCTTGGTAGACGAGCTAAAGAAAAAATGGTGCAATCGAACTTACGATTAGTAGTTTCAATTGCTAAAAAATATATGAATAGAGGCTTATCTTTTCAAGACCTAATTCAAGAAGGAAGTCTTGGTCTAATTCGTGCCGCTGAAAAATTTGATCATGAGAAAGGATATAAATTCTCAACTTATGCCACTTGGTGGATTAGACAGGCTATTACCAGAGCAATTGCGGATCAAAGCAGAACCATTCGTTTGCCTGTGCATTTATACGAAACAATCTCACGTATTAAGAAAACCACTAAAGTTCTCAGTCAAGAGTTTGGGAGGAAGCCAACAGAAGAAGAAATTGCCGAAAGTATGGAAATGACAATTGAGAAACTAAGATTTATCGCCAAGAGTGCTCAACTTCCCATCTCTCTAGAGACTCCTATTGGGAAGGAAGAAGATTCTAGACTTGGTGATTTTATTGAAGCAGATATTGAGAATCCAGAACAAGATGTAGCAAAAACCCTTTTAAGAGAAGATTTAGAGGGTGTTCTTGCTACATTAAGTCCCAGAGAAAGAGATGTTCTAAGACTTCGTTATGGTTTAGATGATGGAAGGATGAAAACACTTGAAGAGATTGGACAAATATTTGATGTCACGAGAGAGAGAATTAGACAAATAGAGGCCAAGGCTCTCAGGAAACTACGCCATCCAAATAGAAACGGAGTACTGAAAGAATATATAAAACTCAATTAAAAATTTAAATAACCCCTTTACTTTCGTAGGATCAAATACAAATAATAACCAGATTATTTTTTTATTTTACATTAACCTTATTAAATTATTTTCCAAGAATTTAAATTTAGCAAGGTTGACTGTTTAAGGTAAAGAAATAGAAAATATTTGCTAATGACACTAGACCAACTGCGCATCGCCTCTCGCCGAAGCCAGCTGGCCATGGTTCAGACGAACTGGGTACGAGATGAACTACAAAAAGCCCATCCAAATCTTGCTATTACTATCGAAGCAATGGCTACGCAGGGTGACAAAATACTGGATGTGGCCTTAGCCAAAATAGGAGATAAAGGTCTATTTACTAAAGAACTTGAAGCTCAAATGCTTCTTGGTCATGCCGAAATTGCAGTCCACTCTCTTAAAGATTTACCTACCAACCTTCCAGATGGATTAATTCTTGGCTGCATAACAGCTAGAGAAGATCCTTCTGATGCGTTAGTGGTAAACAAGAAAAATCAAAATTACAAACTAGAAACACTGCCAGAGGGTTCAGTCGTCGGGACTAGTTCCTTAAGAAGGCTTGCTCAATTGCGATACCATTATCCACATCTTGTTTTCAAAGATGTCCGAGGAAATGTGATTACCAGATTGGAAAAGCTTGACTCAGGAGAATATGACTGTCTTATTTTAGCTGCTGCTGGATTACAAAGGCTTGGTTTTGCTTATAGAATACATCAATTGATTCCAACAGAAATTTCACTTCATGCAGTTGGTCAGGGAGCTCTAGGGATTGAATGTGTAAGTGGTCAACAAGAAGTAATAGATATTTTAAAAACACTTGAACACGACTCTACATCAAAAAGATGTTTAGCAGAAAGATCTTTCCTTAGAGAGCTCGAAGGAGGATGTCAAGTCCCAATAGGCGTTAGGACTGAAATTGACAACGATGAATTAATTCTTGAGGGTATGGTCGCAAGTTTAGATGGTAAAAGATTAATTAAAGATATAAAAAAAGGATCGGCAAGTTCTGCCGAAGGAATCGGAATCGACTTAGCCAATGAATTAAAAAGCCGAGGTGCCGGTGAGATATTAGAAGAGATCTTCAAATCTGCAAGAACCTAAATCATTTTCAGTTAATTAGCTTAGGATCTATTTCAGTTAAGTAACGATTCTCGCAGTTTTTAATAATCTGTACTGCTTTTTCAATACCAAAGAAACCATTGACTGTACAAGTACCTGGCTTTTTAAGGTCCTTGTAATGCTCCCAATAATAAGTCGTTTCATTAATCCAATGTTGCCCTAATTGTTCAAAGTTTTTTATGTGGTCCATCCTTTTGTCATCGGCTATTACGCCAATCACCTTATCGTCAACTTCACCTCCATCATCGAATGTCATGATTCCTATTATTCTTGCCTCAACAATAGAACCTGGAACCAAAGGCTCTGTAACACCAACAATTTCTATATCTAGTGGATCGCCGTCTTCGTCCCATGTACGTGGAAGGCATCCATAAGCAAAAGGATAGGCAAGTGAGGAGTACCCGACACGATCAAGCTTTAGATGACCCGTCTCAGTAATAAGCTCATATTTATTTATCGTATTTGAATTTAGCTCGACAATAGTATTGACTACAAATTCAGATTCATTAGCAAACGCAGGTAATACATGCAGCATATTAGGCATGATTCTGCTAGGTGCTTGATCGAGGTTAGCCATAGTATTTTTTTATGTTCTTATATGGTAAATCAACGCAGTAAATGCAAATGAAGTTGTAGCAGATGATTTAGAAAAATTTCAAAAAAAATAAGCTCTACTGAGTTTTCATAAAAAATTTTTAGACTTTAATGGCATATTTTAGCTACTTTTTCAACCTTATTATCTAAGTATTCAAGAAAATAATTTGGTGATAACTTTGATCCAGATACCTTCTTTACAAGTTCTTCTGAGTCTAGGCTTCTACCATAATGATGAACATTTTTTCTAAGCCAATTCAATATTATGCTAATTTTCTGGGATTCAATAATATTTCCAATTTCTCCTATATCTTTTTCAAGACTTTTTGTTAACTGAGCACTAATAAGATGACCAAGCAAGTAAGAAGGGAAATAGCCAAACATTCCCTCACTCCAGTGCACATCCTGCAAGCATCCTTCGGTATCATTCCCTGGAGAAACTCCCAGAAGATTTAAATACCTTTTATTCCATTCATAAGGTAACTCTTCCACTGAAAGTCCTTTCTCAAGAAGATCAATCTCTAGATCAGTTCTAATCATAATATGCAAACCATAACTAAGTTCATCTGCTTCTACTCGATTCAATCCTGGAGTAAATGAATTCAGATTGATCCATAAATCATTTTCGGAGTGTATTGGAGCACCTGCATTCTGAAAATGATGCCAAAAAGACTTTGCGAATGAAAAACTTCTAGCAATTCTATTTTCCCAAAATAAAGATTGACTTTCATGAACAGCCATAGATGTTGCTTGACCTAAAGGCCAGGCAAACCATTGATGACTTTCGGAAGGCAAGCCTTGCTCATAAAGTGAATGTCCCCATTCATGGGCAGTAGCTAATAAGCAAGAAAGTGGCTGACCTTTTACAATTCGAGTCGTAATTCGATAATCATCCGGACCTAAAGTTATAGAAAATGGATGCG
>QCPI01000034.1 GCA_003212625.1 Prochlorococcus sp. AG-436-J02
GATAATTGGCGAACTTGCAGCAACTATGTGAAAAAGATCACCTTTTTTTAGCGGCTCAGTCATTTGCAAATCTTGTTTCAGGCATTGATTAAAAAATTTTGCTTAAGATCATGCCAAAAAGTAATAAACTTCCAAGTCGCACTTGATTGCTGAAATGCAAACCTGAAGTTTCAATACCTTTTGATCTTGAACTTAATAAGAAAACCTCTCTTTGCATTCCTAAAGTCGATATGAACCAAAAAGGCCAATAGATTAATCCTAAATTTGCTTTGAAGGCGGCAATAGCTAACAAGCAACTCGATATAAAGTAACAAAGAGAAACAGCTTTTATTGACTTGTTCCCGAGACTGATAGCACTGCTATTAAGACCAATTGCTTTGTCATCAATTTCATCTGCCATCGCATAAACTGTATCAAAGCCGAAAGTCCAAAATATTGTTGCAAGCCAACAAAATAGCAATGTTATTTCTCCTCCTAAAGAGGATTCACTCGCTGCCCAAGGAATTAGAACTGAAAAACCCCAGCAAATTGAAAGAATAAGTTGGGGATATTTAAACCATCTTTTTGCTGATGGATACAAAAGAATAAAAGGTAGTGATAAAGATGCAAGTTGAAGGCATAAATTTCTACTATTTGTTGGGATTAAAAGAACTATACAAAGACTAAGAAATAATAATGAAATTAGCAGTATCAATGCTTTTTTAAGGGATACTTTTCCATTAGCTAAAGGTCTTTCTTTCGTTCTTGTCACCTTCTTGTCAAACTTTCGGTCCCAAATATCATTAGCAACACATCCTGCACCGCTCACGAACAACCCACCTAAAATTATCAATCCCATAACGAATAGAGAGGGTGGGGCTGAAGGAGTTAACCAAAGAGCCCAACCAGCAGGGATAAGAAGTATCAGCCTTCCGCTAGGTTTGTTCCATCTAAGAAGTTGGAAATAATATTTCATTTTTTCTGTAAGAAGATTATTCATGAAGATTCAAGTTGATAATCATTTATAAGGTCTTCTCAATGGGATGCTGAGAGTGTCAGAGTATTGAGGTTAAGCCTACGCATGTATGTTAGGTGACTCAATAAAAAATTCCTTTCAACGAAAGTCTCGTGAATTGGATCTTGTAGAACATCAAGATACTGACTTTTGTCGTTTAGCAACAATTGATATTGGTACTAACTCCACTCATTTGTTGATTGCCCAGATTGAACCAAAATTAAATACTTTTAGTATTGAACTTGCAGAGAAATCAACAACACGACTAGGAGAAAGAGATCCTGAGTCTGGAGAACTTACATCTCTTGCAATGAATAGGGCTTTTTCAACATTAAAGAGGTTTAAAGATTTATCAGAAAGTTATAAAGTTGAGAGTCTGATTATTGCTGCTACAAGTGCAGTTAGAGAAGCCCCAAATGGAAGGACTTTTATATCTGAAATAAAAACAAAGATAGGCTTAGATGTTGAGCTAATAAGCGGAGCAGAAGAAGCGAGATTAATTTATCTAGGTGTACTTTCAGGGATGCAATTTGGTGGTAAACCTCATCTTGTTCTTGATATCGGTGGAGGTTCGACTGAATTAATCCTTGCGGATAGTTCTGAGGCAAGAGCATTAACAAGTACAAAAATTGGAGCAGTAAAATTACAAAGAGAATTTATTAAAAAAGATCCAATATCCTCTGAGACGGAATTATTTTTAAGATCATTTATTAGAGGCTCTATGGAGTCTGCAATTGACAAAATATCTAAGAGGCTTGAAGTAGGTGAAGAACCCGTTTTAGTTGCAACTAGTGGAACTGCTATGGCTATAGGTGCATTAATATCAAACAAAGAAAATCATATTCAATCAAAATTACAAGGATACAAAATTTCTAAAAATAGTTTAGATAGTATTGTTAATCATTTGATAAAAATGACACCTTCTGAAAGGAGTGAATTATCCTCCTTAAGTGAAAGAAGGTCTGAGATCATTATTCCAGGAGCTTTGATTTTACAAACCATAATGAATATGGTTAATGTTAATGAAATTGTTTTAAGTGAAAGGGCTCTCCGCGAAGGATTAGTAGTTGATTGGATGTGTAGAAAAAATTATTTAAAAGATCAATTGAGCTTTCAAGGTTCAATAAGAGAAAGAACAGTTCTACATCAATCGAGAAGATTTGGTGTTAATTCAAAAAGATCAAAAATAGTATCTGAATTTGCCCTAACTTTTTATGATCAAACAAAAGGAGTTTTGCATAATGATAATGGAGAAGGTAGAGATCTTTTATGGGCAGCCGCTAAGCTTCATGCTTGTGGCAAGCATATCAATATAAGTTCCTATCACAAGCATTCATGGTATTTAATCAGAAATGGAGAGCTTTTAGGTTATTCCCAGTCTGAGCATTTAATGGTAGCTTCTATTGCAAGGTATCACAGAAAAAGTTTCCCCAAAAAAAGACATGAATCCTGGCAATTATTGCCTGATGAAAGTGAAAGAAGCTTGGTAAATGATATGTCTTTACTGCTTCGACTGTCATGTGCTTTAGATCGAAGGCCAGAACCTTTAATATCAAAGATTGTTATTGAAGCTAAAAATAAAAAAGTTAATATTGAGCTTATCCCTAATGATTTAGGACAAAATTTAGATCTTGAGAAATGGAGTTTAAATAAGGTGATTTTACTAGTTAAAAAAATCAAAGATGTTGATATAAATATTATTTAAAACTATATATTTTTATTTAATGAAAATATATAGTTTTTATGCCAATTAATTGAATCATTTTGAGTACTCTCGAGATATTTTAATACTATAATTGAAGTAATTAATCCTAGAGCACCGGATAAAAGAACCATAGTAAATGGATTTAGTTGTTTAGTTTTTTTAGGCTTTTCCTTTTTAATTACACTTGTATATTTAGAATCATTTTTTTTGTTTTCATTAAGTGCTTCAAAAATAAAACTAGTGTCTAAGTTCAATTTCTCGGCTATTCGCCTCACCATTGCTCTAATAAAAACCATTTCAGGGAGAGAGTTTTCATCTCCTTCTTCAAGTGCAATTAATTGTTCTTTACCAATCCTAAGTGATGAGGATAAATCTTCTAATGAGAGATTTCTCCCTTGTCGAGCTTCTCTGAGAAACTCACCAACTTTTTGTAGTGGGGGCTTTTTATTTGCGATATAGGAATTATCGCTTTTGTTGCTTTCACTTTGTTCCAATTAAAAACCTTTTGGTTATTAAATTTATTCTAAAGGGGGTGTAAAGTCGTTTATATCTGAAAATCATTTATACCTATCTTTGACTACTTGAAAAATAGTTTACTTAATCATTGCTTTTTAGATAGGTCTAAATAAATGAGAATGTGTTGGATCATAAAGCTTTGATCTTTTTTTAGCGATTTTTAATGTTGGACTAACTATGTACAATGTTGTTCTGATTAATTTTTTTTCTTTAGAGGTTTTTGCCATTTCACTCAAGGGTATAACTTTGGTCCACTCATCTTGCCAAGTAACTCTATGCGCAATAGCCACAGGAGTATCTGCAGGATAATAATTTAGAAGTATGGATTGAACTTCTTCTACATGTCTTGCACTTAAGTAAAGACATAGAGAAGATTGAATAGAAGCTAGCTTTTG
>QCPI01000035.1 GCA_003212625.1 Prochlorococcus sp. AG-436-J02
TATTTATATTTTTCAATAAATAAGTGCTTTTGCTTATTTATTAAAAAGGTTTAAAAACTTTATATTTTCTTGCTTTTTAGGTGGATTAATCATTCCCGTATCGACATTTAATCTGTTTTTTATGTCTTTAATAATGTTATTTCGTTGATCTTCATTTTCGTCTGGATCTAAAGAGGCATACCAATTCTCTAGGTTCCATGACTGATGAGCATCTTTATCTACGACAACCTTTACAAACCCCTCTTTACCTGAAAAGTAATAAACCCCTTCTGGCAGATTATCGAAATCAAACTCACCATCATTTTTTCTTTTGATGAATCCCATAATTATTTTCAAAGGTTCTCTCCTTTATCATCCTATAACAGTTATTAAATTGAAGAGATCTTTGCTTTTTGACTTAACTATTGTTGTTTGCTTTTAACTATGAGATTGCTGTTATATAAATCACTTTATCCTTTTTCTAAATATTTAGGAATTATAATGATTGGTTGCTTTTAACCTTAGAAGTAGGAATGATTTAATAAATACATAAATTTTATGTGCCCTTTTAGTAAAGAGTTTTCTCTTCTCGCCAAAACATTTGAGTATTCTGATTATCTAGAAGATTCAGATTGGAAGTTCCAGAAGTACAACTTGTTGAATTCATATGGGTACTCTGACCTTTTGGAAGATACTGAATGGGGAACAAGATCAGATGATTTAACTATCGCCTAAAAATTCTTAGATAAAGATATTTTCTCAATTTTTATTTGCAATTGTGGATTAAGAAATGAATTCTTCTTTTATCCATTCAAGTTTATGATCCTCTTTAGGGTTTCTAGCTAAGATAATTAACGGTATACTAACTTCTTTATTTTCAATAATATTTCTATATCCAATAAGTAGTTCAGCATATTTTTTGAATGTCCATCCGTTATTACCTTTTGAATTCCATTCGGAAGAGTTTCGAAGAGAACGATGAAAATCTTCAATTCCAAATTCATTCCAGCATTCTTGAATGGCAAGCAAGTGATCATGACCTTGCTTGAGTAATTGTTGATATTGAATTAATTCTGGAGCCTCTTGAGAATTATCAGGCTTAAGTTCTTTTGATAATTCATATAAGGTGACTTTTTTAAGCTTGAACCAATCTCTATCAAAAAGAAAAACTGGAAAACTTAATGACCATTTATGTCCTTTTAAACTTTTGTATGTTTTACTAAATTCATCCATGTGTTTTTTCAGAAACTTATAACGATTTTTCATAAATACCTCATTTTATGTAATTACTTTTAGTTTTTAACTTTTAAAAGTTACGTTAAGTCTTAGAAGTTTAAAGTCAAATTATATATATTTTTACTATATTACGTTGAATACATATTTATCACTCTTAATGACTAACAGTAACAAGCGACCTGCATGGCTTAACTGGGTTTATTTAGGAATATTTTTATATTCTTCTTATTTCTTATTTAATTATTGGTCAGCAATTCTAAAAAACTAAGAAACTTCTTACCATTAAAACAATTTTCTCGTTATTTTTAATATCTAATCAATTTTGGAATTTGAATTAAATAGGTGGAAAATAAAAAAACCTTATAAATCAAAGGTTCTTAGTTAGATTACATGAAAATATTATATTATTTGGAATTAAATTTAACTAATCAAAGTCATCCTGCAAATACTGGAATGCCAACTGTAGCAGTGCTGATCAATGCACCTGCAAAAATAATGAAAGGGATCAAGGGGTACTTTTCAATCATGCTTGCTTAATTGTGATTTCCTATAGGTAATTATACCATGATAGGTATTTTTGCCCATTCATGTCGTTGAAGTTGTAATGTTTGAGCTTTTGCGCCGTATTTGTGAGTTCTATCAGCTTTCCATTTCGTGCGAGATCTTTTCTCTTGATAGATAAAAATCTGAATCAAGGGGTTTTCCATTAATTACCATTGACTAAATATTTTTTTTTAATTAGAACTTCTTTTTCTTTCTATGTTGCTTAATAGCCAGCTTTAAGATTGAAAACACTTGTAAAAACAAGAAAAACTTTATATTATACCGAGATTACCAGCAGTAAAGCCGATAGCGCAGAAGAAAATAAATTCAATTAAATCTCGACTCCCCGAGGGGATAGAAGTTAATGCAACATTAATTCGATGAGCCATTTGACCTTGTACTCGCAGGTAAAAAAAAGATAATACAAAATTTTGAATGTTGTGGATTTTTTATGGGAGCTAACCGTATTTTTATGATTTCTACTTATTTGGAGTTTTTTCTATATTGATGCAAGCTTTGTGGATATATTTTGAGTGGCAGGCTTTATCTATTAGGCCTAAAAGATTAATTATTCTTATGAATTTATTAATTGAAGTTTCTAGGTTTGAGTGGCTAACCAAATATTTTCCCTCGGATTTTGTCAATAGAAGGACCTCTGTTTTTTTCTTCTTTTGTTAGAGGAATCCAATTCCAATCAATACTTATAGTAAGAAGGTAGCCCATGAGTACGTGCCATATTAAAATTAAAAATGGGTGGTCTAAGTGAGGCACCAAAGTTTCTGCAGGAACAAAATTCATACTAACCATTTGGAAATATTTCCACGAGTTTTAGAAATAAAGTGTAGATTTATTTTTGTTATCCATCTTTTTGTACGAAAGGAAGAAAAAGCTTTTCCCTCTCGCGGAGATGAATATTAAGCTATCTCGTTCAATCCTCTGAGGATATCTTTAATCTTCTCCCTTTTAGAGAAGGTTTATATAATTTTTCTCTATTCTGCATTATCTTTTATCTTAAGCTTTATATATCTTCAATATACATTGAATCACCTAACCTTTTGTGGGTGTAAAATTTTGAGTTAGGTGATTTATTAGTTGTAAGAAAATTAATAAATGAATTATTTGTAGGAAAGAAACTTACATGGTAATTCATTCCCCATTTATATTCTTTCTCCAGAGGGCAAATAACTATTAATTTGTTTTTTGCTATTCTTCTTAGTTCATTTATTATTTCGTATGGATTACTTAAATGCTCTATTACATGGGTACATATAACAATATTAAATGAATTATTTTTCATACCTTTCATTAAATTAGTTATGTCACCTGAAATATACTTTAAATGATTTTTGTTGGAGTTGGAGTATATACTTTTATTTATTGGAGCATTGAAATCAATTCCAATTAATTTACATGAATTTAATTTTTTTTCAAGACTTTGTAGTAAATATCCTGTACCACAACCTATATCAATTATAGATAATGATTGATATTTTGGAATATTTCTTTCTATTAAAGATATATGAAAAGAATTGATATCTGTATTTTTTGATGCCCTATTTAGATTTAGTTCACTTTCTGAAGAGTAAAATATATCTAAATTTTTTATCTTTCCCTTTTTGTAATCCTCTCGAAATGTGAACAGTTGTTTTGGAAGATTAAATATTTTTTTTGCTAAAAGAAAGAGAAATTTACTATTCCTAATTGATTTAGGTAAGGAGTCTATAGTTATTCGAAGGCAACATATAATATCCCTATTCATAATCTAAGTAGGTTTTCAAGGATTCCTTGCCATCTTAAGTT
>QCPI01000036.1 GCA_003212625.1 Prochlorococcus sp. AG-436-J02
GTGCATTAACTCAAGCAATACCATTTACGATCATGCGAGTCTTGCTGCATTAAGCAGCTTCGTTATACGAACCTGACCCATGGGATTGCCCTGGTATCGGGTGCACACAGTCGTTATTAACGACCCTGGCCGTCTCTTGGCCGTGCACCTCATGCATACTGCTTTGTTAGCCGGCTGGGCCGGCTCAATGGCCTTATATGAATTGGCCATTTTTGATCCTTCTGATCCAGTACTTAATCCAATGTGGCGCCAAGGCATGTATGTCATGCCCTTTATGGCCCGCCTAGGAATCACAGGTAGCTGGAATGGATGGGATATAACCGGTGCTTCCGGAGTTGACCCCGGCTTCTGGAGCTTCGAAGGTGTTGCTGCAGCTCATATAGTTTTCAGTGGTCTTTTGATGCTTGCTGCCGTTTGGCACTGGACATACTGGGACCTTGAATTGTGGGAAGATTCCCGCACCGGAGAGCCTGCTTTGGATCTTCCAAGAATATTTGGAATACATCTTTTCTTGGCTGGCTTGACATGCTTTGGTTTTGGCGCATTTCATTGCTCAACAGTTGGTATATGGGTTTCTGATCCATATGGATTAACTGGGCATGTTGAAAAAGTTGCTCCAGTTTGGGGCGCCGAAGGATTTAATCCATTCAATGCTGGAGGTATTGTCGCTAATCACATTGGTGCAGGACTTTTAGGAATAATTGGTGGAATATTCCATATCACCAATAGACCTGGAGAAAGGCTTTATAGAGCTTTAAAGCTAGGCAGCCTGGAAGGAGTACTTGCTAGTGCTCTTGCCGCTGTTCTTTTTGTATCTTTTGTGGTTGCTGGAACCATGTGGTATGGATCTGCTACAACTCCAGTTGAATTATTTGGTCCTACAAGGTACCAATGGGACTCTGGGTATTTCAAAACTGAAATCAACCGGAGAGTTCAAGAGTCTATGAATGATGGTGCCTCAAAAGCTGAAGCTTATGAAGCCATTCCTGAGCAACTTGCTTTCTATGACTATGTAGGAAATAGTCCTGCGAAAGGAGGTCTATTTAGAGTTGGAGCAATGGTTAATGGAGATGGAGTCCCAAGTGGATGGCAAGGTCACATCTCATTTACAGATAACGATGGAAATGATTTAGAAGTAAGAAGAATTCCAAATTTCTTTGAAAACTTCCCTGTCATTCTTGAAGACAAGGATGGGAACGTTAAAGCTGACATTCCTTTCCGTCGTGCTGAAGCTAAGTATTCAATTGAACAAACAGGAGTAAAAGCTACTGTTTACGGTGGTGAATTAAATGGACAAACATTTACTGATCCAGTAGTCGTAAAGCGTCTCGCTAGAAAGGCTCAACTTGGAGAAGCCTTCAAGTTTGATAGAGATCGTTACAAGTCAGATGGTGTATTCAGAAGCTCTCCAAGAGCATGGTTCACCTATGCACACCTGTGTTTTGGCTTATTATTCCTCTTTGGTCACTGGTGGCACGCCGCAAGGACCCTCTTTGGCGACAGATTCTCAGGAATCGACCCAGAGCTTGGCGATCAAGTGGAGTTTGGTCTCTTCAAAAAACTTGGAGACGAATCAACTCGCCGAATCCCTGGTCGGGCCTAAGTCAGGATTCTTTACCCCCTTATACCGAGAACTTAGATGGAAGCTTTCTCCTACGTGCTAATACTAACTTTGGCACTTGTAACTCTCTTCTTTGCTGTTGCATTTCGCGATCCACCGAAGTACGACAAGTAAATTAGACATTAAAAAAGCCCTGATATATCAGGGCTTTTTTAATGTCTAATTTACTTGTCGTACTTCGGTGGATCGCGAAATGCAACAGCAAAGAAGAGAGTTACAAGTGCCAAAGTTAGTATTAGCACGTAGGAGAAAGCTTCCATCTAAGTTCTCGGTATAAGGGGGTAAAGAATCCTGACTTAGGCCCGACCAGGGATTCGGCGAGTTGATTCGTCTCCAAGTTTTTTGAAGAGACCAAACTCCACTTGATCGCCAAGCTCTGGGTCGATTCCTGAGAATCTGTCGCCAAAGAGGGTCCTTGCGGCGTGCCACCAGTGACCAAAGAGGAATAATAAGCCAAAACACAGGTGTGCATAGGTGAACCATGCTCTTGGAGAGCTTCTGAATACACCATCTGACTTGTAACGATCTCTATCAAACTTGAAGGCTTCTCCAAGTTGAGCCTTTCTAGCGAGACGCTTTACGACTACTGGATCAGTAAATGTTTGTCCATTTAATTCACCACCGTAAACAGTAGCTTTTACTCCTGTTTGTTCAATTGAATACTTAGCTTCAGCACGACGGAAAGGAATGTCAGCTTTAACGTTCCCATCCTTGTCTTCAAGAATGACAGGGAAGTTTTCAAAGAAATTTGGAATTCTTCTTACTTCTAAATCATTTCCATCGTTATCTGTAAATGAGATGTGACCTTGCCATCCACTTGGGACTCCATCTCCATTAACCATTGCTCCAACTCTAAATAGACCTCCTTTCGCAGGACTATTTCCTACATAGTCATAGAAAGCAAGTTGCTCAGGAATGGCTTCATAAGCTTCAGCTTTTGAGGCACCATCATTCATAGACTCTTGAACTCTCCGGTTGATTTCAGTTTTGAAATACCCAGAGTCCCATTGGTACCTTGTAGGACCAAATAATTCAACTGGAGTTGTAGCAGATCCATACCACATGGTTCCAGCAACCACAAAAGATACAAAAAGAACAGCGGCAAGAGCACTAGCAAGTACTCCTTCCAGGCTGCCTAGCTTTAAAGCTCTATAAAGCCTTTCTCCAGGTCTATTGGTGATATGGAATATTCCACCAATTATTCCTAAAAGTCCTGCACCAATGTGATTAGCGACAATACCTCCAGCATTGAATGGATTAAATCCTTCGGCGCCCCAAACTGGAGCAACTTTTTCAACATGCCCAGTTAATCCATATGGATCAGAAACCCATATACCAACTGTTGAGCAATGAAATGCGCCAAAACCAAAGCATGTCAAGCCAGCCAAGAAAAGATGTATTCCAAATATTCTTGGAAGATCCAAAGCAGGCTCTCCGGTGCGGGAATCTTCCCACAATTCAAGGTCCCAGTATGTCCAGTGCCAAACGGCAGCAAGCATCAAAAGACCACTGAAAACTATATGAGCTGCAGCAACACCTTCGAAGCTCCAGAAGCCGGGGTCAACTCCGGAAGCACCGGTTATATCCCATCCATTCCAGCTACCTGTGATTCCTAGGCGGGCCATAAAGGGCATGACATACATGCCTTGGCGCCACATTGGATTAAGTACTGGATCAGAAGGATCAAAAATGGCCAATTCATATAAGGCCATTGAGCCGGCCCAGCCGGCTAACAAAGCAGTATGCATGAGGTGCACGGCCAAGAGACGGCCAGGGTCGTTAATAACGACTGTGTGCACCCGATACCAGGGCAATCCCATGGGTCAGGTTCGTATAACGAAGCTGCTTAATGCAGCAAGACTCGCATGATCGTAAATGGTATTGCTTGAGTTAATGCAC
>QCPI01000037.1 GCA_003212625.1 Prochlorococcus sp. AG-436-J02
AATACCATAAACTGTGTATCCAAGCTTTTGGAGATCTAAGCCTAAGGAACCTCCAATTAGCCCCAATCCAACAATTCCAATATTTTCAGAGGTTTTTGATTGAAGCTCCATAAACAGTATTGTTCTATATCTTTATTGATAGGGCAACATGATTAAAAGAATTTATTGATAAAAGGTTTTTCTAATGCTTGAGGTCAATTCCCATGAACATCTAAAAAAATACTATCAAAATAATCTTGTTCTATGGCCTCATAATTTGACTCTAACAAGATTGATTTCTAGAAGTTTAAGACGCAAAGACAATACTTTTATTCAATTATTAAGTGATAGTAGAAATTTTTGGTGGCCTGGTCTTTTGATTCCACTTTGCTTGCATAACAATAATATTGTGCTGATTGTTTCAGAGAAACAACATCGACAATTGTTTGAAGTTGAATTACCAAAGTTACAAGCGAGTCGATTAGTTTTTGATTATGTAGAGGGACTCGAAGTGATTCCCTCTAATCAAAAAATATGGATTCTTAGATATCAAGATCTTCTTTTGGTAAATGAAAAAGGCTTATTAAAAAATCGCCAATTAATTTTTCCTGAATCTGAGTTTATTTCTAACGAGCTTAGAAAATCCATGTCGATTAAAATTACTCCAGAAGATTGGGAGCATTTAATTGATGCTTCCAGTGTTGACGCATTAATTATTGAAGTTTATGAGAGTCTAAGTCGAAGACTTTTTAGTCAATCAGTGGGACCTGATGCTTTTATAAGAATAGAGAATAAAGAAATTCTAATTTTAAAAGAAATATTAAAAGATGACTTTCCTTCAATAATGCCTTGGAAACGAGCTTTGAATGTGGTTGATGATGAATGGGTTACATGGGCAAAACTAGATAATCAAACACTTAGTTGGGATTGGCATATTCAGCCTTTGCTTCCTTTGCAAACTATCTCAGGTCTCTTATCTGAAAATACTCTTTTGATGCTGACTAATTCAGGTGAAAGTGATTCTTTCTTTTTAGACTTAAACAGTAAAAACTTTTCTTTCAATGTGAATGTGACGTTAGGGAATACGCTTGATCAAGAACCTATCCCTTTGTTTGTACCAAAACAACAACCTTTGCCTAATACATCATTATTTTATCGGCATGTGAGAAGACAATGTCAGAGGTTAATTCTTAGCCGCATTCATACAACTATTATTTTGGTAGATGATTCACAACTACGACTCCAGTTAACTAGTGCATTGGCTGGAGAATTTGGGTTAAGGGTGGTTCATGAAACTACTAATATTCAGACCAATGGGATTATTTGTTGTAGTTGTAATTGGTGGATTATGAATCATGATCATCTCCCAACTCCAGATCAATTGATTTTCCCAATAATTCCATTGCCTACTTTGGAATCACCGTGGATTGCCGCCAGAGTTGAAATGCTCAAGCATCAAGGTCGTAATTGGTTTCGAGAATTTCTTTTACCAGAAACTCTTCTTGTCCTTCTCAAGTCTGTTGCAATCATTAGGGGTAAAGATGTTCGAGTCGCTATACTTGATGGCCGCATGCACTATAGAAGTTGGGGAAAGCTAATATTTGATGCTCTTGAGCCTTGGGTCAATTTGGAGCGCTTATTGCCTTATTAAAATCAATCTTTTAGATTAAAAAATATTGTTTTTTTATAATGGGAGAAGCTCGCCGAAGATCTGAACAAGGTTTAAAACCAAGTATTAAGAAAAACTCTAAGAATGAGTCACCTCGTATTGTCTCTTGGTTTCCTGTTACGCAAGCGCAAAGAGATCAATTTATTCAATTAAGTATTCGTGCAGGATGGTTTGGGATTGCTGCTTTAGTTGTCCTGTGGATTATTGTTCGCTTTATTGGACCTGCTGCAGGATGGTGGATTCCTGCAGATATTAGATAAAATCAAAATTATGTTTAGTTCTTATTTTTAACCGTTCGCGGAAACTTGGCTTAAGGTTGGTCGCGATGAAGTATTTCGAGCCGCAGCAGCTAATGGACGCATTGAATTAGCACTTACTTCTGAGCCCTGAGTTAATTTTTCTTTTACCAATTTTTCAATTATTTCTTTTGACTCAGGATTTTCTTCAAGCCAAGTAATGGTATTATCTCTTCCTTGTCCAATATTGTCACCTTCATAGCTATACCAAGCCCCTTTACGTGTTACTACATTCGTCTCATCTGCTAAATCAAGAAGACAACCAAGAGTACTAATTCCTTTTCCGAAAAGAATATCAAACTCGGCTATTCGAAATGGAGGTGCGACTTTGTTCTTTGCTACTTTCACTTTTGCACGAATTCCATATTCTTCAGTTCCTCTTTTTAATGTTTGAATACGACGAATATCTAATCTTACAGACGCATAAAATTTAAGAGCATTTCCACCAGTTGTTGTTTCTGGATTTCCATATGTAATACCAATTTTTAGACGTAATTGATTTAAGAAAATCACTGTGCATCCAGACTTGCCAATATTGCCAGTAATTTTTCTCATTGCTTGACTCATTAGACGAGCTTGGGCACCTACTGAATGGTCACCCATTTCTCCTTCTATTTCTGAACGAGGTGTAAGTGCAGCGACTGAGTCAACAACAACTAAATCAACTGCAGCAGATCTAATAAGTTGGTCAACGATTTCTAAGGCCATCTCTCCTGTGTCCGGTTGAGATACGAGAAGATTCTCTACATCCACACCGAGAGAAGCTGCATAGACCGGATCAAGAGCATGTTCTGCATCTACAAAAGCAGCAACTCCTCCGTTGCGTTGAATTTCAGCTATTGCATGTAATGTAAGCGTTGTTTTCCCAGAGCTTTCGGGACCATAAACCTCTATTACACGTCCCTTGGGATAGCCGCCCCCAAGAGCTAAATCAAGTGTGAGGGCGCCGGTCGATATCGTTTCTACTCGCATTTTTGAGGCGTCCCCTAGACGCATGATTGAGCCCTTCCCGAAGTTACGTTCGATTTGGCCAACCACTAAACTCAATGCTTTTTCTTTCTCTCCAGATTTTGCGTCTATTTTCTTAGATTCAGATGATTGGAGTGGCTTGCCTTCGATTGACATGACAAATAACTTTAATTCAGAGGGATAGCAACAGACGTTGGGATTGACGATGAAATACTCAGATCCCCAACGAATATCAATTACACCGATAGTACAGACGTACGCTATTTAGTCAAGACCAGTTCGAAATAGGTTCTCTTAAAGTTTCTAGATTTAATAGTTTTATACCAGAAGGAAGATTCTTTCGATCTTGAGGCTTTAAGTATCCCCAGCTTGCTAAGTAACAAGGGATGGATTGTAACTTGGGATCTTCTAGGACTTTTTCTAAGGTACTTCTTCGATCTTCAATAAATCCTCGAATTATTCTTTGATTTAATAGTTGGTTCAAAACATCGATTTTACTTCCTGATTCATGACCAAAGACAAGATTTGGCTGAAGGTTGAAAGAAGTTAAAAGTTGCTTTGTGAACTCAATACTTTTGGTTGTTAAA
>QCPI01000038.1 GCA_003212625.1 Prochlorococcus sp. AG-436-J02
TTATAAAAAAGGGTGCATAGCCTAGTAAGATTGTACTTTGTCCCCTAGACTCACAAAAGTTGAGCTAAGATCATATGGCTAAAAAAGGTACCAGAATAGTGGTCACATTAGAATGTACTGAGTCTAGATCTGTACCTAGCTCAGAGAAACGATCTGCAGGTGTATCTAGATACACCACAGAAAAAAATCGTAGAAACACTACAGAAAGATTGGAACTTAAAAAATTCTGTCCAGAATTAAACAAGATGACTATTCATAGAGAAATTAAATAATTGTTCTCTTTTATACACATTTAAAAAATGACTAATTCACTATTTAAACAAAAACTATCACCTATAAAGCCTGGTGATCCTATCGACTATAAGGACGTAGAACTACTAAAAAAATTTATAACCGATAGAGGGAAGATTTTACCAAGAAGACTAACAGGATTAACAGCAAAACAACAAAGAGATTTAACGACAGCGGTTAAAAGAGCTAGAATTATTGCTTTACTGCCTTTTGTTAATCCAGAAGGTTAAGTCTTATATTTTTAATATTCTATTAAAAATAGGATGTGTGATCAAATAATTATTAGTGAAATAAATAATGTAATATCAAAATTTAAACAATTAAAAAATTCTAATGTATACAAACAAGATCTTACATATCTTAAAACGTATACAATAGATGAATCACATACTACTGAAATAGATGATGCAATATCGTTAGAAAGAATATCTGGCAAGTATAAGTTATGGATACATATTGCATCACCCAGTTCGTATATAGAATTTGATTCAGCGATTGATAGGAAGGCTAGAAAATTAAACTCAACTGTTTATTTATCTACAAACACCCAGTACATGCTGCCAGAAATACTAATCGATAAAGTATTTAGTCTAAGAGAACAAGAAACCAGAGACGCCTTAAGCTTAGGTGTTATCTTAAATTCTGACGGTAGTGTTTTTGATTCAGAAATAGTACAAAGTTTAATTAAAGTCAACTACCGATTAAATTATATAGAAGCAGATGAATTAATTGATTATGCGCCAAAAGAAGAGCAGGATTTAAATATTATATCAACTATTTTACAGAAAAGAAAAAATTGGCGAAAGAATTTGGGTTCGATGGAAATAGTAGAATCTTATGGCAAAATTTTTGTTGTAGATAATATTCCAACTCTTAAAATAATAGATCCAACTTTATCAAGACAGTTAATAAGTGAAGCAATGATCCTATACGGTAATTTAATTTCAGAGTATACCAATAACAATAAAATACCTGTTCCCTATAGGGTTCAAGAGAGTAGAGATGAATTTAGAAAAAATAATAATTATACTGAGAATGAAATTTTAAAAAACTTTCTTCTTAAGAAATGCATGGGTAAAACATATTATTCTACAAAACCATTGGTTCACAAGAGTTTAGGTTTAACCTCTTATCTCCATGCAACATCTCCTATAAGAAGATATTCTGATTTGTTAGTCCATTATCAATTAAATAGTTTTCTTAATAAACATGATCTTATATCTAAGGAGATTATTGATAAATACATTGTCTATATAAATAATTCCTCTAGACAAAATGTAATAAAATATAGAGAAGACCAAAAATCATTATTATATAAATGGTTTCAAATAAATCCTTTTAAAGAATATCAGGTGATTTTACTAAGTTGGATAAATAAATATAAAAATATATGTATTTTATATTTTGTGGAATATAGTATTTCAATGATATGTAACTTGAATTGTAGAATAAATATTAGTATAGGCGACAAAATTTCTGTTAGAGATACAACTACATGTTATGAAGAAATAATTTATTTTCAATTAATATCACCATAAATATATACAAAAAGATCTATGTGCAAAAGATTTACAAATATCATATAATTAACCTATTACATGATGAATATGAAATACACAATTACAACTCCACTATATTATGTTAATGATAAGCCTCATCTTGGTAGTTCATATACAACAATTGCTTGTGATGCAATAGCAAGATTTCAAAGACTAAATGGGAATTCAGTACTTTTTTTAACAGGTGTAGATGAACATGGCCAAAAAATTGAAAGAACAGCAGAAAGCAACAATGTTAAACCTCAACTTCATTGTGATCAAATTACAGAAAAATATAGGTATTTGTGGGACAAACTAAATATTAGTTATGATCGTTTTGTAAGAACTACATCCCCTCAACACGCATCTTTGGTTCATCAATTTTATTCTAATGTTTTAAAGTCTGATGACGTTTATATGGGAAGACAAAGTGGATGGTATTGTGTTGGATGTGAGGAATACAAAGATTTAGAGAAGAATGAGAAAAATCCAATATGTTCAATCCATAAGAAAGAATTAGAATGGAGAGATGAAGAAAATTTATTTTTTAGATTATCAAAATATCAAGATAAAATAGAGAATTTAATACAAACAGATGGTTTCATATCACCACAAAGTAGAAAAAATGAAATTATCAATTTTGTTTCTAAGGGATTAAGAGATTTCTCCATTTCGCGAGTTAATTTAAATTGGGGCATAAATGTTCCTGGTAACAAAGAACATACCTTTTATGTATGGTTCGATGCTCTATTAGGTTATGTTAGTGGATCTCTTATTGATCAAGACTCTCCTGAACTAAATGATCATTCGTTATCAAATTGGCCTGCAAGTTTACACGTAATTGGCAAAGATATACTAAGGTTTCATGCTGTTTATTGGCCAGCAATGCTCATTTCTGCTGGAATGCAACCACCTTTGGCTGTATTTGGTCATGGATTTTTAACTCGTGAAGGACAAAAGATGGGCAAATCATTAGGTAACGTACTAGACCCCATTGAACTTCTTGAGTATGGAGGAATCGATGCAATGAGATGGTTTCTATTGAGAGATATAGAATTCGGAGATGATGGCGATTTTCAAATGAGAAGATTTGTCGATATTGTTAATAGTGATTTAAGTAATACTATTGGTAATCTTTTAAATAGAACAATAACAATGTCTAAAAAGTGGTTTAACAAAAGCATACCAATAAATAATACCACCTTAGCTAAATCAAAGCTAAAGGATATTTCTTCTTTAATAATAGAAGAATATATGAAATCATTTAAAAAAAATAATTTCAAAAATTCAGCTAAAGCAATTATTGATTTCGCAAATAGTGCTAATCTTTATCTAAATGAACGCGCTCCTTGGAAGCTTATTAAGGATAGTTCTAATCAAGAGATTGTCGCTCATGATATTTATTCTGTTTTGGAGTCGTGTCGTTTAATTGGTGTATTATTACAGCCATTAGTGCCAAATCTAAGTAATAGAATATTAAATCAACTTAATGTAGATTGTTCTACT
>QCPI01000039.1 GCA_003212625.1 Prochlorococcus sp. AG-436-J02
CGTATGAATTGATTAAAATGTTCAACTATGACTTCAACTTTTTGTGCAATATTGTGAGGATGAAGCTTCACCCAGGACATTAATTTTCTCTGAGCTGTTCCTCTATCTACTTCTTCCTGTGAAAGGTTTGAACCTTTTTGAGCTAATTGAAAGGCTACATCGTAATTTGTGTAGTTCCTAAGTACATCTAGGATGAACCCTTCTTCTATAGCTTGTCGCATTGAATAAACATCAAATGGCTCAGGAAGATTCCCATCCCAAGCAGGTTCATTGGGTTTAGGTCTCGTTCCAAATAGTTCCAGTGTTTTAGCTTTAGGCGTTGCTGTAAAAGCTACATATGTGATGCCATTATCACTGGCTCGATTTGTCATTTGTGCAGCCAACAAATCATCGATCGAGGCCTCACCTCCATCGTTTAATTCCTTAATCTCTGAAGGAGATAAAACTTGCTTTAATTTTGCAGCAGCTTCACCTGTCTGAGAGCTATGGGCTTCGTCTGCTATCACAGCAAATGTTTTGGATTCAGTGGCAGATAGTTTTTGGACTTCTTCTAGTGCATATGGGAAAGTCTGAATTGTACAAACTACTATTTCTTTCTCTCCACTCAGTGCCTTGGCTAACTTGTCACTTTTACTTCCATCTTTTCTTTTAATGGAAGCAACAACACCTTTTTTCCTTTGGAAAGATTCCAATGCTTCTTGAAGCTGAGTGTCGATCACATTTCGATCACTTACTACCAGTACTGAGTCAAAAACTTTTTTGTTTTGATCGTTATGCAATTCAGAGAAAAAATGAGCTGTCCAGGCGATTGAATTTGTTTTGCCGGACCCTGCTGAGTGTTGAATTAAATACTTCTTGCCAGGTCCTTCTTTTACAACAGCCTCCTGAAGTTTTCTTGTAACTCTCCATTGGTGATATCTAGGAAAAAGAATTTTTTGTATCTTATTTTTTTTATTTTTTTCAACGCTGAAGTACCTTGCAATAATTTCTAACCAGTTTTCTCTTTCCCAAATTTCTTTCCATAAGTAATCAGTTTGATGACCATCAGTACTTGGATTACCTGCTCCACAGTCTTTATTTCCTGGATTGCTTCCTTTATTGAAAGGTAAGAAAAATGTTTTATCTCCATCAAGTTTAGTTGTCATTCTTACTTCTTTATTGCTTACGGCAAAGTGCACAAGAGCTCCACTTGAAAACGTCAACAATGGTTCAGCTTTTTTCCCCGATGAGTTAGGTTTTCGATCCTTTTTATATTGCTCAATAGCTTTCTCAATATTCTGCGTATTGTCAGTTTTTAACTCAACTGTTGCTACGGGGATCCCGTTAAGGAAAAGAACCAGATCTATGCAATTTTCATTATGTAGTGAATATTTGACCTGTCTTATCACCCTAAGTCGATTCGCCTTATATCTTTTAAGACTCTCTTTGTTGTCAGGAGGCCCTGGCTTGAATTGTGCAAGTTTTAAGGCCTCTTTTAGACCAAAGATATCAACCCCCTGTCGCAACACATCAAGAGTGCCAGAAGTATTTAGTACAGCTCTTGTTCTTTGAATTAAAACATCTTCTGTTCGGGATTTATGTTTCTTTTCAAGTGTCTGCCACGCCTCTATTTGAGACTCCTTTAACCATTCAATTAGATCAGATGGAAATAAAGCCAAATCTTTGTTGTATTTATTAGCAGCATCCTTCTCATAGATCCATCCTGAACGACTTAAGTAATCGCATATTTCATCTTCAAATTTGACTTCTAAATGGATGCTCATCATTTGATTGTCTCATTCCTTCCAATCCAATAGTTCATTTAATAAAAAAATTGGGACCTTCTATCCTCGATTTAGAAATTTATACCCTTAGATCCTTTATTTATAAGTCCATAGCTTGATATTTTTCTCATAGTAGGAATGTTCCAGATCGTTAAACTCTCTAATAGGAATTATTCGTTTAATCATCTTTAACTGAGATTCACACCTAATCTCGTGCTCCCAGCACTAGGTCGCTGAGGGGGCGCTGTAGGGGGCGCTAGAAAGTTCTAATCCCTTTAAATATGTTCTAATTTCTTGCAATATTGAGTCTCATATCGATTTGCATAACTTCTCTTAGTCCTTTGATAGCAATGCTTCTTGAGGAATCTCATCTTTTGCGACCTAGTCCTTTGGGAGCACTAGGTCGCAGGTTCGAATCCTGTCGCCCCGATCAGTCAGAGACAGGTTTCCCAGCCTGTCTTTCTTAATGGCTTTTAGTGGTTTATGTCATATTTATGTCATATAGAAGATGAGAGCCCCTCTCTAAGCAGGCTTTTGGTTGATCTTAAAGAGCCCAGAACTTTTCATATAGCTGAATTAAAGGATTTAACGGACTTAGGTTTAAAAACAATAAAAAAGGACTGATCTAAGCCAGTACGATTGATTATTTGATTTAAGAATTTAAGTTTGGTTAACCTGCACCAGAGCAAGAGAAAGCACTAGCAAGGAAATTCTTGAAGATCGGTGCTTGACCTAATCCATAAAGGAAAAAAGTTGAGGAGGTCAACGTAAGAGCAATCTTGGAGAATCTGTTTAACTTGATATTTGGGGCTTTGGTAAGAGCTGAATTCATATGTTTTAAACAATTCCAATAAATCTAATAGCTCAATAAAATTCCGCAGTATTAAAAAATACTCCTTCAATAAATTCTCTGTTTAATCCTCAATCACCCCATCGCTGCGATTTCTTCCGCAACCTGCTTATTCCTTTTGATAACTTCTTCATCGTTGAAAACTGGCTTAACGTCCCACTCAACACCAAATTTTGCTCTCCAAATAGCAAAATGTTCAGCCACTTTTAAATGATTATCAGCCTTGCAGGTGACAAAGACTTCCCCAGTTTGAGGAGCATGAACTCTACTAATTAGTTCAAAACCATCGAAGTTATCTTTTGGCGCTCCATTGGCAATGTATTGCTCGAATAATTGATAACCCTCTGATTGAGCAAGCGTGTCAGGAATTAAACCGTGAACGTGGTAGTAAGCCATCAAATTGAGAAAACTGAAATTAAAGGATTACATATTCCTCCTGAGTTCGATGTATCAAATGGAATCAAAGTGTGGGACTAAACATTTTGCATGTGCTCTTCGAGAAAAAGGGCTGACCTAGTCAGCCCCATTGGTTCCGATAGCAATAGGCTGTCAATCAGTTAAAGATTAGTGCCATTAATATGTTTTTATGCCATCCAATTTGAAAATCACTTCTTTCGATTCTTTAAG
>QCPI01000040.1 GCA_003212625.1 Prochlorococcus sp. AG-436-J02
TTTACCTTGAGTTGGTTGAAAAAGTATATCTATTAACTCTTCATCAAGATTATTTCCACTTGGATAAGCTAACTTCAAAACTTTTGCAATAAAAGTTGGATTTGCTGCATTTTTGAAAAGGTTCGAACTTAAAACTCTTTGCCTGACTAAGGTTTTAATTACTGGTCTCAGAAAGCGCATCCATAATGATTGCTCGCCTAGGCGTTTATCATCCATTGTCCTCTGAGCACAATCAATTAATATCACTCCTAAGCATTTATTAGATAATTTATTGGATGTAGTTAATGCTATAACTCCTCCAATTGAATTTCCAATTAATAAGACAGGTTTTTTAACTATTTCGGTACAGAAATCAAGAACTTGCTGGCTCCAATTATCAAAGCAATAGTGAAAATTTTTAGATGTTTTCTTTTCATATAATAATTGTGAATTCGGTTGGCTACTTTCTCCAAATCCAACCAAATCTATTGCATAGCATTGTGCTATTGAACTAATATTTTTTTGATTAAATCTCCAATGATCTTTGGATGCGCCGAAACCATGAATTAAAACAATTGCTATTTTGCAATCTTTGTTTTCATCTTTTTTTTCTACTTGCCATGCAATTCGATGATTGTTCCAATTCCAGTATTTCTTCATAAAATTATAACAGAATATAATTATTGTCACTTAATTCATATCTTTAGTAAAGTAAAATTTTGTGAATTTATGTTATTATATAAATTCAATATTTCGTGAAATCTTATTCATATAGTTCAATCCACTTCAGGTGTCTAAGTTTTACTTATTATATGTTTGATTAAGAATTTAAGAATTTAAGAATCTTATTTATAGGTAAAATATTGATTTAAATTGTTAGCATTAGCATGCATAATGTCTTCTTTGATAAAAATATTTTTGTATGGCTAATAAGTTTCAAAAAAAGATATTCAGGAAATTATTTGTAATTATTGAATATGATAATTAATTAGTATTTATATTCTTATCCATCTTTATTTGTAATTTCTCGAAATGATTTTAGGATCTCGCTAGATAACTTTTTGTTCCCAGCTGAATTTAAATGTCTCGGATCAGAGTAGAAGTTATAATTTTTTGTTAGTTGATCATTTTGTGATAGATCAATGCAATAATTAATTTTCTCACATTTCTCTCTCATTATTTTATATAGCAAATTTATTCTTTCTAGATAATTATTTCTTAGGAGCTTGATTGAACCTTCTATTTCTTTTTCTGAGGTTAAATTCAATACATTTTTTCTTGTCATATCTAGCCCCCAAGTGGGTTGCAAGAAAACAAAATATTCTGATCCTCGTGCATTGCTGATTGCATTCATATATAAGATATTATTTTCCCAAATATTTGCAGCTCTATTTATTTGATTAACCTTCTCCTCGGATAGTATATTATCTGTTTTTATTTTAGATTTATTATTATTAAATTTAGCAATATCAACCTCTTTTCTTTGTCTACTTTTTTTATATTTTCTTAGCAGCTTATTAATTTGCATATGATAATTTAGTATTGATGATGGTAAGCATATATGACTACAGATCATCTTATTTTTATATGGTATGACAATATGTGGTCTGTTTAAAGCATCTGCAAGCATTCTTGGTGCATATGTATTTCTATTATCTCTTAATTCTGCTATATTTTCAAAATAGTATTCATTAATACCATTCATGCTGATTACATAATTAGGTGTATAATATTGCATTAATGTAATTAATCTAATTAGTTCTTGTGAACTAGTGTTGCCTCCTGTAGCTGCGTTTATAATGGAAACTTTCCTTCTTATTATTTTAGATAGCATCTTAGAAAAATGATCAGGCCAGGTTCCATTTATTCCTGAGAATTGAGTACCTAATGCATCTGAAGTTGATCCTCCTAAAACAATAATTGATAGATTTGGTAATTTCTGCCCATAAGATTTATAGGTAAATAAATCATTATTAGAGGTTGAATCCTTACTATTAGGACTTGTTAAATAGTCTATTTTCTTATGCACAGTTCCAACAGCTGGGTCAAAGATAAAATTCCAAGTTGCTGGAACTTGCTCCTTCTCTGAAGTATCCTCTTTCATCGGTTTATTATCAGCTCTTTCTATTCTTTCTAATTGCTTTAATATTAAATATGAGCATCCTTCAATCATAAGGAGGAGGCTGATTAGACCTAAGATATTGATTGCAATAACCTTCATGATTAACTTTGGATTGATTGCTTTCATATCTAGGATTTCTACTCTTAAGACACTACTACACAGAATTTAATAATGACTTTTTTGATGTCATTCCATTTTTTATCCTTACTAGTTATGAATTTATATAGGTCATCCTCTAGTCCCCTTTGATAGTCTTATAATTTTTGTATTGTTTTTTGTCTTTTGAACTAGTAATGGTTTGATTTGGCGATCCTTTGCTTAGCAAACTTTTAGTTAAAAGCAAGGTGAACAAGATATTTGTATTTTCTAAGAATAAGTATCAATTTTCACTTCTTACTTACGTTTTTTAATGCTTTTTGCTTTTCTTCATGCTCTTACTATATAGGTATAATTTATTTGATAAGATTCTTATGAATAGGATTAAAAATATTTATTTGATGAAATTTATGTTTATTTAAATACTAAAAACTTAGACTACTTTATTTAAATTAGTTAAACTGTTTGTCTTTTATATTTTTGTAATTTCATATAATCCGAAGAGTTGAGTTGTGTAAATGCAAAATATTCAACGAGTGAATGATATTCAAAATGAGCTTTTAAATTGGTTTAGTAACAATGGTCGTCATTGGATACCTTGGAAATTAAAGAAAGATGGATCTCGCCCCAAAGCTGGTGAAAGCATCTCTCCATATGAAATTTGGATTGCAGAAATCATGCTTCAACAGACTCACTTGAAGGTTATGATTCCATATTGGCAAAAATGGATTAAAACGTTTCCAGATCTCAGCTATTTATCAGATGCTAATGAACAAGATGTGCTTTTACATTGGCAAGGTCTAGGTTATTACTCAAGAGCTAAACGCATACATCAGTCGTCAAAATTATTAGTTAAATTGATTGGTGAAAATAGCTGTTCTAAACCCTCGTCTTGGCCATTTAGGATCGATGAATGGATGGCACTTCCTGGTATTGGAAGAAGTACTGCAGGGAGTAT
>QCPI01000041.1 GCA_003212625.1 Prochlorococcus sp. AG-436-J02
ATCAAACCTATCCCTGTAGAGGAATTTAAATAATTGATCTAAGAATCGATTTTCAGTTGCTTTTCTTTTATTAGTTTTAATCCTACAAAGGTCGCAGTTTTCCTTTTGAGGAATAGTGAAGGGGGTGAATAATCTCATAAGACCTCCTCTTGCTACATCTTTGGTCTACTCCTCCTGTTTTTAAAAAGGGAGTGGGAAAGCCCTACCTAAACCGAACATCATGACCTAAGAGGTTCTTTCTAAATTATTCACATATTGATGGTGTGATACGGAAGCATCATCAAGATAGATCGGGGGACGGTCGTCGAAATCCCAGTCCCCTCTTCGCTAACTCATTAAAAGTTCATTAGGTCTGCACTTTTTTTGTAATTAAAACCATTAGCTAACCCTCCATCGTGGGGATTTTCTTTTTCAGTAATCGTTTAGGACTAAAAAAATGGACATGAATCCTTTCACGCCGTTAATTCAACATTGCGAAGAGTTCTACGGAAAAATACTTTCCATAAAAGAGCCACTAAACAATTTTTATTTAAAACTACGACTAAGCAAAGCTAACGCCAACGCTTAAATCTCATGTACGGAATTAACGAAGCAACAATCATTGCTAGCTTGGCTATTCCTGCGGGTCTTTTCATTGGCTTTTCAACAATCCTTGTTAATAGACTTTGCCAGTGCATGTAATGACCACATCTACTCCAGCACAACCAAAGAATAAGTCACGGTTCGGACTAGGTGAGTTTATTGGTGGAATTTTGTTTGATCTTTATGCTCGTTACTAAGCAATACTTCAACTTCTGACAGTAGTGGAACTTATACCGTAAATATCAGCAATCTTGTCCAGCTCCTTTAAAACATTTTTAGCTTTTAATTCTTAATATCTACAAATTGTTTGATAACTGCTTTAAGACTAGACATCCACCTACCTATTCTTGATGAAGAAGTAAGAGACTTAGTTAGTAGGTCTATTTGTTCCTATCTTTCCTTGTATTTAAGCTCTAATTCGTTATTAGCAACATCTAGGTTCTCTTTTTGAATAGAGCAATCATTCTTTCCTTCCCAGTCGTCGATATTTGACTTTAATTCTCCAATATCCATAGTCCTGCACTTGCTGATAAATGTCTGTAAATCATCAGGTTCGGGAGGTATGAAAGGTGACTTGATTATCTGAAGTTGATTTGCAAAATATAACTTAAAAAAAAATATCAAGGATGGGAAAACACACTCATGTTTGGTCTATTTAAACTTATCAGGATCATCAGTGGATCTAATCCTTGAATAAGGGTCTCTCTAATTAGTTGCTGTATTTGGTGTTTGATGTTTAAAACTTTTAAGGATTAGAAGAACCCGTACCTGACCGTACCCATACCCATAAAAGTTAATACTTTACATTTTATACATCAACTCAATTCCCGTAATGACAACTTCTTCCTCAACTCAGGTAATCACTGAGTACGGCAAGCAAAACATCTTTGGCCGTGAAACACAGCCTCAGCTTGTCGAGGACTACACCAACTACCCAGAAGAAGCTGAAAAGACAAATGGCCGTTGGGCAATGATCGGTATGATCAGCCTTTTGGCTTCATATTTCACAACAGGTCAAATCATTCCTGGGATTTTCTAAATCAATAACTACCAATAACAATGCAACCATCTAACAAAACAATCCTAGAAAGAAGCATCGGCAGACCAGCCATGATGGCATTCTTTCTACTGACAGGTATCTACCTAACAACAGGTCAACTAATTCCAGGTGTCGTTTAATGAAAAATCAAACTACAGAAACACCAAAAGTCGAAGAAGGCAAAGTAATTGCTGAAAGACTTAATGGCTACGCAGCATTTGTTGGATGCTGGGCACTAATCGGTGCATACCTAACAACCGGACAAATCATTCCAGGTTTAGTGTAATGAACAAAGAAACTAACTACTGGAAAACAGCTGAGCAAATGAACGGTCGTCTGGCGATGATGGGTTTCTTTGCTGCAGTCATTAACTATGGAATAACAGGCTGGATCATTCCTGGAATTGTTTAGTCCTAACTTTTAATCTAATAAAAAGGTCTCTTCTCTGTTATTACGGAAGGGGCTTTTTTTATTACTTTTAAGCTGATTACCATAGAGGACTTGTCGATATTCGACTAATTCCTTTTGCAAAATTCTTTTTCTTTACAAAGTTGCTCTAGAGATGGACGTCTGGTGAGAGGTAGACGCCATTGTGCCCATACTTTATAAACATGATTTATCAATTGACCTAATACTGGCCATCTTGTTGGAGCGTATATCCACCCCAGTCCAACTAATCGATATGCTTCTCTGAAAACCGTTACATCTCTAAGGATTTCACCTGATTCATTAATTGCATGTATTCGACCCATGGCATCTTTGTAACTTATTCCTGAATAAATATCTGGCTCATAATCTGATGAATCAATATCTACAAAACTAATATTTTTAAGTGTATCTCTAGATCTTAAGAATTTGACCTCTCTTAAACAAAGAGGGCAACCACCATCAAAAAGTAATGTGAGCTTCGCTTTAGTCAAATTTAAGTCAGAGGTTCTTCAATACAATTTATCTAATTAGTGCGGTAAATGGGGTTCACGAATCGAGTGTAGAAACATTTTGGCAATATCTATTATATCTACTTGATTAAATGCAATAAGA
>QCPI01000042.1 GCA_003212625.1 Prochlorococcus sp. AG-436-J02
TCATATTCATTCCTAAAAACCAATTATCCCTCCTAAGTCTGGTAGCAAAAAGCCAAATTATTTTGATTCAACTGCTGCTTTATTAAAAACATCAGGAATCATTGTTGATTCACACTCCATTTATCTTGATAAGGAAGTTGATAATCCTCTTTATTCATAGGAATCCAACTCCAATCAAGGCAAATGGTTAGTTGATACCCAATTACATATAAAGCAAGCATTGCATTGAATAAATTTATGTGTTGAATGGGAGCTTCCATCTTTATCACTCATATTTTCAAAAAATACTCTCATAAAAAACAAGAATGTAGTTAGCGGAAAATACTACACAGAATCATCCAGTAATAGATTCCCTAATAAATTATTTGATGTTAGTTGGAAGACTTTTTACATCTTTTATATTGTTTTCTCGTTAGAAATTAAATTCACAATATTTTTCCTTCAATGGCACTTTTTAAACTTGACTGGGCATTTCCTACTCAGGAATCATCATTTGCAGGAGGAGAACAATTTCTTGAATATCTTGAAGCTGGTGGCCCAGCTGACGAAACTGAAGGCTTTAAAATTCTTTGGCGTGTAACCAACCCACTTAATGGAACAGGTAGCTTCGTCGCTGAAGCAACTGATATCAGCAAGATGTGGGAACACGCTGCTCCATGGATCAAAGGGTTTGGATGTATGTGCGAAGTTGAAGCTGTGTTCTCAGATGAGCAATTCGTTACTACTGCGAAAAAAATCTACGCATCTTAATAAGTAATTGACTTATCAACAGTTGAAACCATTTTCGGCTGAATACTCTGGGCTGACTTAGGTCAGTCCTTTTTTCTGTTGATAAATAGAAATAGTTAATTAGCGGAAATCAAGATCGAATCCATCTGGAAGAAGACAACTCACATCTATATCAACCCCTTATAATTACTTTTTGTACATCGTGGAAGCGTGTCTTTATTGCGTTTTCAACTTCGGTTCATATACAGCTCCATTACATACACCTACGGCAAGAGACTCTTTTGCTTTCTTATCCCATCCCTTTAAATCTTTTGCCTGATCTATCCATTCGACTGTGCTATCTAAACAGCGATTCCAATATGCAGCTTGCCTCGAAACAGGTATTAATTCGATAGCAATACAAGAGACTCCAAGAGCAATGACACCGAAAAAAGCTTTCTGTAATGATTCACCCATTTAGAAAAATATAATTAAGCAAATTAAAGCGCACATATTGTTTTTCATCGTCTTTATCTCAAGACAGATCTAATAGCTGATCAGATTTTTAAAGCTATAAAAATATAGGGAGCTAATTTAGTTGGCTCAAATTTTTAGGAATTTGTTCAATGGTTTCATTCGCAAGGGCAAGAACAAGATCATGGATTTCAAGACTATGGCCTGTGACAGTTCAACCCACAAAGAATGAGACAGTTGCGATGGACGTGTCCAAAGATCTTATTGAGAATCAACAGGAGCAAAATAAGTGTTTTTTAGAAGCAAGTAAGAATGGTGGAATGTGGTTTTCTTAAGTCTCTGACTTAGTCCGTAGACTCACTTGTCTCAATAACTGTCCTGCATCACTGCCTACTGAACAATTATTCAAACTCTCTTTTCTCAACTTTATTTCTAATTAATTGAAGGAGTTGTTTTATTCTTTCATCTTCACCAAGAACTGGAAAAGGTCGTTCATTAGCCTTAAATAAATAATGAGATCGCAAACACATTTTTCACTGGCTTATTCATTACCAGAGAATAAATACTGAAGTTATTCTCCAAGTAATTTATTCACAAGAAGAAGCTTCATTTTTGCACCCTTTTCTTAATCTTTTGATCCAATTCTGCAAAGACTTTAATGTTCTTGTATCGAGTTGATAATATACCCAGCGCCCACTTTGCCTATCTGTGATAACCCCAGCCTCTTTAAGAACCTTAAGATGAAATGAAATTTTTGATTGCGCTAGACCTGTCTCTTCCATAAGGTCACAAACACATTTTTCTCCACTGGACAAGGATTCAATTATTTCCAATCTGATAGGTTCCGCTAAGGCTTTGAGTGAATCTATTGCTTTTTCATTGGCCACACCTGTACTCATTAATTCGTCAGTCCAAGAACAATGTTTTAATTTTACAAGAATTCCTATAACTATCAACAGAAGTAGATGCATCAATCATTCTTGATATATGCTATGCATGTAATTTGTCGAGTGGAGTTTTATGCGCATTGGTATTAATGGCTTTGGTCGAATAGGACGACTTGTTCTTCGAGCGCTCTGGGATAGAGAAAATATCGAGATTACGCATATTAATGACCCATTCGGTAATGCAAACGGAGCTGCACATTTACTTGAGTTTGATTCAGTTCATGGCCGTTGGAACAAAGCAATAAGCTTCGACCAGGACAACCTAAGTATTGAAGGTCAGTCAATATCATTTTCTCAAGAAAGCGATTTCACAAAAGTTCCATGGGATAAGACAGGGGTAGAGC
>QCPI01000043.1 GCA_003212625.1 Prochlorococcus sp. AG-436-J02
CTTTTGATTTAAACACCTCGGCTTTTACTCAAGTACTACTTCCTAGTGAATCGATAGGGAAAAGAAAAAGGACTGACCTGAGTCAGTCCTTCTGGTTCCTATCGAAATCGGCTGTCAACCTTCTTTATTCAATCAGAAAGCGATTATTTATTCAGTGGGGATTGTTGTTTTTTTACCTTTAGCTCCTGCTGAGGCGCTAAAAACCACCATCTCTTCATCGCTTTTATTTTGACAATAATGAGCAGTGTCTTGGGATGAAGCGAAGCTTTCACCAGCTCCTACTCTCAAGGATTGTCCGTCACTAGTTTCACAATAAAGAGTTCCTTTCTGTACATAAATAATCCCAGGCTGTGGATGTAAATGTAGAGGTGTTTTAAAGCCAGGTTTAGCAGTTATTTTCTCAAGTTTCATTTCTGCTTGCCCTCTTGGATACCTAAAAGAATCTCCATTCCACGATTCAGATGCACTAATAAGAGTTTCTACTACCACAGGTTCAAGGGATGTTTGCTTCTTTGGACTACAAGCAACTATTGGGATAGAAATTCCAACTGTTAGTGCAAGAAGAAAAAAACGGCGCATTAAAGATATTTAAATTCCAGCTCGTTATAGCTGATCTGGTTCAATCAAGCATTACATGAATAAAGGATTAATTTTTATAATTGTTAGTCGACACCCAGAGCAGAAACGTGACGAATTTTTGTGCCTTTTGATCATTGATTTAATTGTCTTACATGATAGACATATAAAGAATGTAATTTTAAAAATGCAGCGTGCAAGAATGATATCCACTCCATTGCCAAAGGGCACTAAAACAAATCTCCGACTTAGAAGTTGGGGCATGGAAAGAGCACATAAAACCACTAGAGGAAATGAAATATGTACAGCTGCACCTTTTGAGAGCCAACGAAAAATCAATCGCAAATTTAAAATATTGACTTCAGATTTGATTGAGCTTGGTTATATAGGTTAAAAATCCTTGCATTTCAGACATTTAATTCCGATTTATTAGTGATCCTTTAATCTTTTAAACAAGCAGGCTTTTATAAAGCTCATTCCTATGTACTAATCAGGAAAACATTTCAACCATGTAGGAATTGAGATTTCTGAAGACAATGGGTTTTCCAAGTAGAAAATCTCTTTTTTCGATTCTTGAAGCACTATGTGTGGTGGGAGCTTCTTTGTTTCATGGCTCAATTTTAATCCGATCAAGAAATTTTTTCTCTAGATTTAATTTGATCAAACTTAATCCTTTTGATTTGATCTTTCTCCCAAATCCAGTAAACCAATCCTTTCCCAACGAAGGGCTTCTTTGCCTTTCGTAAGTTGATCTAGGCCTTGATCGATTTGAGATGTTGTTTTATCTGAGTTCAAAGGTACAGCAACATAATTGCCATTTATTTTTGAACTTTTGTAGAATTTGTTTTGTTTAAAACGAGTCATACAATAGATAAGAGATCAACATCCCACTCGATCTCACCTATCTACAAAAGGGCTAACGTATCACCTTTTTGCGGGTGTCCGACTCCAAAAAATGGAGGTTGATTCTCAAGAAAACTTAAGCGCTTAGTAAACTCAAGCTCCTTGAACACTCAACAGGACTGGAAATATATATAGTACAAGTGCTCACAAATAGGAATATCTGACCACCGTATGTGGTGTTTCTGCCTATTCGTTTGTTTAGGTTTAAAGACGCATTGTGCTTCTGAATCCCTCTGGTTAAGTTTGGTGCCCTCACAAAATATCTATGACAGAAAAAGAAATAGAACTGGCAATGGAAGGGCTTTTTAGAGGTGCATCAAAAGTAAGAGCTCGTAAATATTCCAAAAAACTTTCTAGCAATGTTAATAGAGAGTTAATAGCCAGAATTGCTGAACAAAGCTGGAAAGATGAAAAAGATTTTCTCAAAGCAGCCTGATTAGAGATCATTCATGTTGCCTCGTTTCATAAGAAAAGGACGTAAGTGTTTTCCAAGATTTTTCTAAATCTTGCTTAGATAGAGGCAGACATTAAACGCATCGCAGTCGTAAGGTTTTTTATTTGACATCGAAGGATAAAAAACAATGTCATTTCCCTGAGTTGGGTCGATGTAGTCTATTAATTGCGGCATGATTGGTACATGGGGATTAGAAATATTCTTCGAATTGGCCATCCAGCATTGCGTGCACCCGCAGCAGAAGTCCCTGATGACTGGTTTGGCAGTGAACGTCTACAGCAGCTAATAGATGATCTGTTCGATACAAAGTTGGCTTGCTCTGGGGCAGGGCTAGCGGCACCACAGATCGATGAACCTTGGAGGGTTTTCGTGGTCGGTATGGGGCATAACCCTCGATACCCCGATGCTGATCCTTTGCCTGAACGTGCACTGATAAATCCTGTAATCAAATCAATTGGTGATGAGTTGATAGCTGGTTGGGAAGGTTG
>QCPI01000044.1 GCA_003212625.1 Prochlorococcus sp. AG-436-J02
AATAAAAATCCTTTAGGAAAATTCCAATTTTTGTTCATTATGAATTTGTTTTAAATAAGAGTTTCACTATTCAAGCCTTTTGGTCAGAAATAGCTTGAATGCAATAAATGAAAAGTTGTTTTTATCTTTCATGAATTCAGACAATTCTAACTCTATTGAGTCAGTTCTTCAGGAACAAAGGGTTTTTTATCCTTCTGATGAGTTTGCCAGTAAAAGTAGAATCTCATCTTTTTCTAAGTATTTGGAAATGTCAGAGATGGCAAAATCAGATCCAAATAAGTTTTGGGGTGATGCTGCTAGAGAAGAATTACATTGGTTTAAATCTTTTGATAAAGTCCTTGATTGGTCCAAACCACCATTTGCAAGATGGTTTGAAGGAGGAAAAACCAATATTTCATTTAACTGTTTAGATCGTCATTTAAATAGTTCAACGGCTGAAAAAATTGCCTTAATTTGGGAAGGTGAACCGGGTGATCAAAAAAAATATACCTACACACAATTACATAGAGAAGTTTGCAAAGCAGCTAATGCACTCAAATCTATAGGTATTGGTAAAGGAGATCTTGTCGCTTTGTATATGCCTATGGTGCCGGAGGCGGCAATTGCAATGCTTGCTTGTGCAAGGATTGGAGCACCACATTCAGTCGTTTTTGGAGGCTTCTCCTCTGAGGCCCTTAGAGATCGATTGATTAACGGAGAAGCAAAAGCAATAATTACAGCTGATGGTGGCTTTAGAAAAGATAAAGTAATTCCTCTCAAAGATGCTGTTGACTCAGCATTAGAAGGGGGTGCTTGTCCAAAGGTCCAATCAGTTTTAGTTGTGCAACGGACCAAAAAAAACATCGCTATGAATGAGGCTAGAGATTATTGGTGGCATGAAATTGTAGATATTCAATCAGAAGAATGTTTATCAGAACAAATGGATAGTGAGGATTGCTTATTTGTTTTATATACCTCTGGCTCTACAGGTAAGCCTAAAGGAGTAGTACATACAACTGCTGGCTATAATCTTTGGTCTCATTTAACTTTTAAATGGATTTTTGATATTCGTGAAAATGATGTTTATTGGTGTACGGCTGATGTGGGTTGGATAACTGGGCATAGTTATATCGTATATGGTCCGCTATCTAACGGTGCAACAACTGTTATGTATGAAGGAGTTCCTAGACCATCAAATCCAGGAGCTTTTTGGGATGTAATTCAGAAGCACAAAATTTCGATATTTTATACTGCTCCAACCGCTATAAGAGCCTTTATGAAAGCGGGAAAGAATATTCCTGACCAATACGATTTATCTAGTTTGAGACTTTTAGGAACGGTTGGAGAGCCAATTAATCCTGAGGCATGGATTTGGTATCGAGATGTGATTGGAGGAGGGAAATGTCCAATAGTGGATACTTGGTGGCAAACAGAAACAGGGGGAGTAATGATTAGTCCTCTCCCTGGAGCTACCCCGACGAAGCCAGGATCAGCAACTTTTCCTTTACCTGGAATTGAAGCTGATGTGGTCAATTCAGATGGAGATTCTGTAGGTAATAATGAAGGTGGATATTTAGTAGTTAAAAGACCATGGCCTGGAATGATGAGAAATGTTTATGGAGATGAAAAAAGATTTATAGAGAGTTACTGGGAATATTTAAAACCTTCAGATCACAAGCAAATATATTTTGCTGGAGATGGTGCTCGAAGAGATGAAGATGGTTATTTTTGGGTTATGGGTCGAGTTGATGATGTTATAAATGTTTCTGGTCATAGGCTTGGCACTATGGAAATAGAATCAGCTTTAGTTAGTCATGAGTTGGTCTCAGAGGCAGCAGTTGTTGGTAGACCTGATACCGTAAAAGGCGAATCAATAGTTGCTTTTGTTACATTGAAAACAGGAGCTGACTTAAATGAAAATATTGACGCAAAATTAAAAAAACATGTCGTAAATGAAATAGGAATTATTGCTAAGCCTGCTGAAATTAAATTTACTGATGCTCTTCCTAAAACAAGAAGTGGAAAAATAATGCGCAGAATTCTGAGGGCATTGGCTTCTGGTGACGAAATAAGTGGAGATACCAGTACTCTTGAGGACAGATCAGTTTTAGATAAATTAAGAAGTTGACATTAAGTTTTCCAATTAGTTATTTGATTGACCAGTAAATCAATTTCTTTATATTTTAAGGAACTTTTGAAATTAGATTTTAGTAACTTATCTCTTAGCCCCAGACTAACTGGGGTTAGATGATTACCATCAAGTTGAATAATTCTAGAATTATCAGAATCTCTTTCCTTTAATGATTTAAGTAATAAATTATTTTGATCAAGATTATCATTTTTAAATCTTATTAATAGATTATTTATTTGTTCATAATGTTCTCT
>QCPI01000045.1 GCA_003212625.1 Prochlorococcus sp. AG-436-J02
CTGAGCTCTTAAGACTTTCTGCGGATCTTCTCTCTAATCCCACTCAGCGACAATCCTATGAACTTGCGCTTATTGATGGCTCATCAGGACTGGAGTTGTCTTCTAAACGAGAAGTCGCTGGTTTGCTTCTGCTTTGGGAATCTAATTCTTCACTTCAGGCTTTCAAGTTAGCAAAGAAAGCATTGCAACCTCCGCAGGCACCTGCATTGGGTAGTGGTAGAGAGTCTGATTTGGCATTAATAGCAGCATTGTCTTGTAGAGACGCTTCTATGGATGAGCAGGCGTGCAGAAGATATGCTTCAGGTGCTGAGTTGCTTCAGGAAGGTATTCAGCTATTACAAAGGATGGGAAAGCTTGTTGAAGAACGAAAAACTCTTGAAGCTGATTTAGAGACTCTACTTCCATATAGAATTCTTGATTTATTAAGTAGAGACAAAGAAGACGAGAAAGCGCATCAGGAAGGATTGAGGCTTTTGGAAGATTTTGTTAATAAAAGGGGTGGTCTAGAAGGTAAAAGAAATTCAGAAAGAATAGCAGGGTTAAATCAGAATGATTTTGAGTTGTTTTTCCTCCAAATTAGGAAATTTTTAACTGCCAAAGAGCAGTCAAAACTTTACATAAATTGGTACAGAAGAGGGTCAGAAGATGCAGGATTTCTTGCGGCTTTCGCCTTGATAGCTTCTGGATTTTCTTATAGGAGTCCTCCTTTCTCTAATAAAGCTCTTACAGCATCTGTTGGCTGAGCTCCTTGTCCTAATCGAATTCTCAATGCCTCAGTATCTAACCTGGTTTCTTTGGTTCGTGGATTGTAAAAGCCTAATTCCTGTAGTGGACGACCATCACGCCTTGTTGTGCTGTTACTGGCAACTAGACGAAAACTGGCTTCACGTTTTTTACCAAACCGCTTTAGGCGGAGCTTGATCATCTTCGATTTATTTGTAAGTGGATTGAACTCAGTGGTTCTTAATTTAAATAATACTCTACTGATGTTTAGTTTCCCCCTTTGTTATCTCTAAAGATCACCAAAACCTTTCTTTTTCTTTACTGGTCGCTGTCTTCGTGGCCCCGCGCCAGAGCCTCCTCTTCCTTTCCTTGACTGATAGGTGTTACCACTTGATGGAGGAATACCAGGCAGTCCACCCATTCCAGGAAGTCCTCCTTCCATTCCAGGAAGTCCGCCCCCTGTAGACATCTGCTTCATTAAACCTCTCATCCTCTGAAAATCGGCAAGAACTTTATCAACATCTGCTGGCTGATGCCCACTTCCACTTGCTACTCTTCGACGTCTTGATGGTTGTGCTGCCAATAATTCAGGCTTAATTCTTTCATCCGCTGTCATTGAACCAATCATTGCTTCGATTTTTTTAAGTTGATCTTCTCCACTTTTAATCATTCCATCATCAATTTTATTCATCCCGGGAATCATTTTTAGCAATCCCCCTAAAGAACCCATTCGTTTTATCATCCGCATCTGCTTGACAAAGTCTGAGAAGTCAAAAGTTGCTTCTTGAAGCTTCTTTTGCATGATTTCTGCATCAGCAATTTCAACTTCTTTCTGGGCTTTTTCTACAAGAGTTAAAACATCACCCATCCCCAATATTCTGCTTGCCATCCTCTCTGGATAAAAAGGTTGCAATGCCTCAACCTTTTCTCCTGTTCCTATAAATTTGATTGGTTTCCCGCTGATTTTTCTAATCGAAAGAGCAGCTCCACCTCTCGAATCTCCATCAAGCTTTGTCAAGACAGCTCCTGTTATCCCTACTTTTTCATGAAAACTTCTCGTGATATCTGCGGCCTCTTGCCCAATCATTGAATCAACCACCAACAAAACCTCATCAGGTTGAACTGCCTCTTTAATTCGAACCATCTCACCCATCATTTCTGTATCTATTTGCAGTCGGCCAGCAGTATCTACAAGAACAGTGTCAAATCCCTCTTCTCTAGCTTTTTCCAAGCCTTTTCTGGCAATCTCCTCAGGCTTCAAACTGGAACTTAAATTAAAAACCTCTACATCAATTTGATTCCCTAAGGTTACTAATTGATCAATAGCCGCTGGTCTGTATGTATCAGCAGCAACGAGTAATGGCTTTTGACTTTTTTCTT